>JAWBLQ010000033.1:0-13646 GCA_038830105.1 Zestosphaera sp. | reverse complement strand
CGTCGTGAATTTAATCCAGTCATACCTGCTCTGCGAGTATCTTGAGAAGATGTCCTCCAAGTCAAGTCTCTGCCCGTCCATATCCATCACCTCGCAGTCCTTAGCGTATATGAGGTACGCCAGCTCTACTAAGTCAAGCACGAATATGTCATGTTCAGCCGTCCTCACACCAACCCTCGCTTCGATGAAGATCTCTGGAGGTCCTTTAACAAGGAGCTTCCCGTCCTTAACATCAACCACCTCGACAGACGCGTTCATATCCCACACCTAACTAATGAGTAATCAGGGAAGTAATTAACGTTTCCAGCATATAAGACAGGGCGTCTTGAACGTTTTTAACTAGTTCCTCCGTTGTGTGTAGTTGGGTTTTAGTATGGCGGCAGGCGTTAGGTCTCTTGAGTGGGTGGAGGGTAGGGTTAGGTGGTTGAATACGTTGAAAGTGCCTTGGGAGGAGGAATACGTTGAAACGAGCGATTACGAGAGGCTGGCCAGAGCTATAGAGTCTATGGAGATCAGAGGTGCTCCGGCAATAGGCGTTGCAGCGGCTCTCGGCGTGGCTTTAGCGGCTAGTAACTTCAGCGGTGGCCTGGATGAGCTTAGGTCGGGGTTGCTTAGAGCTATTGATAGACTCTCGAGAACGAGACCTACGGCGGTGAATCTCTTTTGGGCTCTCGAGAGGATGAAGGAGGTGGTGAATAGAGAGTACGCCAGTACTGAGGAACTGCGTGAGAGCGTTATTAATGAGGCCCTTGAAATATATGAGGAGGATGTTAAGGTCAACATAGCTATAGGTGAGGTCGGCAGTAAACTGGTTGAGGACGGGGACACAGTACTGACTCACTGTAACGCGGGTTCCCTGGCAACGGCCGGTCACGGAACCGCGCTCGGCGTCATCAGATCAGCATGGTACTCTGGGAAAAGGATTAAGGTGATAGCAACTGAGACGAGGCCTATGCTTCAGGGCGCACGCCTCACGGTATGGGAGCTCATGAAGGAGGACATACCAGTGACGCTGATAAGCGATAGCATGGTGGGTTACGTCATGAGCAGAGGGCTTGTGAGCAAGGTGATTGTCGGGGCTGACAGGATACTTAAGTCAGGGCACGTGATAAACAAGGTAGGGACATACACCATAGCAGTTCTAGCACGTCACCACGGAGTGCCTTTCTATTCCGCCGCCCCAACCTCGACCATAGATCCTGTGAGGAGTGTTAAGGAAGTGGTTATCGAGGAACGCAACCCGGATGAGGTGCGTAGAGTTCTGGGGAGGCTCTTAATAACAGTTCCAGGGGTCAAGGTCATGAACCCTGCCTTCGACGTAACCCCCCCTCACCTGGTGAGCGGGATAATAACTGAGAAGGGCGTAGCCACGCAACCGTACGAGGAGTCTATAGAGAGGCTCTTGAAGCTATAGCTACTCGAGGGAGTAGCCAGTCACGTCGCATCGCTATGAGTATAACTAACGAGGTAACGATTAATGCCAGGAGCGCCTCAGTTAACCACGCGCTACTGGTCAGCTCCAGCGCCGCCACCCCCGCTATGTTCAGTGTCCCGTGAGCAATTATCGCTAGGAGGAGGTACTTCACGTTACTTAGGGATCTCATCACAAGCACGGAGAAAATAACGTGTGCGGTGATGGCTATGTTCCTCTCTACAGCCCCCGGCATTAAGTCGAGATAGCTGTACTCCATTTGACTGTAGGTGAGAACAGGTATCACGTACAGCAGCAATGCCTCGGCAAGCCCCCACCCCAAGCCTAAAGCTAAAGCACTGCCTAACTTATCGTTCTTAGCTATGGAGCTCCTGAGTATGACGTATCTCACAGGCTCCTCGAAGACGCCGGCCATGTAAGAAGCTATTACCAGGTACGTACCTCTCTCGAGGATGTTGGCGCTCACGTACAGTAATGGGGTTCTGGACAGCAACGCGATTAACCATCCACCACCCCCTAATACTGGGAGGAGCCATCCAACCCTCCTGTAGTGGAGGATGTAGGTTAAGGCGATGAGCCCTGGAACCACTGATATGAGGACCACGACCGCCGAGTCTGCAAACACGTTTAGTCACCTTCAGAACTCGGTTAATATGTTGTGGGCTTAGCCTCAAGCGCTTTACTCCAAGGACCCCTAACGTAGCGGACAACACCTAGGAATAACGTATAGAGGAGCCCTGGAAGGCTCGAGTACAGATATATTGAAGGACTCATCTTATCGACCACCACCGTCAGTAAAGGTCCTCCGAAATAATGTACAGCTATTAACGGGATGAAGCCGAGGAGTAATGTAAATATAACTCCAGTCAGCAGTATTGAGGTGACTAATCTCGTTCCAAGCCTTGTCATGAGGTAATGCTGCAGGAGTCCGAAGACCGCACCTATTAAGGCATACTGAATCGGATAAACAAGTGGGGCTATGATGTTAGCGATTGAAAGGGTTCCGGAGAGTTGATTATATATGATCTCGTACGGCACGTCGTAGGCCGACGATATTAGTTTAGCAAGCTCGACTGTCAGCTCAGCAACGAAACTTGATAACACTACAACGTAGAGCAGCCCGATCACTATACCGCTTAGCAGACCGGCGAGAACCCCGGCAAGAGCTGACTTACTATAACTCACGCTAGCACCACGCTACATTACCTACGTCCCCGGATTTATAAACATTACACCCTCACAAGGGGAAGGTCGGAACTAGTTGGTATAAATCCTATTTCGTGCTTAACGTCAGCTGAGACAGCTCTAATCACAGCTCAGTCGTCTTTCCCTCATCATCATTACTTGAATTTAATAGCTCGCTAATAAAGTTATACCTTGTGAATGATGTCACGACGCTCTCCCGAGTTGATGACGACTCTTCTCTTCACTGACGCAGGACTGTTGACTCACGAGGCAGATCATGCTAACTTAAGCCAACGTTACGCGTCCCCTCAGGAGTTCAAAGTATAAATAACGGTCGTCTAGATTATAATCTTGAGGTTAGAGATGCTCCTTAGTGTTAATAAGTTAATTAAAGTTGGGTTAATTAGCACTGAGGGTGCTGAGCGCTTCAGAACCTGTGAGGGTTCTCCAGGGCGTTATTACCTGCCTGAAAGACTCATGAAGCGGTTACTTGAGGCTTCAAAATGAATGCACTTCTGGTGAATGAGGTATGGCTCAGGGTTGGGGCGGGGTTGGAATCCCGAGCGGTTGGTTAGAGAGGGTTAGGGCTGACGGTGTTTCCCTAAATAACTTATTAACGGAACTGCATGAGCCCTTACAGGTTAGTGAGTCGTTAGGTGTGAGGGGGTATGAGCAGTAAAAGGAGTTCGGTGGCGGTAATTAGGCTTGACCTGGGAAGTAGCTCGAGGAAATATACTGAGGCTGTAAGTGAGGTGTTGAACCAGATCTCAGGTAATGTATCGATTTTACTAACGCTATCGCCCGTGAGACCTTTACACGACTTCTTAAATGAGCGCAGGACCTACCCAAACTACAGGAACTTCGTGAAGAGCGTTAACAAGAAGTTAATAAGCGTTGCTAGGAGGAGAGGCGCCTCTATAGTTATGACGCCGGTGATCAGGAAGGGAGGGGATAGAGCGTTTCTTTCAACGAGTGTCATGCCTCCTCTCGGGCAACCTCTGTTCAAGGCCGGTAACATAGTGCCCATCAACGACAAGGTCTCGTTTAATAAGAGCCCTGAGATCCTGCCGATGGGCGGGGTGAAGCTCTGCTTCACCTATCTTAAGGAGCTAGAGATGCCTGAAGTGACGAGGATCTGTAAATTCCTCGGAGGGGACGCAGTTGTGACGGTCAACCCGCCCCTACTGTCGGAGCGAGATCCAGAGCTAACGCTTAAACTGGGCGTTGTTAGAGCCGTTGAGAACGGCATACCGATCATAGGCTTAGGCGGTTACCTAACTGACAGGAGAATCCAGCAACCCACGTTCCTGATTAACAGTTCCGGCGAGGTGGTCGACTTCTATAACGATTACGAGCCAGCTGTCTTCGAGGTTGAGGTGGAGGGGCTTGAACGCACGGCTCGCTTAGACCTGATAAGGAAATACCTAAAGCTAATCAGAGAGCTGACCTCCCCACCTCCTTTAGGGCGGAGCCCCCGCTCATAAGCGTGTATTTTATTTAAAAGGTTTTAACAGTTAATCATCTTACACGATTTCACTTCTCTACGGGTCCTATCGCTTCCTTGCCAGCTAGCTTATTTACGTATGCTACCTGCTTATCTACGAACTCCTGTATTTTCTCTATCTCCTCATCGGTTAGGTGCCTGAACCTCCCATGTAATCTCAGATACTCCCTTACAGGCTTCCTCTTAGGCACCGGCGTCGTAACGTTTAGCACGTTATTCTCTATTTCGTAGTTTATCCACAGACCCGTCTGTACTGCCATCTTAGCCACAGTCACGGTTAGCGCTGGTTCATACCTCCAGCCGGGAACGCACGGTGAATAAGCGTGGATTAGCTTAGGACCCTTAATCTCCATTGCTTTGTGTATCTTCATATAGAGATCTGGGATATAAGCCGGGTTTATCGTGGCTACGTAGGGCACTCTGTGAGCCAGTGCTATACCGATTATGTCTTTCTTGTTCCTCCATTCACCGTGCCACACCTTACCGACTGGGGTGGTCGTCGTCCAGGCGCCGAAGGGAGTCGCGCCACTCCTCTGTATACCCGTGTTCATGTACGCCTCGTTATCGTACACTATATAAAGCACGTCGTGCCCTCGCTCAAGCAACCCTGAGAGAGCCTGAATACCTATGTCGAACGTCCCTCCATCCCCGCCTATAGCTACTACCTTAACATCCTTCTCAGAGGGTAACACGCCCTTCCTCTTGAGGACTTTGAGAGCGGCCTCAACGCCTGAGGCGCCGGCAGCCGCGTTCTCGAACGCTATGTGGAGCCATGGATGCATCCAAGATGTCTCAGGGTACAGGGTCGTGGTGACTTCAACGCATCCCGTGGCTTGAACTATGATAGCGTCCTTAGGCATCGCCTTAGTTATATGACGCATTAATATAGCGGCTCCACACCCTTGACACATCCTGTGGCCTGGAGCGAACCTCTCCTCACGAGGTATGTCCTTTATAGTTAAGGTCCTGCTCATTCTCTCACCCCAACGAATAACGGTTCTTTAGGTAGCTCGTGAACGGGCTTACCTTTAAGCTCTAGTAACTTACTTAAGACGGTCTCTATGTGGCTGTGTGTTACAGGCCTCCCGCCAAGACCTGCGATGAAGCTCACAGCCCTCGGCTCGAAGCCTTGCTTAGCCAACGTCGTGACTATGTCGCCGTGCAGAGGGCCTGCTGAAGGCGATCCCGGTACTAAAGCCCTATCAATAACCCCGATTATCTCAACGCCTTGCAAGTGCTTGAGTATTAAATCCTCGGGGAACGGCCTGTAGAGCTTCACCTTCAGGACTCCTGCCTTAACCCCCCTACCCCTGACTCTATCTAGGTAGGCCCTCACGTTACCTACCACGTGACCCATAGCCACAAGCACGATGTCAGGGTTATCATCCCCGTATAACTCAACCGCATCATACCGCCTCCCAAACCTCCTTGAGAACTCCTCTACGGAGGTGTTGAAGACCTCCCTGGATTTCCTCATGGCTTCATGCTGCTGTCTCTTGAATTCAAAGTACCATTGAGGATCCCCTAACGCGCCCATCGTGATAGGCCTCGCTGGATCTAGACTATACCAAGTCCTCCTCTTGGGGATGTACTCGAGAGCCTCCTCCTTCTCGATCACATTTATCGGCTCGATCGTGTGTGTCATGAAGTACCCGTCAAGAGCTGTTACTACCGGCAGGAGGACCTCAGGATCCTCAGCTATTTTATAGGCGATTATCACGTCGTCATGTGCTTCCTGGTTATTCTCAGCCATCATCATGACCCAGCCAGTGTCCGATACCGCCATGAAGTCGCTATGGTCGTTCCATATGTTTATCGGCGCTGAGAGCGCTCTAGCAGCTATCGTCATCACTATGGGTAACCTTAACGACGACGATATGAACATTATCTCGTACATCAAGGCTATTCCCTGTGATGAGGAGGCCGTGTAGACTCTAGCGCCGGCTGCTGAAGCGCCGACAGCCGCTGAGAGTGCTGAGTGCTCTGACTCCACATGTATCATCTCCGCGTCCAGCTCACCGTTAGCTATGAATTCAGCCAGCTTCTCAACTATAGTCGTTTGCGGGGTTATCGGGTAGGCTGAGATCACGTCCACATCAGCGCTCTTGACAGCGTAGGCCACCGCTGTGTTACCTGAGAGAGGAACTACCTTACCCAATCACCTCACCTCCAGAACCATGTCTATAGCCTTCACCGGGCACTCCTGCGCGCAAATGCCGCAACCCTTACAGTAATCGTAGTCCACGTCGTAGGTCACCTCGTACTTCCTGTTCGCCGCGGTCACGTAGGGCTTCTCGAGCTCCAGTATTGCTGAGTCAGGGCAATACATCCAGCAAATCCTGCATCTAATGCACTTATCCTGGTTTATGATCGGTCTCAACGTCCTCCATTCATGCGTCTTGTACCTCCTTGTGGAGCCGGGCTCTAGAATCACCGCCCCTATCGGTACTTCCCTCCACGAAGGGAGTTTAGCGCTCAAGGCCTCACCACCTTAACTGACTTATATGACTCGTTAATTAAGCGTACGTTAGGCTCAGCTAGCCTCTCAGGGAATCTCTCCCTCACCACGCTGAGCACCTCCTCTAGAGGCACTATATTAGTCACCCCGATGAGAGCGCCTATCATGGCTGTGTTAACTATAGGTTGCTTGAAAACCTGCATAGCTATCTCCGTCGCGTCTACGGTGGCGGTAGTGACTTTTAAACGCCTGAGGCTTAGTTGATCTAAGACCTCCGCCGGATCCTTAGAGGTGTTCGCTATCAAGTAACCACCCTCCTTAATGCCTGCAAGGATTCTAGGCGACGTTATCATGAAGGGGTCCAGAACCACTATAGCGTCAGGGTTCGTTATAGGGGTTCTGTCATAAATAACCCTCTCGTCAATCCTTGTGTAAGCTGTCACCGGAGCCCCCCTCCTCTCAGCACCGAACTCGGGGAACGCCAGAGCGTAGAAACCTGCTTTAATGGCGGCGGAGGCCGTCAGATCAGCTGCTGTAACAGCGCCCATACCCCCGCGACCGTGCCACCTGATTTCAAACATTTTGAGATTCCCCATTATAAAAGTATGACCGAGACTATATATACCATTATTTATACGGCAGTGTTTGAAGTAAGGGCACTCGGTTTATAAACTTACGATTCAAGACATAACCGCTTGACAAGGCTTTTTAAGCCCGTAGAGCAAGAAGGTTTAGTGAGAGGTCAAGCCCGCTTAAGACAGTCTTAAGCGGTTAGTCGATGAGGAGCGGTCACCGACTGAGTGAATGATGATGGCTCGTGTTACTGAGGCAACATAAACCCCGGATAACCGTTTTACATTGTGTGAGTGTTTCGGGTTGGATCGAGGTTGCTGCTGTGAATGGGTGTAACGTGTTCACGAGAGGTTTATGAAGTGTTTGTGGCGGGCCCGCCGGGATTTGAACCCGGGACCTACGGGTTAAGAGCCTCGGCCAGCTGGGGTCCGCCGCTCTACCTGGCTGAGCTACGGGCCCTTCCCTCTACAATGACTCAGTAGGAGTTTTTAAGTATTTCCCAGGACTTGTGTTTCACATGTTCCCTTCCTCACGCCTGGTTTCATCACCCAACTGGTTTAAATTCTGTGTAGCAAGTAAATAATGTTTGGAGTGTAGATGATAAGGTCCTTGCTCAGTCTGGCGATGTACTACCATGAGCTGAGTCCTGTTAAGGTAGCTGTCTTTAGGGATTTAGGCAGGGTGAGCTTCGGCGAGGGCTCTGAGGTCCTTAGCAGGGGTGCTGAGGCGTCGCTCCCCTTCTGGTTAGCGGGGTATCTAAGTAGGGAGGGCTTGGTCGAGGTTAAGGAGAACTCTGTGAGCGTGCAGGACGTCGCTATGGCTCTCATAAACGAGAGGGGGGGTGGAGACTATGAATTCACCCCGCTTAAGCCTAGGTTCTACCCGGAGGTGAAGAGGTTGTTAAGCAGGATGAGGGAGGCGTCAACCTCAGATCCTGAAGCCGCCTTAAGCTTGGTCAAGCTCGAGAGTAATTTCGATGACTTGATTCAGTATAGGTTGAGGAAGATCATGAGGATCGCTCTCCTCTCTAAGGAAGGTGAGTTAGAGGAGCTGATGGAGAAGATACTGCTTGAGGAGAGGGCTCTCCTGAGGCAGTTGAAGTTGTTAGTAAGCGGGTGGAGGGGTATCATAGTTGAACGGAAGTGAGAAGGTCGTTGAAGCGGATCTCGGCGGATCTGTTGCTGAGCACGTGCAGAAGATAGACGTCGGGCTGATTGAGTCCTTCCTGAGTAATTTCAAGAGTAGTGACGGCTCCTTCAAGTACAAGGAGAGAATAAGGAGGATGATTAGAGAGGAGAGCAGGTCGTTGCCGATCGATTATGAGGACTTAGCTGCGTACGACGTGAATCTAGTTGACTATATAGAGAAGAACCCTGACGACGCGTTTGAGGCGTTCAGCAGCGCCATAAGAGAGATCATCAGGGGTGAGTACCCGGAACACGCGGCCAGGTTTGAGAGGTTCTACGCCAGGCTTAACGGGTGGGTCAGGATGACGTCGATACGAGGGGTTATGAGCGACTGCCTCGGTAAGCTGACGGCTGTCGACGGCGTCATAGTTAAGGCGACCCCGCGTAAGAGCAAGCTCTATAAGGCCTTGTTCGTCCATACGCTGCCTACCGGCGAGGAGCATGAGTTCTGGTGGCCTCCGGAGGAGAGGGAGGAACTTAAGGATGATATGGAGAGACCCCCCTACTGCCCCGTCTGCATCGGGGTTGGGGTTGAGGAGGAACGACTCAGGTATAGAGGGACGATAAAGCTGGAGCCGGATAGGTCTAAGTATAGGGACTGGCAACACATGGTCGTTCAGGAGAGACCTGAGGAAATACCTGCTGGCCAGATACCTAGATCCATCGACGTGATCTTGACCGACGACTTAGTCGACGTCGCGAGGCCTGGTGACAGAGTGACCGTCATCGGGATTGTCAGGCTGGCTAGGTCGAGCAGATTTAACAGAGTCATATACACGCCGTATATTGAGGCGAATAACGTTGTCGTTGCTCAGAGGTTGCTGGAGGAGCTTAAGTTCAGCGCTGAGGACGAGGCGAAGATCCTCGAGCTGGCTAGGGACCCGCTTATAAGGCGGAAGATAATAGCAAGTATAGCCCCCACAATCTACGGTATGTGGGACGTGAAGGAGGCCATAGCTCTAGCGCTATTCGGAGGTAACCCTAAAGTAACGCGTGACGGGACTAGGTTGAGGGGAGACGTACATATTCTCATGGTCGGCGACCCGGGGACTGCTAAGTCGCAGCTACTCCAGTACGCGGCTAGGATAGCCCCTAGAGGTATATACACGACCGGTAAGGGCTCCAGCGCTGCAGGACTCACCGCCGCAGTGGTTAAGGATAAACAAACGGGTGAGTACTTCCTCGAGGCCGGGGCGATGGTGCTTGCCGACGGCGGGATTGTAGGGATTGATGAGATCGATAAAATGCGTGACGAGGACAGAGTGGCTATACATGAGGCGATGGAGCAGGGTAGCGTTAGCATAGCTAAAGCCGGTATAGTGGCTAGACTTAACGCTAGAACCACCGTGGTTGCGGCTGGAAACCCTAAGAGAGGCAGGTACGTGAGCAGTGAGAGCGTGGCTGAAAACATAGACCTGCCGGTAACAATCCTATCCAGGTTCGACTTGATATTCATCGTCAGGGACCTACCAGACCTGACGAAGGATACATCGCTCACAAGCTACGTCCTGAAGACTCATGAGAAGGCCGGCCACGTGGAATCGGAGCTCCCCCCCGACTTACTGCGTAAGTACATAGCTTACGCGAGGAGGTACGTCAAGCCTGAACTCGCTGGGGAGGCTGAGGAGATAATCAAGGAGTACTACATAGAGCTAAGGAAGAAGAGCGCTGAGAAGGAGGACGCCCCACTAGCCATAACAACTAGGCAGCTAGAGGCGTTAGTCAGGCTTGCCGAGGCCCATGCTAAGATGAAGCTGAAGAGCAAGGTTGAGGCTGAGGACGCTGTAGAGGCTGTGAGGCTTATGAACACCGTGCTCGAACGGGTTGGGCTAGACGTGGAGACAGGAACTATAGATATTGATCTCATAATGACTGGCAAGCCAAAGAGCATGCGTGAGAAGGAAGTGATCATTATAAAGTTAATTAGAGAGATAGTTAACTCCGGTGAGGAGTGCGTTAGGTATAAGGAGCTACGCAGGAGGGTGGTTGACTACGGGATAGATGAAGAAGCTTTAGAGAAGATACTCAGGAACCTCAGGAAGAATGGGGAGCTCTACGAGCCAAAGACCTCCTGCTACGCGATAACGGATTAAAAGCATCGCCCGTTAATAAATTTATAAGCCTCGCGTGTTAATGTGGTTGTGGGTCCGGTGGTATGTGTGAGCTGACGGTGAGGCTGGGTAGTGGTAAGGAGGTCTTGATCACTAAGGAGGTTCTCGACGCCATGTACAAGTACGTGAGGTTCTCAGTGACTTTAGAGGAGTTGGCTCGGGAGCTAGGTCTTGAGAGTTGGGAGGAGGCATACGACTTCGTTAAAAGGTTCCCGGCTTGGGTGGCTTGGACACCGCCGTCTTTCTTCAAGTACGTTAAGGAGACTCTCTGTGCTGGGACCTAAGGAGTGTTGGCCCCCGACATACATAGCCACTGTTGAGTACGGTAGGGAGGAGTTCGCTGAGAATGAACTAGGCGATTCACTCTTCTCACTGGATCCAGGGATTAGCATCTGTAGAACCTCTTACGGGGGCGTCCTCCTAGTAAGGACTGCGGTGGCAGACGAGGAACTCGTCGTTAGAACGCTTTCAACGGCACCACCCTCCTCGCTTCGCAGGCTGTTAAAGGTGATTTTCTGCTGTCATACCAGCACTCTCGAGCGATGCATTGACGAGAATCTAGGTAGGTTTTTAACTCCGCCGATAAGAGCTCTCAGGGTTAGTGAGAGATCCGGCATCACCCGCAAGTTTATCGATCACGTGCTCGCTAAAGAACCATGGAGGGTTACCGGAGGGGGCTCAGGCAGGATCTTAAGTGTTGAGCCTTTAGGTAGTGAAGTGTGCTTTACTTACCAGGTCTTTACTAAACACCCTCACAGGTGAATCCCTGTACACTCAGCTTTAAAGCCGCAACTATGATACTCTTAAGGGAGTCGTAATGGGGGAGTTGAAGAGGATTGAGGTAATTGATGTCCCCGTCCCGCAGGGAACTAACGTGATTCTAGGACACACACACTTCATTAAGTCTATTGAAGACCTTTACGAGGCGCTCATAACTTCCTCCACATCAATTAAGTTCGGCGTTGCGTTCAATGAAGCCAGTGGCGAGAGACTGGTTAGAAGCGACGGGAATGACGCAGATTTAATCAAGCTTGCTGAGGAGGTGGCCCTCAAGATAGGAGCCGGGCACACGTTCATCGTGTACTTAAAGAACGCATGGCCTATAAACGTCTTGAACGCTATTAAGAACACTCAGGAGGTCTGCAGAATCTATACAGCCACAGCTAACCCTGTCCAGGTTCTAGTGGGGGAGACCGAGCAAGGGAGGGGTGTAATGGGCGTCGTTGACGGCTATCCCGTGATCGGGGTTGAGGGAGATGAGCACAAGAAGCATCGCCGTGAGTTCCTTAGGATGATTGGGTACAAGAGGTAGTCACTAAACGTATTCGTGAGCGGTGTTGCCTAGAATGGATCGTGGTGACTCTAACGCCGTTATCAAGTGCCTGGAGAGGCGGGAGGTTCCGTTAACTAACGACGTCATGGTAACTCTCTATAAGGTGGTTAAGGACCTAGATGCCCGGATGCCTGACGTTAAAGTGATTGATATTCATCAGTTGAGGACAGCTGATTTAATTAAGCACAGCGGGTTGAGAAGAGTCTGCAGGGATTCAGACGCAGCGACCTTAAGTAAGAACGGCTTATCTATATTCATAACCCTTAGGAAGCCCTCCGTCGCAAGCTTGCAGTTGCTCAACAAGCCCTCAGTTGTGAGGGAGATATGTGTTTTAAGAGAGATTAGTAGCTCTAGTGAGCACAAGAGCGGCGGGGACCCTCAGGTTGAAAGGACTGAAGATATAGAGTCCTTCGGCGTTAGGTTAGCGCTGGAGAGAATTCAGTTAGGTGAAGAGTTAATAGCCTACGACTCAAGCCTGAAAGGCGAGTTAAGCACTGATGTCGTTGCTCTGAAGATCGTGGGCCAGGAGTTTGAGAGAGTTATTAGCAGGGACGAGTTAATCGCTTACCTCGATAAAGTCAGGGACCTAGCGTCCTTAACTAGCTCACGCAGGACCTCACGTGAAGGGAGGAAGAGACTTAAGAGCGTCCGGGCACGAAGGAATAGGAGGAGGAAAAAGAAGAGGTCAAGGAGTCGGAGGTAGTTTTCAAATCAGGACTTTTAGCATGTCTTTCGAGGAGTGTGCTAGATAAGCAGGGCGAGTATTGCTTTCTGTGCGTGGAGCCTGTTCTCAGCTTGATCCCATACTATAGACCACGGCCCATCGATCACGTCGTCAACAACCTCCATACCTCTAAGTGCTGGTAGGCAGTGCATGAAGACCGCATCCTTCTTGGCCAGCTTCATCAACTCAGGTGTGACTCTGAACTTACTTAGGTCCCTGACCCGTCTTTCCTTCTCAGCTTCCTGCCCCATACTAACCCACACGTCCGTGTAGATGACGTCAGCCGCTTTGACAGCGTCTTCAGGAGTTCTGACGACCTCTATTAGGGCGCCTGAGTTCGTTGCCTCCTCCTCAGCAAGCTTGAGGACCTCCGGGTTTGGGTCGTAACCCTCTGCAGTGCCTATCCTCACGTTAAGCCCTAGCTTGCTTGCCGCCAGTAGAAGTGAGTGCGCTACGTTGTTACCTCCATCGCCTACGTACGCTAGAGTCACTCCCTCAAGCCTTCCTCTCTTCTCGTATATGGTCAGCATATCACCGACTGCTTGACACGGATGCTCCCTATCACTTAAGGCGTTGATAACGGGCACGCCAGCGTGCTCAGCCAGCTCCTCTAAGTCGCTGTGTTTATAGACTCTAGCAACGATCCCGTCAACGTACCTCTCCAGGACCCTAGCTGTGTCAGCTACTGACTCACCCCTGCCCAACTGTAATTCCTGCCAGTTAACTGTTATCGGGTGACCGCCTAGCTGTGTTATGGCTTGCTCGAAGCTGATCCTTGTTCTAGTGCTTGGTTTCTGGAAGATCATCATAATAGACTTTCCACTGAGTACCGGTACTACTCTCTCACCACCGTAGAACCTCTGCTTAAGGCCGTACGCTGTGTCTAACACGAACCTCAGCTCCTCTGGCGTGAGATCCGCTACCGAGATGAAATCCCTCCCCTGTAATCTCTTCAAGCAACTCACCTAGATTTCTTTAATATTACCTGCTTTTAAAATTTATAGTCTCGAGCTCGTAAGGTATCCTGAGATGATGAACGAGGCAGAGATACTGCTTAAGGTAGCTGAGGAGAGAGGGGGTGTTAGACCGGGCTTCACTCCGTATCACGTTCTTAGAGCACTTGACATTCTCCATATCCA
>JAWBLQ010000032.1:13367-13677 GCA_038830105.1 Zestosphaera sp. | reverse complement strand
ATTTACTCATAGAGTTCCCGTTCACGTTCCCGTTAACTATTAACGAGTTACTGAGCATAGTGATTCTGGTGGTTGTGGCAACTACCCTTAGATTCATCTTCTCGTGGTTAGTCTCGAGCGTTAGTAGGAGGGGTGTCATATCCACCGGTACGAAGGGGTTAGTGATTAGGATACTGGATATAGCGATCGTGGTGACGATCCTCATAGGCGTTGTCGGCATACTAACGGCTTCTCTAGTTCCTTACGTGGTTGTGTTCGTCGTGGGTATTCTCGCATTGCTCCTGTTCTATAATGAAGTTCGTGAGTTCTC
>JAWBLQ010000032.1:0-13357 GCA_038830105.1 Zestosphaera sp. | reverse complement strand
CCTACATAAATATCCAGTTAATGAGGTTGAGGAGGAACCCATGGGTTGAGGTTTACCTTCCAGGCATCGATAATCCCCTGACATGCAGAATCCTCGAGATATCACCGTTCAACACCATCCTTGAGGACGTCTTCGGAAACAAGATCTACGTCCCTAACACAGTCCTCTCAAACTCCGTCTATAAGGCGAGGCAACCGCATGTAGTACTCAGGATAGGTCTTAACGTCTTCGACGGGATGGTAAACGTAGGTAATTTTAACTACAGCGATATCACAGCTAAGATAAGCGAGATAGTGAGGGATGTTCTGTTCAGGGTTGAGTCAGAGAGCACCTTACTGAAGGTTATGAACTCCAGGAGGACGGAAATAATAATTAACTTAGTACCCGCTAAATTGCCGATAAGAACAACAGACATAAGCAGACTAGTCGCCAGGCTGTCTGACGAGTTGAAAGACTACAAACCGGAGATAGAGGTACTTAGAATATCTTGAAGAAAAGGTTCAATGCCCTCACGGAAGGATGAATGTTAAGCAGACCTCCTCGCTTTGAAGGACTGGATTCCCCCCTCGAGGTTACATGCTCGGTTGTTCAATTACTTCAGTGTTTTGAGTCTTAAGTCTCGATTTTTATAGCGCCGACTGGACATATGCCAGCAACTTGCTTAACGCATTCACATAGCTCCTCTGGAACCATCCCTACTGAGGTTTCCCGTGTTGTCTCAACGCTGTACTTATTAACCACTCTATTCCTCCCGATATCCTGTCCTAACTCAAAGACGTCAGGACAGATGGACGGCGCTACCCCGCAAGCTATGCAAGCAGACCTATTGACCACCACTCTGCATTTCACCACAACTACCTAATCTGTTATCTTGACGTGAAAACTACTTTACGTAAGGTTTAGGTAGGTATCCTTAAAGTTGATTCGAGTACTGTCGGGTAGATATATGTTTTTAATTCCACCTTGTAATTTATTTGGGTGGTGATTTGAGGAAAATTTCGTCTAGATCCTCTAAAATAAAACCTTCCCCCCATAGGAGGCTTGTCGCTAAAGTTGATGAGTTGCTTAAGTCAGGGAGGATTGTATATAACTACTCCGCTGGGCAGCCCGGTCTCCCGCCAGATGAGAGCTTGATTAAGGACTTCTACGAGAGACTAGTTAAGAATCCTTTCAACCACTTCAGGTACGTCTCAACTAAGGGTCTATACGAGTTGCGTGAGGCTATTAAGGAGGACTTGAAGAAGTACGGGGGCTTCGACGTAGATCCTGAGAACGTGGTCGTTACGTCTGGAGGGGTTGAGGGCATGAACCTCTCGCTGATAACGACGACGGACCCTAGTGATGAGGTGGTTCTCCTAGATCCTACCTACAGTGTTTACTGGGATCTAGCAGAGTTCTACGGCCTACGAGTTAGGAAGTGTAGACAGGTCTTAGAGAACGGGTTCCAGCCGGAGGAGGAGTGCCTGAAGAACGCCGTGAGCAAGAGCACGGCAGCCGTCATAGTCGTGAGCCCTGACAACCCAACTAGCAGGATCTTAAGAGACGATTTAATGAGACTCATAGCTGACCTCTGCGTGGACAATGATGTGTGGTTCATCTATGACGAAGCATACAAGCACGTGGTCTACGATGAAGAGCACGTCTGGATTCAGAGGTACTCAAGAACAATGGAGAAGCTGATAAGCATTAACTCATTCTCTAAGGATATAGCGATACCGGGCTTCAGGCTTGGATACACTTACGCGCCTAAGGAGGTGATCACTGAAATCGTCAAGATCAAGGGGCTCCTAAGCATAACGTCTCCAGTGCCTGGCCAGTGGTTCGCGTACTACGCGTTAACGTCTGGGGTTAAGGAGAGGTACCTCAGCAAGGTGCTCCCTATATACAGATCCAGGAGAGACGCCCTCTACGATGCGATCAGAGAACACCTGCCTGAAGCTCGGGTATGGAGGCCTCCAGCCTCGATGTATTTATTCCCAGACATGACACCCTACATAGAGAAGCTCGGCATGAACGACATCGACTTCACCTACCAGCTAGCTGACAAGAAGGCTGTGGTCATGCTACCTGGTTCTATCTTCGGCGACTACGGGAACAACTACCTTAGAGTAACGTTCGTGACCCAACCAGAGGAGAAGCTGAAGAGAGGCATAGAGATGGTTTCTGAATTCCTGGAGGAGCTAGAAAGACGTTGACGAGGTTACGTCTCGACACGCTAGTAACATTTAAAATATAGAGCATTAATTACTAGGGGACCTCATGAGCGAGAAGAAGGAGAAGACGAAGGAAGAAAAGAAGGAGAAAAAACCTTCAAAATGTGGAGCTAAGTAAGCTCTTTTACTAACCACAGGTAGAGCATATAAACTATTTTTACCTAACTCCACGGGAACGGGTTTCTAGCCTTAGCTAGACTCCATGACTAAGTGTGAGTCTCTTAAGGTATTTGACGTAGTTTTGACCTGTAGAACTCTATCTCCCTCTCAGCTGTACTTAGGTAGGTTAAAACACTCTCACTGTTCGTAGATCCTTTAACAGGTCTTAGCGATGCGACGTCTTCATAACTTAAACTCACCCCGTACTTAGCTTTAACGCTTCCGTAGAGTTCGGCCACGTTTTTCGAGTCCCTCACGAGTTCGGCCATCTCCTCGTAGACCTCCCTGTAAGGCCTCCCTGACTTAATAGCTATTAACTCGGCCAGCTCTGATGCGAGTACCGGGTAGTTCTCCAGGTCTCTTGTTATCGATTCATTATTGACTTCTAACCCCTTCACCACGTCTGCGAGGATCGTTATCGTCTCTAGAGTGTCCTGAAGAACTTTAAGCGCGTGTTTGTTTATCTCCTGGAGGTCTAGACTGTAGCCTGAGGGGAGTCCTTTCACGATCGCTAAGGATGTGGTGAGATGCCCTATAGCTTCAGCCGCCTTCGCTCTCGCGACCTCTAGCGTCACCGGGTTTCTCTTGTGAGGCATGATGCTACTCGTTGATAGATGTTCGTTCGGTAACCTGACGTAGCTTAACTGAGGTGCGGAGGAGATTATCAAGTCTTCGGCGATCCTTGAGAGGAAGGTCAGCAGAGACGCGTTGAGAGCCATAGACAATACTATGAAGTCCCTACCGCCGGAGGCGTTTAGGGTGTTGTAAACTATGCCGTTGAATAGGTTGGAGGCGATTCTCTCCCTGTTAATGGGGGTCATGACCCCCGCCGCAGGGCCTGATCCGAGCGGTGATTTATCGACTACCTCCAGCACGACAAGCATTACTTTCAGGTATGTAGATATCACCTCGTCTATGTACGTCAGATAGTGAGCGAAGGTAGTTACTTGAGCTGGCTGGGTGTGGGTGAAGGCTATCATAAGGGTCTTAAGGCTCTCCCTGGCCTTCTTTATTAAGACCTCCCTAAGGTTCAGGAGGGCTATGGCCTGAGCCACTAAGGCCCTCTTGACCTTGAGTCTAAGGGCTGCTGCTACATGGTCGTTCCTACTCCTACCTAGGGGTAGGTAGCCTGCTTCAAGGCCTACCACCGTTCTGAGGTGTATTTCTATCGCTTCGTGGATGTCCTCAGCCTGGATCTCAAAAAGTCTTGAAGGATCCTTAAGGAGGTTCTCTAACTCATTCATTATCTTGACCGCTACGTGCTCCGGGATTAGATGCAGGGTCTTGAGCTCCTCCACATGCGCTATTAGTACTTCAACGACCTCCCGTGTTATTTGACGATCCTCCTCCATCGACGATACGTAGCCTAAGTTAACTGCGTCGGCAGGCCCTAGCAACTTCCTCCTATACAACCTGTTGAAGCCTCCCCATATTCAGTCTTTTCCTGTGAGCCCTGACCGCTTGCAGGCCGAAGAGCTCTATGAAACCTATTGACAGTTTCTGGTCGAACACGCTTCTGAAGTATGATATAGATTCAAAGTCATAAAGCGAGTTAGGCGAGTCCCTGCCCACAACGCTGAGAGCACCCTTATATAGCTTGACCTTAACATCTCCGGTAACCGCTGGCTCCAGGCTCGCTATAAACGCGCTTAGGGCTTCCCTGAGAGGCTCGAACCATAACCCTTGGTACACGAGCCTAGCCCACTCGCTGTCAACCATCTCCTTGAAGTCCAGTGATCTCTTCGTTAGGACAGCCCTCTCAAGGTCTTTATGAGCTGTAATGAGAGTCACGGCTCCAGGCGCCTCGTAGACCTCCCTGCTCTTCAACCCGACGACCCTGTCCTCTATTAAATCAATCCTCCCAACACCGTGAGCCCCGGCCACGTGATTTAAGTACTTCACGAGACTTACCGGGTCCATGTTATCTTCGTTAACACCTGTAGGAACCCCCTCCCTGAACTCTATAGTGAGGTAGGTGGGAGTGTCCGGAGCTTTACCGGGCGGGGACGTCCACGTAAAGACATCCTCAGGAGGCTCTGTGAGGGGGTCCTCAATAACACCACCCTCTATAGACCTACCCCATAGATTTTCATCAATGCTGTACACCTTAGTCTTTACCGGTATGCCGTGCTTCACAGCGTACTCCATCTCCCAGTCTCTAGACAGCCCCCATTCCCTCACTGGGGCTATGACCTTAAGTTGCGGGGCTAGTGTCTTGAATGTAAGGTCGAACCTTATTTGATCGTTGCCTTTACCCGTACATCCGTGTACAACCGCGTCAGCCCCCTCCTTAAGAGCTACATCAACCACCTTACTGGCTATGAGGGGTCTAGCCAATGCTGAGGAGAGCGGATACATACCATTGTATAGGGCGTTAGCCTTCACCGCCTCGTAGACGTAGTTCTCCGTGAACTCCCTCTTAGCGTCTATTGTGTAGTGCTTCACAGCTCCAAGCCTATACGCTTTCCCCTCGATCTCAGTAAAATCGTCCTGCTGACCCACGTCAACAGTCACCGTGATGACCTCAGCCCCCATCCTCTCCTGAAGTAACTTTAGAATCACCGACGTGTCTAGCCCTCCCGAATACGCTAAGACAGCCTTCATAGACGTATCGCCAAACAATAATCAAATGTATTAATATAAGTATTTTTGTTACACTTATACTATAAATGTTAAATATTGATACATTTATAACACTTACGAAGCCCTCATGGATTTGATTAGGGATTCAAGAACTCTGAAGGCGTCAGAGATCTTGCTTGAGTCAACTAGTATTATGGTATCGCTGTAGCAGGAGACTATCTGTGTTATGTTTATGTCGTTCTCGTAGAGGGTTGATGTTACGAATGCCACAACGCCAGGGGTCTCCACGATCTCTCTAGGGCTTATGAGTATGACCGCCGCCTGGTCCTCTAGAACCTCGACCACGTCGTTCATGTTTAAGTGTTTCAAGAGCTCGTTGAAGTTCTCTCTAGATATGATTACCGTGAAAGTGTTAACCCCCTGAAGTAGTTGAGAGAACCTAGAAGTCTCCATGACCTTAGCCACGTCCGGCAGTTTAAGCAGGATCGAGTGTTTCCTCACAGTCACGACCTTGAGGTCTGTCTGTAGTTGCAGTACTGATGAACTCAATATGTGTTTAAGTTTAGACCTCAGGGATTCCTCTGACTTAAGGAGGTCTCTCCTTATCCTGGTCAAAGCTACTTTAACTGCTGAGTGCGAGGCCCTAACTTCCATGGACTCGAGCTCCCGGGTGAGGAGCCTAGCTAACGCGCTATAGTTAACCACGCCCTCGACCAAACACTCCTTAACGAAAGGCCTAGACGTGATGAGTTTCCTAACTATACTGGAGACGTTACTACTGTTCATCAAGACACCGTTAATAGTGTTCTCAACGAACGCTTAAAAACAGAGCCTAGAGCGTATGGTTAAAGGAACTCAAGCTACTGTAGATGTGGTTAACGGAGAAAAACGAGTGCTATGTCTGAATGCCCCCTATATAGGGAGTCCGGCGAGCAATCCCACAAGCGTTGGCGCTGCTACTAGGGTCATGAAGAGAACGCCTAGCGAGACTCCTAGCCTCCACAACGCCCCTGAGACGAGACTTATAACCAGCGTCCCGAACACCCCAGAGAGTCTTGCGTCGTAGTAGGAGAGCATTAAGACTATTGCTATGAAGAGCCCGTAAAGAGCCTCTGCAGGCACCCTCCTGAAGACCGCCAGCGTTATTCTCCTCGAGTACTTAACAAGTATCGGGTATGCAACGACGAAAGCTATTAGCGAGGCCCCAATCACCGAGAGCACTATAGTCGTGTAGTCGTAATGCGTCATTATATAGTCCCTGGCAGTCATCCCCAGGCTCTCCAACTTCTGGAAGAACGGCAACGCTGGGCCGGCAGCCATAGGCCCTGTAGGCTGTCCTATCACTAGTAGAGGAATCAGCGTGCCGCCTATGTACGTGGCATTCTTTATTGCATCCCTCACAGTGTACGCCAGTATGGAACCCTTGACCTTGTCCTTCTTACCTTCCCTTAGGAGGTCCCCTATGAGTATTGTCAGACCTACAGGAGACATCACGGTCGCCATGATTGACGTGACCGCTGACCATACACCGCTCTGCGCTAGCTCCTCCTTACTCAACAGCTTGACCGGGTTTAAGGATATGTTGCCGATCCTAGCTAGCTTAACTTCCTTGAAGCCCTTCCTCTCGTAAGTCCTCCTTAACTCCTTATGAAGCATTGAGAGGAGCTCGAACATCATAGGTCCTATAGTTATGCCTAGGAAGAAGCTTATGGATACTGACTTACCGTAGACGGCTCTGAGTCCTTGAATAGCCAGCGCGAACGACGGTATCGCTATCAACGCTAACCACTTGCTCTTCGATGTGAGGGCCAGTACCAGCAGACCTGCTAAGAGGATCCAGAACCACCTAGCCACGTTAACACCTAGGATCGGGTCAGTTGCCCTGAGCCAGTCACCCAGAGGCATTAAGTAGTAGGAGAGGGTCAGCGCGGTTGCTAAAGCCACGAACTGCCCAACGACGCTGGCGGCTATGCCCTTCCTGAGTATCGTGTCAGCCAGGCCATGCTCCTTAGCCGTCAAGGCGTCAGGGACCTGTGGCACGGCCATCACCCCTCCAGGAATCCCTGCCAGAGCCACTGGAATGCTGTCAGCCATCTTGAAGGCAGCTATGCTGGCCACGAACCAGACTAGAGCCAGCAACGGATCTATACCCGCGAGCAACAGCGTGAGTACTATGGGAGCCATCGTAGCTGTTTCATCAGTGCCCGGTAGTATACCTATGAATATGTATAGAATCGTCGACAATGCTGAGAGAACGACTACGAACAATATTGTGAACAGGTCCATAGTCACACCTCCTTAACAACTCGCTTAACCCTGGTCATGAATATACTTACTGCGAACCCGAGCGAGGCCCCGACAGCACCGAGAGTGATCATTAAGCCTGTTGACGGCATTCCTACAACGCCAGCCACGTAGGGAGCCAGTGAGTAGAGCGTGATAGCAAGCACTGTTGACACCGCTGTGGCGATGCCGAGCTCCTTCAGAGATATGTACTCACCGTAGAGTTCGTAATAGATCTCATCATTGTCGTGCATAAGAGACACCAACACTAGATACAAGCTAGGGTTAATAAGCTTTACGACATTCGACTACATTAAACTTAGACATTTTGTAACAACGAGGACCTTACTAAGACTTCAATTCCCCCTCCCACGCTAGCTCCTCGGCTCTATCACTACGATGGCGTACTCGTTCAAGCTATTCAGCTTGACCTCAACGTATGACCCATCCTTAACTATATTTAGATCCTGCTTAGATACTGCTTCATAAGCTTTGTACTCCCTCCCTGTATCTGCTTTAGCCCTGACAACTACGTTATGGACCGGTATGAGAGTCCTTGGTGGGTGTACGCTATAGGGCGGTATGAAGGTTGGTAGTGCTTGCTTGCTCGGCCCTGTAGGGGCTGTTAAGATCCTCTGGTTGTAAGTGTGATTCACTATGTGTACTATTACGCTCTCGCCCTTCATATAGTACTCTGTCTGAATGAGCTCGGGACCCTCTACAAGCACTTGAGGTTCAGGCGCGTGTTTGAGTAACGGCCTTAATACGAGTTCAGCGTAGTCAGGGTGTCCTATCCTGCTGTAATGCGCTCCTATCCTGCCTGCGTAGTAGATTATCGCGCCTAGGCCGTAGGGCGTCAGCGTTATCCCTGCAGCGTTCTCAAGGTTTGAGTCAGGCGGCGGGGTGCTTCTCCCTAACGTGTACTCATACCCGTAAGGAGCTTTAGCGGTCTTAACCAGGGCTAGGACTTTAGATGTTACAGGTCTCACCCTGATTAAGTCGCCTAACTCCCTCTCAGCTCTCTCCTTCCTAAACCTCACGCTCTGATCACCTAGCACTACGGATCTAGGGAGTCCGCTCCAGTACTCCTCGTAGAGCGGTATTGAGAAGTCCAGCTGCAGGTACGCGTACCCGGCTTCAAGGAAGCCCTCGAGAGTAACCCCCATAACCTCCTCGAGAGCTAGAGCGTGTCTGTAGGTGTAGTCAGGTCTCATGACACCGAACTCCCCAGTAGCGATCAACAAACCTCCGTCCTCCACGTAAGATTTTAAGAACTCCTCGACATCGTCGCCTACAACCGCTGTGCTAGGAGCTACGAGGACGCCGTATTCCCTGGCCCTCTTCTTTAAATCCGTGATTGAAATGAACTCTAGAGGCAGGTTCCTCGACATGAGTATCTGAGTCAGCCCCTCGAGCTCAGCAAGGTACATAGCCGGTCTCCTCCAGAAGTATTTATCGTGGGTCTCGCTGTCGAATAACAGGGCTGTGTGCCTCACAGGCTTTACGTCAACCAGTAAATCTTCAACGCTTTCCAGCTCCTCATAAACCTCAGCTAAGTAATCCAGGGCTCTAGGGTCTTCAATGAACTGACTGGAGAACATGGTTGCCGTGGGGTAACCCCCAGCAGCCACTATCGACCTCACACCCTGCTTCACAGCCAGTCTAGTGGCTGACTGCACGGTCCTGAAGATGTAGAATAGGTTCCTGGTGACGAAGACAGGCTTGCCCTCACCTATCAGCGCTCTAGACATCTTCGTAGCCATCGCTATGTATGAGTAGTCTATCAAGTCGAACTCACTGGCCTCGGCGAAGACGCCGTCGATCAGGTCTCTGGCCTTCCCTACTACGATATTGCCTCTACCAGCCCACCCTACGGGGTGGCTGTTGTACAGGAGTAAGGTGTCTGGCTTCTCCTTCTTAACAGCTTCTCTAATTCTCTTCATAGCCTCTATAGTGACTTCATGTCTCCAATCCCACGCCGATCTGAAAGCCGGGTCTTCCTCGTCTTCCATGTCAGGTAGCTCCAGTCCGTGCTCGCTCTTAAACCTGGATTTACAGTAACTACAGTAACAAGCTTTAGGAGGGTCAGGTAAGTATCTGAAGCTGTCCAGGAGAACGCCGTCAGGCTTGATTACTTTAGTAGCTTCCTTAGCTTCCGGGATGAGGTATTCCTCCAGCGCCGGGCTGTTGAGGCATATCTGAGGCCAATGCGGGTCCACGACCTTCTCCGCCGTAGGCAGGTGCTCCAACACTATAACCTCACCGTCTTTATTCCTCTGAGCGTATTCAGGGTGCTTCCTGTAGATGTACCTGTTAGCGGTGTGGTTAGTCATTATGATGAGCTTCAACCCCCTTCCCCTAGCTAACTCTCTCAACTCCACGAGATCCAGTAAGGTGTTAGGGTGTCTAGGGTAGATCTCACTACCCCTGTAGAAAACCCTACCCCACGGATCTCTAGCGAAGACTATTAACGTGTTTGCGTGAGCTCTTGAAGCCGTATCAACGAGGACGTCAGCGTTAATCTTATCAGCGTAGAAACCGTACGGATCCTCTATGTTGAACTGAAGAGCTCTGGGGAAACCCCCTCCCCACTGCTCGTCTGCCACCTAAACCCCTATAAGGGCTGTGATAATAATAACTTATAAAGCTTAAACACATAACCAGGCTCCCGAGCTAAAGCCCGCTGTTATCTCAGGTTTTAGTCATGCACGCGTTGTGAGGAGGCCCTCAACAGTTAGCCCCTCGTAGGGCTTCCCCTCGACGAGGTGACGTCAGCTGTAGATCACGGAGGAGACCCCAGACTACACGTCTTAGAAGCCTCTCAAGCCCTTTAACATGCATGTCCAGCTAGACACACACGAGCGAGTACATGAGACACCACCAGCGTTAAGTCGTTGGGCTTCTCCATATCTAGAACGCAGTGGAAGCGGGCGTGCGTGACGCTTATAAGTCATGAAGCGCGTTAGTCGATCGCCTGATGTATTAACTGAGTTACTTTATTCGGGATCTTAACGTAGGGGTTTCTCACCCTCTTGACTTAGGTCCTACGGTTCTTTACCATGGCTTCCTCCCGAGGTGATATGTTCTCTTGTTCTGATTTTTCTCTTTATCGGATTCTCGATTTAGGTAATGACTAAACAGCGGAGTTGATGGTGCTAAGGGTTAACTTCACTAGGGTGTAGTTAAGTGCGTATTAACTACACCAACAACCACCCGAGAACCAAGACTTCCAATCCAACCCACCAGAAGTGGGGAAGGAGTAATGAGGTCCGCTTCGTCCATCAATAGAGAAGGTGAAGTAGGTACGGGAACCGCTAAGACCGCCTCCACACAACTTCCTCAGTAAGTCCAACTGTAGACTTATCTTCAGCAAGTAAGACTCCGTAACTAATCAATTTCTCTGATCGCCTTACGAAGGCTATTGCTGTAGATTAAGTCGAAGTTAGGGAGGCTTATTAAAGTGTTAGGAACTATGATATCATGGTGTTAGTTAGTGAGTCTTGAGAGGGTTATCGCTAAGCTCTTCAGGATGGATGATAAGACTTTCAGGAAGCACTCGAACCCGTGGAGCGGGTACACTCGCCTCCCCCTCCTAATACCCCTCACGCTGGCTCTGTGGAGTAGGGCCTGGATAGGGTGGTGGGCGGTAGTGCCTGTGGTAACGGTGCTCGTGTGGGTGTGGGTCAACCCGCGCATCTTCCCAGAACCTAAGAAGAGTGATGCGTGGGTCTCTAAAGGAGTTCTCGGCGAGTGGGTATGGGTTAATCAAGGCAGGATAGAGATACCTAAACACCACCGTAGAGCACCAAAGATCTTGAGAACGGTCGCGGCAGTTGGAATCGTACCGTACGTGTGGGGTCTCGTGTTCCTGGACCCGTGGCCCACAGCACTCGGCGTTGTTCTGATGTATCTAGGCAAGCTCTGGTTCGTCGACAGAATGGTGTGGCTCTACGAGGACGTGAAGGATAAGGTACAGCCGCTCGCCAGTGAACAGTGACGTTAGGTAGTTATCTTACTCTGCAATTCTCGAGCGGGTTTTTAATGGTCTGTAACGAAGCCCGAGCTTCTCATAGAGGGTCCCTACCTGCCTATCTCAGGGTATGTGAAGGAAGCGGTTAAGATAAAGCTTATCCTCGACATCCCTCGACAGAGGGGCATTGTATGAGAAGAGGCGATTCAACCTGCTCTTGATTATGGAACACGCGATTCCTCAAGCTGACAGGGTTACCCAGCCTCACCTCTCCTGAATGTCGTGGACGCAGAAGTGTAAACAACAAAACGGAGGCCGCTAGAGTCTTTAATAGCACCTAGCTAGTTGCTTGGCTTTAAGGCGTCTGTTGCGTGTGTGTTGTACACTCTCATACTAATAGGGTTGTGGTTCTGGTGAGAGTCGTATAAAGCACATATCGACTGGAGTAAGAGGGATGCAGTGTTCCCACTACCGTTCTACGTTGCTTGGTGGCCTAACTGGTTCGTCGTTGACTTCTGTATTCTGCTGATAATCGCTTCCTCGCTCACGCTCCTAGCACTCTACGTGGCTGAGGTGCTGGAGAACGCGAGACTCCGTCGTATCCTCTCTGAGACCTTCCTGCGTAGGGGTCGTGAAGAGAACTAACGCTTGTTTAACCTGCCTTACTGAGGGGGTTCACCATCTTGAGTAGCAGGATCGCCAGCAGGGTCTTAGCATCTGTGAAACTGGATTCAAGCAGGGTCTCAAGCGCCTTGTCGGCGCTCAGCTCAACGGTCTTTATGAGCTCACCTGGCTCCGGCGCCGCTCCCACAAACTTAAGCTTCCTAGCCAGGAATACGTGGAGTACTTCATCGCTGTAGCCGGGGGCGGTGTAGACCGACGCCAGCTTAACCACTTCCTCAGCGTCGTACCCTACCTCCTCTCTTAACTCCCTCCTCACCGCATCCGCAAGATCTTCACCAGCCTCAACCCTTCCAGCAGGGACCTCAAGAACCCAATTGTTAACAGATACTCTGAACTGATTTACCAGGACAACACTGCCGTCATCCTTAACGGGCAGGATCGCCACTGCCTCACCAAACCTCACCACATCCTTTAAGACAACCCTACCCTCATGAAGGTAGGTCCTCTGGATTAACTTAACCCTCCTGCCAGTACAGAGTATGGACTCACTGACGAGCACTAACTCACCGCCACGCACGGTCACGCATCACCCACAGTATATGTAGGACGTGATATTAAATCCGAAGTAGGGTTAAATAAAGGGTAATGAGCTTGACCCGCCTTGCCAGCAGTATGTCCAGTTCTCACTAGTGCTGAGGTGTGCAGTGTTAGGGAGGGGGTCCCTGCTGATTCCTGTGGTCATGATTCGAGAGTTAGTGGCGCCTTCCTCAGTGGAGTACAGGAGGATGCTGAGTGAGTTAGATAAGCTGCTTGAGTTTGAAAGGCTGAAGTGTGAGGAGGCCAAGTCGCTTGAGGAAATAACGTTGATTCGTGAGGGCGAGACGCTAGCTAAAACCGCTGGTGGTGGGAAGTCTATTTAGACATACTCCTGTCACAGGAGCATTGTCAGGAAGATGGTTATAGGGTTTGGGTTTCATTGCAGTTGGTAGTACTTGTTATCATGCCTTTCTGCTCTTGGTTTCATCTGCCTCTCCCCGTTCAGGGTGACCTCAACCCACAGCCCGCCCTCATCAGGTTCAACGCTGCGAGGAAACCCCTACAACAAAAATCTAATACGAACCACTATAAACATTCACGAAACTTGAAACAGCAACAAGCAACAGACTATCTTTACAGGGGTGTGTATGACCTGCTGGTTAAGTGCACGCCCCACAGACCCATAGCCCTTACAATAAGCTTGAGGTGTAGTGGGCCCGCGGGGACTCGAACCCCGGACCTCCGCCTCGTAAGGGCGGCGTCCTAACCAGGCTAGACGACGGGCCCCCTCAATAGAATCACCGCCAACCTTTAAAGCTTTCACCACGTCCAGCAGGTCCTTAGCAGCTAGCTTCATCAGTAACCTCTCGAGGACTTCATCGCTCACCCTGCGCTTCCTATTCTTGACCATGTTGCCCATAGCTGGCGTTACGCCTAGCTCCCCGTACTTTATGCCCTTGACCTTAGTAGCGTACATAAAGAGAACCCA
>JAWBLQ010000031.1:0-13750 GCA_038830105.1 Zestosphaera sp. | reverse complement strand
GTAGACAACCCCTAACACGTACACGAAGAGCACGGAAGCGGACAGCGACTCCGTCATCACATTAACAGGCAACAATACGTCTACGTGTATATTCATGTTCATTCCTCACTACCTCACTGAACCAGCGACCATGGAACGCTGCTGAAAAGTATTTCACGGCGTAGCTTTTATATTTTACGTAGCTCAGTTAAGCCGCTTCCCACATAGTTCTCAAGCATCGCAGAGACGGTAATACATGCTACCATCAAATCCTAGTACCCGGTCTTTCAGGGTGAGTCGACCTCAGGCCTTGCTTTATTAGGGCGTTAGCGCCTTCTGTTCTTTTAAAACCAGGCCTGTATAGTTAGACGTTTAGAAAGGGTGTTACATGTTGCTAGGTTACGTGGCGATCGTGACGGCCTCTGTCCTGTGGAGTCTAAGCCCAGCCCTCATAAGTAGATATAGGAGGTATATAAAGCCGATTACGTTCACGGGCTTGAGAGCCGCGATCGCCACAATCACGTTGGGTTCATTGCTTTTAGGCCGCGATACGAGCCTTAACTTGAGCCCTCCCAGCATTATCATAGTAGTTTCGTCAGCTCTCATAGGACCGGGTATAGGCGATGTATTCTACGTTAAATCCATTCAGATTCTGGGTGGCTTTCTCGCAGTGATACTTGCCTACACCTACATATTCACGGCTCAGGCACTCGCCGTTCTTGCCTTAGGAGAGTCTATGAAGATAGTCCTAGTGACCGGGAGTTTAATATCATTCACAGGCGTGGTCGTCGCGGTGAGCAGTAGTGTGAGTGGCTTCAGGTTTAAGGCCAGCGGCATTGCCTGCGCCATCATCACTTCAATCACTTGGGGGGTTTCCACGTTGATGGTTAAGGTGGCTTTAGGATTTGTCGACGAGCTCGCGCTAACTACATTGAGACTCCTGACAATATCGACAGCCTTCCTACCCTTAGGCTTACTGAGTGAAGGACCGCCGCCTAAAGACAGTGTTAAGTCTCTGCTCTTTGCAGCCGCTCTTACAGCCACGCTCGACTGGACTGTAGGTATGTACTTCTTCGTGCACTCGATAAACGTGATCGGCGTCTCGGCAACAGCCGTAGCCACGGCGCTCACACCGGTTCTATCAACGATCACAACTAAGGCACTAGCGCGTGAGAAGCCCTCGATCAGGAGTATCGCCGGAGCGCTCCTAACCTCAACAGGTATATTAATCACAGCCCTCTGAACAGGGCCCAGCGTTAACCTCTATTAACACATCACCAGAGGGACACCGTCTTGACACCCTCCTTAAGGATCTTACGTAGCTGTGTTCTGAAGTATGCATAACCCCCTGCAAGGAACCCAAGCGGGTACAGTATAGAGGATGCGATGAGCGTGGTCTCAGGTAACACCGGCGTCGAGAGCCCTAACGAGTGTCTAAGGAGCTCCGCAGGGTAACTGAATGGCGTTAGCAACGCTACATATCTCATGGCAGTCGGTAGGTTGGCTAAAGGTGTAATACCTCCGGTAGCTATTGGAAGGAGCCATGAGACAAATTCAACAACTATGCCTGATGTCCCTGACGCTATCAAGGTAGCGCCTAGCACTAGAGCGTAGGCGAAGAGGACGAGCATCAGAGAGATGACCCCCAGGATCAATAGAGCCGCGTTGCTTACGTGGAGGACAGGCGGGGCGACCAGGAAGGAGAGTATCATGTAGGTTAGGGTGAGGGACAACGCCAGCCAGCTGACGGTGACCGGAACTATACCCGCGTAGAGCACGAACATGCTTGAACCACTAACTAATACGTTCTCCAGAACACCTCTGAATAAAGCGTCTCTCAACTCCCACCCCCAATCCCAAGTGCTTACCGAGTACGCCTGGAAGATCGCAACACCGACGAACATGTAGGTCGAGACCAGTTCTGCGGACATCCTCGGGTCTCTGAAGAGCGTCATAGGAAGCATGAAAAGCACTAGCCAGGTAGTCATTGAGAGGAGCCCGACGAAGAACCCTTTACTCCTCAGTAACTCAGCTTTAACGTAACTCACAAACACTACCCTGATTGAGTTTAGGAGCTCACGTACCTCTCCAGTCACGTCTTAATCCCCTCCCTCAGTTTCTTGAGTTCTAAGGACCTACTAGCCCTATAGGAAGGAGGGCCGTACATAACAGCCAGCGCCGTGCCAACACCTAGTAGGGAAGCAACCATAGTCAGCTCCGGTAAACCCCCGCTCACGAGGGTTCTCGTAATTAAGTCGATTACATGCGATGACGGGAGTGCGTAAGAGAGCACCTGGGCCGTGAACGGCATCATGAACCTTGGGTAATACACACCAAGCATTATCATCATCACCGGTCTAACTATGTTGAGCAACCTCCACGACTCACCAACCGCCATAGAGATGGCGCACACAAGCAGAACCGCAAAGGTCGAGAGCAATAACCCGGCGAGAGCTGCTAAACCTATAACAACGAGTGAGATAGTTAAACCGGTCAACCCCTCAAGGTACGTGAATAACGGGACGACGCTGGTGAAACCTAGAACCACTGCTATTATTAGACGTGGTATTGGTATGATGAGGAACCTCAGGAACCACGGCGTCGGACTTGATATCACGTACGGTAGAGTCCCTATGTTATCATCGTAGATGGGACTCCATAAAACATCGTCAACTATACCCAGTATCACGAACAAACTGAACGAAGCCGTCATGAAGTACGTCAGGGGGTTCACGCCAATCCTGACTTCGAACGACTCGATAGACCCTACTGAAGAGCCTATAAAGACTATGAAGAACGTCATTATGTATGGGTACAACGCGTAAATAAGTAGGCTCTGCTTCCTCCTCAGTAACTCCCCGTAGACGAGCAACATCTCAGACCTGATTAAAGCCGATATATTCACGCGGACTCCCCTCTAGTGAAGTAGATGAAGACGTCTTCAAGGGTTGGTTCAACGATTTTGAAAGACGTCATGAAGAGCCCGCTCACTGTTATTGTCTTTATAGTCCTGTCAAACACATCTTCAGAGGGCTTCACGTTGAACCTCACCTCCACTAAGTCATCATCAACGTACTCCACGGAAGCGTTGCTTACAGCCACCTCGCTCAACCTGCTTAGGAAAATGTTCAGATCACCAACACCCTTCCTGACCTGCACGACCATGGTCCTTATATCGCTCACCTTGCTCTTCAACTCCTCAGAGGTTCCCGTAGCGACTATCAGGCCCTTATTAATCAGTAGTATCCTATCACAAACTAACTCCGCTTCGAACATGTTGTGTGTTGTATATATCACGGCCTTACCGTCCTTGGAGGCCAGAGTCTTGACCAGGCCTCGGACTCTCCTAGCACTTGCTGGGTCTAGCCCTAGTGTAGGTTCGTCGAGTAAAAGTACAGGGGGGTCTTTAAGGAGCGCCCTAGCCAGTGAGAGACGGGCTTTCATGCCTGTTGAGTACTCCTCGTAGAGTTTATCTTCTGCCTCCAACTCCTTAAGACCTACCAGTTCAATCATGTAATTCACTCTCTTCTCAAGTTCGCTCCCGCTTAACCCGTAAAGAGACCCAAAGTAAATTAGATTCTCCCTGCCCGTCAGCTTCCCATAGAAACCCTTCTCCACGCTAAGCATTACTCCTATTCTCTTCCTGACTTTACCGGCCTCCTTAACCACGTCGAAACCCTCTACCCTGGCTTCCCCTGAGTCAGGGTAGAGTAGCGTGGATATTATTTTAATCGTTGTTGTCTTGCCAGCGCCGTTCGGCCCTAGAAGCCCTACAACCTCGCCGTGCCTAACGTTAAACGTAACCCCCTTAAGAGCGTCAACTACTAAGGACTCGCTTCTAAGTAACCCTTTCCTCTTCCTGCTGATGTACCTCTTCGACAGGTTACACACTTCAACAGCGTCTTTAGCCATCGATCCCCCTACTAAATACTAAAAAGTGCTGAGTAATAAGGGTCTAAAGAGCATTTCACTGGTTTCCTAGCTACTTCTCATTTATGAGAAGTGCTTCGGACGTTTCTTTCATCGCTTTAAGTATCAACTTCTCACTCGTCCTGAGGAGGTAGAACTTTCAGTATCTGATATGTGGGCTACGAGCTTGCGTAATGAGGATTGAATATTTAACCCTTGACTTAACACTATGATTAGGTGATTTGTGATTATGTATGTAGAGAAAACGCAGTTCATCACCGGTCTCTCAGTACTTGCGGTAGGGGTCTTCATAGTTCTCTTTGGCGCTTTCCTAGCGTATGACGCCTACAACAACTACAGACCTCTCCTGCCTGCTGGGGTGGATTTACAGTCTTCTATAACTAACACGGTCTACGAGTTACTGAACTTAGTGATCAAGCTTGGTTTCCTCGGGGCCATGATATGGGCTGGCTCCGTTCTCTTAAGTAGGGGTGTCGATCTATTCAAAGTTATATTCGCTAAAGAGAAGAGAGTCGGTAAGGAAGGTAAGGAGAGTGTTGAGGAGGGGGAGAAGTGAATGCCCTCTTCAAGTTAGGCGTTGGTTTAGTAGCTTTCCTAGTCTTAAGCAGTCTCATAGTTCCTGCTGCGATCTTCATCTATGAGTTAGTAAGTAAACCTGACTTCATAGATGTGAGGACTGCTTACGAGGAGTTTAACGAGACGTCTGTCACGCTAGTATTTAACGTGACTTACAGGGGCTCCGTGGCCTTGAAGGATGTGAGGTTTGAGGTGTTTAAGGAAGCTGTGTACTTAGGTGATTTATCTAGGAATACCTCATTAAGTAAGCGTCTCATCGTTAGTAGGGAGACATCCTCAGAACCCATGGAGATTGAGATAAGCCTGAAGGTCGCCGGTATCTATGGTGTTGAACTGAGGTTATGTGGTGTTGAAGAATGAGTGAGGGGGTTAACATCAGGAATGTAATTAGTTCCCTCGTCAGCGGGGTCTTCGTAGGGCTGATGTACTACGTCGTCTATGTAGTTTTCCTCCCGCTCTTGCTTTCTAGAATCCTCGGCGGTGTTGAGATGCCCGTGACGTCTGTGTTCTGGCTCCTCGCTTTCGCCCTCTTCATAGCGTTAGGACTCGTTACATCACTGCTTAAGAATCACCCGCTCTCACTACCGCTTAAGCTACTGTCAAAGGTCTTAGGAGCGCTCATCGTCCTTGCGTTACTGAACTTCGGGATATTAGAGGGTCAACTGACGTTAGAGGGAGCTACAGTCAGCTATAGAGTAGATATATCCCTACCATTATACACACTCATACTCTTCAGCATGTTAATGTTCCCGTAAAACTTTCGGGAAAGCATAAAAACTACGCCTTAGGTTTTAATTGGTGTTAAGCCCTGAGTAGTAAGTTACCAGTTATTAAATTCTTTGAGGACGAGGAGCGACATATCAAGGCCTTGAAGAAACTTAGCAATGGAGGGGGGTTACAACGGATCTGGAGCCGCTACATCCCGGGACGAGAGACCTGCTGACTAATCTAGTTGAGGGTCCTGTGAAGCACTTAACACCAAGCGTGAAGTGGTTTGAAGGATACTTAAGCCAAGCTAAGGTTATCCAGGACGAATTAAGGTGCATAGGTTTCAGGAGGCGTGTCAAGGTTCTCGAGGAGCTGGGTAAGGCGTGGGTAGACAGATTAGAGAGTCACTCACTTGAAGGTTTGAAGACGGAGCTTGCGAGAAACACGGGCTACAGTAGAGCGATGATCGAGAACGACCTGCGGTTCGTTGCTGAGGTTTTAAAGAGAGAAAACATCGAGGCATTAATGAACGTGGGCCTCCTGGGTGGGTGGGGAAGCCTTGACGACTTCGTCGAGGTAGCGCCGGGGGAGTACGTCACAAACCTCCCTGCAGGCCCTGTGTTAATAATAGCCTCAGGTAATTCCGTAGTACCGCCTTTAATACCTACAGTCACGTCTCTCGCGACCAACAACTTAACAGTGCTAAGGCCCTCACTGACCAACTACAAAGTCATTAGAGAGGTCTTTAAGCCTCTTGAGGACTTGGCAGAAGCTGGTGGGGATGGTTCAGTAGTAGGAAGAGCTCTTCTAATCACGTACTTAGCGCATGACAGTGAAGTTCTGGAGTATCTGCTGAAGAAGGCGCCTGTGGGCGTCATTAATTACTGGGGCGGCGAGCCAGGCAGGACGAGAGTGTGTAGGGCTGTAATGGAGAACCCCTACAGACCGAGGCTGTATGTTAACGGTCCGCTGACTGGGGTTGCCGTGGTGGATGGCGATTCCGTAGATGAGGAGGTCTCTGAAGCTCTTGCGAGGGAGGTCCTCATGTATGATCAGCAGTTATGTAGTTCACCAACAATATCCTTCTTAATAGGCGACTACGATAGAGCAGTGGAACTTGCTAAAGAGGTTAGTAACCGCCTAGATGTCAGCGGGGCTCTGTATAAACTTGAAGTGTCTGAAGGTTGGATGTACGGTCTAACCACGCTTAGGAAGGCTCTAGAGCTTCATGGAGCAAAGGTTATTCGCTCAAGAAACTATGAGAACCCGTACACAGTAGTGGTGAGTAAAGGAGGGTCCTCGTTCACTGGCTTAAGACTGATCCCGCTTAATATTCACTCGAGGAGGAGGTTCTTAGAGATAGTGTCGGTCCCTGACGTCAAGGAATGTGTTAAGATCATTAGAGAGCTGCCCAGGATCCCCGGATACGTAGGGATAGATGGGGTTCAGACAGTCGCCCTCTGGGCGAAGGACAGCCAGAGAAGAAAGGAGTATGTCAGGGAGTTGATTAAGGCAGGTGTTTACAGGGTGGTGCCTCTGGGCGAATCTTACGTAAGAACGCCCTTCGAACCTTACGACGGCGAATTCATGCCGCGTTACTTTACATACACTACCTACCTCAGGGAGGAGCGTGTGAGTAAAGGATGTAGCTGAGATAGGCCTCTCAACGTACTTCCTGAGGATCCTAGAGACCAGACTACCTACGACTATATCCACTACAACGCCTATGATGACCCATATTATCGCAGCGACCACTCCGGGGCGGTGCTGATGAACTGACTCCAGAGAGCGCTTCCGAGGTCTTCGGGAGCGGGCATAACGATCACTGCAATATATCAATCCTATATAGAGATTTAAACTTTACTTCAGAAGACTGAAGGACGTACCCAATAGTGAGTATTTTTAATTTAACGCCTGTGATTAATGATTTGGTTAGGGTGGAGTTAAGTGAAGGTACTAGTCACCGGCGCCTCAGGTTTCCTAGGCGGGCACTTGATAGATGAGTTGGTTAAGAGAGGTTACCGTGTAAGGGGCATGGTGAGGAATCCTGCTAAGGCAGGTCGCTTGAGGGAGTTAGGCGTTGAAGTCTCTCAAGGCGATTTAACTCTTCACGACACCCTCTACTCAGTGGTTAAGGAGGTTGATGTTGTCGTTCACCTCGCGGCTTACTACACTTTCGTTGGCAGTAAGAAGCTCTACAGGCTCGTTAACGTCGAGGGTACTAGAGCGTTGGCTGAGGCCTCGCTTAAGGCAGGGGTCAGGAGATTCATATACTGCAGCACTACTGAGGCTATTGGACCTGTTAGAAACCCACCAGGCGATGAGCTCACACCGCCTAACCCTCAATTCGAGTACGGCAGATCGAAACTAATGGCTGAGGAGGTTGTGAGGAGTCTAGGTAGTAAGGGGCTCGATTACACTATAGTCAGACCCTCAGGGATCTACGGACCTAGGAATGTTGATGATGTGGCTTACTGGTTCATAATGAACGTCGCTAAAGGAGGTGTATTCTCTAAATTCATGGTGGGAAGTGGTGATTATTTAGTTCAATTCACGCACGTGAAGGACGTCGTACAGGGCTTCACCCTAGTCCTCGAAAACCCAGAGATCTCCTCAAGGCAGACATACATAATAAGCGACGAGAACGCCTACACATATAGAGATGTCTATCAAATACTCGCTGAGTTGCTGGACAAGGAACCGCCGAAGCACGTAATACACCCTACACTAGCTAAGGGTCTGCTAGCGTTCACGGAAATCTACGATAGGTTGAGAGGCGGCGATAACCTAATGCTGAGAATGAAGGTAGTTGATGCAGTGACTACTCACAGAGCCTATAAGATAGATAAAGCTAAGAGAGAGCTAGGCTACAGACCGCAATACGATTTAAGGAGAGGGCTTAGAGACACGATCAAGTGGTATAGGGATAACGGGTACCTGTAAATCTACTGTGTTCGTTCCCGGAGAGGTTTGAAGAACCTCTGTTTAAAGCAGTGATAAATCCACTGTTGATAGGGCTTACACAGCGTGTGCTTCCGTCACACCCCTATAGATAATTAAAAGAATCCGTTAAGTCCTGCTATAAGACCTGGATCTAGTCCATATGTCTCAGACTAAGAACTTTTAAACCAAGCTGAATTATATTGTAGGTGAACTACTCATGTTTAGTTATATGGGTAGGGTGCTTGAGCTTGACCTCACTAAAGGTAAGGCAACGCCTATGAGTCTTAGTGAGGATTTAGTCAGGCGTTTCATCGGCGGGAGGGGCATCGGTGCGTCGTTCTTATGGGATCTGCTTAAGCCGGGTGTGGATCCCTTAAGTCCTGAGAATGTTTTGATCTTCTCCGTAGGCCCTTTAACAGGGACTTCAGCTCAGTCTTCTCACAGGTGGGTGGCGCAGTTTAAATCACCGCTCACCGCCACGTACTTTAGGTCAGTCGGCGGGGGTTTCTTCGGTGCCGAGCTTAAGTTTGCAGGATATGACGCTGTAGTTGTGAGGGGTAGGGCTGAGAGACCGACTTATGTCTATATAGAGAACGACGTCGTTGAGTTCAGGAAGGCCGACGTTGTTTGGGGCATGACGACTGACGCGACTAGGGACTTCCTGAGGGATGAAACCAGCAAGGATGCTAAGATGGCTGTCATAGGTCCTGCAGGCGAGAGACTGGTTAGGATCTCAGCTATAGTCACTGATGATATGAGGACTGCTGCTAGGGGTGGCGGCGGTGCTGTGATGGGTTCTAAGAACCTAAAGGCTATAGTGGTTAAAGGGAGCAGAAGGCCGGCTATCTACGATGAGGATGCGTTCAGAGAGGTTGTGAAGGAGCAGATTGAGAGATTCGTGAAGAATCCTGTCTTTGAGAGGCTCAAAGCCTTCGGGACTGACGGCTCCTGCTACCCGTTCTACACGTTAGGTCATTTCCCTACCTATAACTTCAAGCAACTCGAGCTCGACAACATAGAGACCTTCAGAATCGAGAACTTGACTAGGTATATGGTGAAGCACTACGGGTGTTACGGGTGCATGATAAGATGTGGGAAGGTGTTTAAACTTACGGAAGGACCTTACGCTGGAGTTGTGTGGGACTTCCCAGAGTATGAGACTCACTGGTCTTTCGGTGGTAATCTAGGCATTAGCAACGTGGAGGCTATAACTGTGGCTAACATGCTCTGCGACAAGTATGGATTAGACACCATATCGACAGGGGTCGTGATAGGTCTGGCCTACGAGCTCTATGAGAAGGGGATCATAGACAGGAGGGAGACTGGAGGTCTTGATTTAAGGTGGGGAGACCCTGAACCTATGGTGGATCTCGTTAGGAAGATAGCGTTGAGGGAAGGTATTGGAGGCATACTCGCTGAGGGGGTTAGGAGAGCCGCTGAGGCCTTAGGAAGGGGCGCCGAGAGGTTCGCTATGCACGTTAAGGGTCTGGAACTCCCTGCGTATGACCCTCGATCAGCTAAGGGTAACGGCTTAAACTTAGTGACGTCGCCCATAGGGGCTAGTCACACGATGGGTTGGAATTCATACGAGATTGCCGGGATACCGCAGAAAATGGATCCCTTAAGTGTTGAGGGTAAGGCGGAGATAACTAAGTACCTCCAGGACAGAGTAGCGTTGATCGAGACAGGAGTTTTCTGCACACTCCCGTGGAATCGATGGATGATGGACGAGGAGTTATACAGTAAAATGCTCTACGCTGCGACAGGTATTAAAGAGTTTAGTGATGTTAAGTATTTACTACTCGTCGGTGAGAGGATATTTAACCTGGAGAGACTCATAAACGCTCGTGAGGGCATCGACGGCAAGTATGACAAAGCACCGTTAAGAATTGTTAGGGAGCCGGTCCCAAGACCTCCCTCGAAAGGCCAGGTCTTCGAGGAGGAGATCCTCCTAAAGGACTACTATAGGGCTAGAGGGTGGGACGAGAGAGGGATACCAATGAGAGAAAAACTCAACGAACTCGGCTTAAGTGAGGTTAAGCCAGCTGGCGGCTAGGATTGATATCAAATGAAGGTCCTAGTTAAGATACTCCTTGAGGAACGCCCGGAAGGCTTAAATGATTTCTGGGTACATATGAAGGATGGTTCAACCTTGAAGGATCTGATAGAGCATCTAGAGGGGATTGGTCTTAAGATAGATCTCAGCAGGAACACGATAATATTGATTAACGGGAGGCATGCCGACTACATAGGGGGGCTGGGAACCCGCCTAAACAACCTAGATGAAGTGGTTTTAATGCACCCGCCGGAGGGTGGTTGAGAAGAGAATCTAGGTCTCGTGTTTTAACCTACTCGTGCTTAAGAACGTCAAGGATTGCGACCGCATTTTTATGCGTTCATATGGATTATTGTGTAGGTGATGACATGGGTAGGTTGTTGAAGGCGATTAACGTTAGGGAAGCTCTCCTTCAGGTCGCTCTCGACTTCACAGACCTGGCAGATGCCTTTAAGGTTATCAAGAAGCTCATCAACTTGGATATAGGGATCTTTGAGGTCGGCACCCCATTAATTAAGAGTAGAGGGGTTGAGGCGGTAACAGCCGTTAGATCTCTCTTGAAGCCTGCGTCCCTAGTTCTAGCTGATATGAAAACAGCTGACGTGGGCGCGCTTGAGGTGACGCTCGCTAAGAGGGCAGGCGCTGACATCACCACAGTATTGCTTAGCAGCGATGATGAAGTAATTAAATCATCCCTTGAGAAAGGTGATGAGTTAGACGTTGATATAGTGATCGATACAGTTGGTGTTAGACCTAGATACCTCTTAGAGAGGCTTGAGGAGGTAATTAACTTAGGTGCCCGTGTAATCAACATACATACAGGGATAGATGTGCAACTTATCAGAGGTTTAACAGCTAGGGATAGTGCTGATTTAGTGAGAAGACTTAAGAATGAATACAGTGATTTACTCCTTTCCGTCAGCGGTGGGATAAAACCTGAAGAGGTAAGTCTCTTCAGGAGTGCCGGAGCCTCGATCGTGGTGATAGGCTCTGCAATAACGAAGTCTTCAGATCCTCACGCCGCCGCGCTTAAAGCACTAAAACTCCTACAAGGACTGGCACACGATTGACCCAACACTAGAACTCTACAACTATGTTTAGTTCATTAACTAGATCTCTATAGCGGTTTCTTAGAGTGACTTCAGTGACGTTAAGTCTTTCTGAGACGTCTTGCTGTGTCTGTTTCTCGTTCAGAAGTATCGAGGCTAGGTAAAGCGCGGCCGCAGCCACTCCCTGCGGACCCTTACCAGACGTTATACCTGATTTCCTAGCGGCAGCGACTAAGGTCATGGCTAGAGACTCAGTCTCAGGGGCTACTTCAAGAACGTGCGAGTACTGCCTTACATAGCTCAGGGGATCTATCAATCCCGCACGGATTCTCTCTCCCGAGTCTCTGTGTATTTTAAGAAGAGCCTTCCAGACTTCCTTCTGAGTCACTTGACAGAGGTTGAGGATCTCTCTGTTGTCGAAGGGGATGCTGTAGTTCTTAAGAGTCGTTATGAGGACTGCAGCTATCATCGCCTTTGAATTTTTCCGCTTAATTAAGCCTTTACGATAGAGTTTATTGACTATCATCCCGGCGTCGTTCTTAATGAGGTTTGAATTAGGTAGGTTGAGTTTATTTACCACGGAGTTCATCAACTGCAAAGCCTTAACAACCCTCTTCTCCTTCCCAGACGCTCTTATGGCTTTATTCAGATCGTTGAGTTTCTTACCTTCATAGGAGTACTCATCTATCGACGTGACCATACCATAGTCATGTACCTTGCTAGTCATAGGCTCACCTCCTCTGACCCTATTAACATCGCTGTTTATCTCGAAGAACCTCCATTCAGGACCTACGTCAACAACCCTCTCCTCAAGAACCTCGCCAGTTTCAGCGCAGATGTATTCACCTCGAATCTCATCGTAAATTATGGATGTCGGAGGACATGCAGACATGTTGCTCACTCCCTACCTACCTTAACGAAGACCTCCTCAAACCGGCTTAGATCTACATCAGGTCTTATAGGCTTTATGACTGCATAAGGGGAGTTCACAGGCCCTATGACGTCAATAACCATCCCTAACAACTCGCCCTTACTGCTAATGACCCTGCTCCCGAGTTTAGGAGGGTTTCTACCGCTAATCTTAACTATCAACCTCCCTGAGGGGACTTTATGAAGGTAATACCCAAGTTTAATCAAGATTGACCCCGAGCCAAGACTCTATCCTGCAAGAGGATTTAAAAGTAATAATTTATGTAATACTCTAGCTGATTTGAAGGACTGTATTTCGATGAAGTTTAATAATACAATGTGTATTACTTAAGCGCATTATACTTTTCTCTCGCTAATTTCTTTCAGTTTATCTGCCAAGGATTTAATTACTGAGTTCTTGCTAGCAATCTTACTCTCGAACTCTACAATTATTTTAAAGCTGTGGGGTTCAAACCATGTGCGTGGATACCTCCCCTCCTCCACCCTACATTTCCAGTTCAGTTCATTACATGCTCTAAGGACTAGCTCAGGCGTTACTCTAGACGGTGCTGAGGCCCTCCTAACCCTCCTGCCTCTGCCTCTACTCAGGTCGGGGGACAAATACTCAGACCATATCATGTACTCGTGCAAATTATCACCACGCATGAAAATATTACCCTGCTTGGAGGTATCTTAAATCAGTGTCTAGCACGTTTAATCTATTGCTTAATCAATACGGCATTGATTACTCCGTCCTGTCCAGGTCTAGATGTAATCCTAGCCAGACCCGCCTCGGTCTCGATGATAGAGCCCTTAGTCATTACCGAGAGCCTAGCTAACTCCCTGTTAGACGGGGTTTCAACCACCTTAATTATCTTAACCTTCTTAACGACGTTAGTGGATGGATCTAGAACGTTTGCGTATGAAGTCTTCTTACGACGTATCTTGACGTTTCCTCCCCTCACTCGGAGCACCTCTGACACCTCCTCGACGCTTAAGGAGGTCATAGTCGGGAACCTGCCTAATTCATACTTCCTATTCATCCTGTGGGGCCTCCTCCTCCCGCCAGACACCTTCCTGAAGTCCTTACCCTGATACACGCTCACTCTAATCACCGTTTAAGCCATGTGACTGTCTAAGTCTAAGGTACGTATAAGGTTAATAAATACGGAACCACACCTGCAACCTCGCCACTGAGGCATCTAATTACATGAAGCAGATCCCTCAGACTGAGTGAAAAAGTTTTAAACGCGTTCAAGGTATTTAATCGGGTATAATGTGGGGTTGATGGAGTCCCTTGCTCGAAGAGCTAGGATCCTCAGTAGGAGGTTAAGGTTGATCTCAAGACCTCTTGGGAGGCTCGTTTACAGGTTTTATGAGGGATGGCTTCACGCCCAGGTATCTGAGGGGCCCATACCTGAGCACGTGGCGATAATTCCTGACGGTAATAGACGGTGGGCGAGGAGTTTAGGGCTTGACGTCAATGTAGGGCATGAGGCTGGTTATGAAAAGCTTGAGGACGTTCTCAGATGGCTCTGGGATCTAGGAGTGAAGGTAGTGACGGTCTACGGAATGTCTTATGAGAACTGCATTAAGAGAC
>JAWBLQ010000030.1:0-13941 GCA_038830105.1 Zestosphaera sp. | reverse complement strand
GTTGATCCTTTTCGTTAAGGGTATTAACCAAGCGATCCTGGAAGATAGCGTCAGTGCTTTGGAGCTGGAGTATAGTGAGCTGGAGGCTGCCTTCATAACGATTGTCTTAGGCCCCCTGGTAGGTGTTAAGACCGTCTCCCCGATTCTGAGTCTAGAGCTGCTAAGCGCTCTTAAGGACGAGGTGAAGTTCCTTGAGTCCAGGGCCTTGAAGGGTGAGGACGTCCTTGGGGATTTGATGTCTTCCTTAGGTGGTGAGTGGTGAGTTCTTTAGCGGGGTTGCTTAGCCCTCTTGAAGGAGAGCCACATGTGATTATAGTGTTAGGTAAGGGCGGGGTAGGTAAGACCTCTACCTCCATCCTAATAGCTAGTGAGTTAAAGACTCAGGGCAAGACACTCCTGGTCAGTTTCGATCAGGCTAAACACATCTTGAAATACCTGAACCTGCGCAGTGCTATGGAGGTTGTAGAGATCGACGAGAACCTCTCCGCGTGTCAGCTCGATATAGAGGCCTCCGCCAGAGAACTGACCTCAAGATACTCAGACTTAGTAGCTGAGTTGTTCCCATCACTCACCGTACTCAACCTAGAGGACGTCACTAAGGTTCTGAAGTACGCGCCCGGTGTTGAGGAGGAGGTCTTTCTGAGATGGCTGGCCGACATATATGAGAGCAAGAAATTCAGTTATGTAGTCATAGACACGCCGCCTACCGGGATCTCGCTCAGAACCTTAGTCCTCCCTAAACTTTATTTGATCTGGCTTGAGAAGCTGATTAATATCAGGGAGAGGATAGTCTCGCTCAGGTACGTCATATCTAAGACCCTTGGCAGGGAGATTAGGGCAAGCGATCCAGCGCTTAACAAGCTTTACGAGTTAAAGGAGGTGTATTCTAAAGTGAGGGATGTGCTGAGTAGTGCTTCAAGGACCTCCTACGTTATAGTCACGAATCCAGAGCCCCTGCCGATGTTCGAGTTGAGGGAGATCCTCAATTTCCTGGAGGGTGAGTTGACGACGAAACCTAAATTGTTGGTGATGAATAAAGTGCTCCCGAAGGACGTTGCAACTAAGTTAGGAACGTATGACGAGCAAGCTGGAGTGATCGAGGAGTTCAAGTCTATCTCATGCAGGTCGGTCATGATACCTTACGCTAGTAACCCGCCCTCTAGACTGGAGGACATTGTGAAATTAAGGGAGTTCATGGTTGTGGTCAGGGGATAGGTATGGCCTCCTTGCTCGAGGTGATAGCTCTCTCTGCTTTGATGGTTGTATCAGTAGCGTCTGTTCTCTGGTACTTCAGAGCGAGGAAGAGAATGATTAAATTTATAAAGGAATATACGGACGAGTTAGAGAGGGAGTTAAAGCCTAGAAGTAAGGAGTATGTTCTCCTAGGGTATCTCGTCGGGTATAGAGCGAAATACGAGCTGGAAGACGGTAGGAAGGCCTACATACTCCTCACCACGGCACCTAAGTACTCCTTCTTCTACTACCCAGTAGCTAAGGCTTTAGGCCGTGAGGACAGAGTAACTATCATACTGGAGCTACCTGGAAGAACTATTTTGAGGGACGCTCACGCAGTTAGAAAAAGCGAGTCCAGGTTGATGAACACTCTCTCAAGGGACTTAGGTAATCATTTAGCGAAGTTAAGCAGGTCTTCGATAGACACTAGACAGGGTGTTTATGATGTTCTATACGAGGAACCTAGGGACTCAGACCTACTTACTAAGATAATCAACGCTAATGCAAGGCCTTTGTATAAGCTCTCAGCATACAGAGAACTCAATGCCGTCGAGGTGGTTTCCAAAGCCGAGCCAGGAAGCGTACGTGAGTTGGTTAAGTCCCTGCAGGTTCTAGTCAAGGGGCTCTCGAAAGGAGTTCAGGCTTCATAGGGTTTTAGATCGTTTGAACTGAGTCCCTTACCCTTGACTGCACATGCTCCAAGACTTCCTAACCGGGATCTGTCTGATCCTCGTCCTGAAGGGTAAGAATGACTTAAGTGGGTGTGGTGTTTTTAATCCTTCTGAAAACCCGTAACCGAGACGTTTTCCTCCGTTCCTGCGGGGAAATAGGTCTGAAGACTTCGTCAAGGTATTTAAAAAGCCCTGTTAGTTTGAAGTTCTCCCTAACGTAGGAGCTGTACGCCTTAAAGGCTTGGTATTTTAAATCAGATGGCAGATCTGTTCTCAGCAATTCAAGCCCGAACCTCGCTGGTAACCAGACCTTGCACAGAGTGACGTGTATAATGAAGTAAGACCCAAGATCACATAGAGTCAGTAGAGTTAGGAATCCTTTATGGAGAGCTAATACGATGTCAATCATCCTGCTTAGCAAGCTCCTCATCACCACCCCTCCTCAGGTATACTTTAGTCACGTTACCTGACTTCCTAAGCGTGACTATTCCCTCAGCCTCCAGAACCCTTAATTTCTCGGTAACTATCCTTCGAGACGCGGTGCCTCTAGCCTTCCTGACCCTCCTAGTTAACTCAGAGATGCTTACCTCGTCACCCGAAGACATAAGGACCTCTATTAAGACCTTAGTTATTGGATCGGCTTCAGGGACTCTTTGAAGCATTACTACTAAATCCCTTGCCATCTTAATAGCTTTCTGCACGGGGATTGAAAACGTTAAGACTAGGTCCAGTGCTATGGAATATGTCGGGTCATCGGTCATGCGAGCAAGTAGTTCCTCAAGCCTCTCAAGCTTCTTAACTACATATTCAAGTAGTTCCTCAACCCTCCTTAGGGAGTCACCGGAGGACATCCTTAACTCCTGCCCGGCTCGTCGGTGACGGGCGGATTGATTGGAGGCGCTACTCCTCTCCCTTCTCCTTGAGCCTTGTCTCAGCTCTTTTAGGCCACTCAGACATTAAGTCCTTTAGGGCTCCTAAGCTCGGTAACGTTTTCAACCTCTCGTTAAGGAACCTCTCTGTCCACTCTTTAGCTGTCTGCTGATCTATACCGCTCTCCACGAGCGATCTGTAGAAACTACTGACTTCCTTAGCTAGCTTCTCACCGCTCACGCTCTCCATTAACATCTTGAGCAGCCCCTCTATAGGCTCTCTAATATCCTTCAGGAAGTCGGATACTGCATTCAGAACCCCCCGTAATTCCTCCACATCTTCACTCTCCCTCCTTCCACTCAACTTAAGCACCCCACAGTCGTATATGTTGACCAGACTAATAACGGTGTTGAGCGTTATGCGGGCAATCAAGGGTCATGTCCGTTGCTTATTTTAATATATTTCTGAGGAATGTAATTTGAGGGCTGAGGTTTGAGGGCGGTAGAGGTTAACGGCGTGGTTAAGATCTACGGTCATGGCTTCAGAGCCCTGAATGGAGTTAGCCTCGTGGCTGACGAGGGCTCTGTACACGCGTTACTGGGTCCTAACGGAGCGGGTAAGACCACTCTAATAAGGATAGTCACCACGCAGTTAAGGCCTAACGAAGGCGTTGTTAAGGTCTTCGGGCACGATGTCGTTAAAGAGCACTCCATAGTCAGGGAGTTAATTGGATACGTACCTCAGGAGATGTCACTCTGGAGTGACTTAAGCGGTTATGAGAATATGTTGCTCTACGCGAAGATCTACGGGTTGCCTAAGGAAGTGAGGGGCAGGGAAATCGAGGAATTAATTGAGTTCATGGACTTAAGCGAGGCCGCCGGCAGGTTGGTTAGGACTTACTCAGGAGGGATGATAAGGAGGCTTGAAATAGCCATAGCCCTTATGATCAGACCTAAGTTACTGGTTTTAGATGAACCAACCATAGGCCTCGATCCAGGAGCCCGTAGCCTGGTTTGGGATAGGATAAGCGAGTTCAAAGAGGAGAGTGGGGTCACGGTGTTCTTTGCTACGCATTATATGGACGAGGCCGATAAGTACGCGGATTACATAACGTTGCTTAATCAAGGCAGAGTGATTGCTCAAGGAACACCAAGCGACTTGAAGGGTTTAGTGGAAGGTGATAAGGTGAGCATGTCCTTCAGAGGGCCTGTGGAGAGGCTGAGGGAGACTCTCTCAGGACTCCCTGGAGTCACGATGATTGACTTAAATGATAATCACGCGGAACTAATCATGAGTAACACCTCTACCACATTGCCTTTAATGATTGAGAAGCTATATGTGAACGGGTTCACTATATCGGAGGTAAAAATACATGGAGCAACTCTTGACGAGGTCTTCATAAAACTCACTGGTAGGAGGATCTCAGACGAGTCTGGAAGAATCAAGGAGGTAATGAGTATGAGGAGAATGATTAGGAGGGGTGGGTGATGAACCAGTTAGCCAGGCTTAACTCACTAGCGGCTATGGCTGAGATGGAGTTAAGGAGGCTTAAACATGACCCCTTCGAGATAATTACACGCGCTGTCCAGCCGATACTATGGATAGCTGTCTTCGGCTCTGTTATGGCTAAGGTGAGGGCGTTCTCAAGCGTGGGTGATTACATCACATTTATAACTCCTGGCGTGATCTTACAGTCGTCCACCTTCATCGCCCTGGCTTACGGAATTGCTTTAATATTTGAGAGGGAGTCAGGGATCCTGAAGAAGCTCCTCGCTTCACCGCTACCAAGGAGTTACGTGGTGATTGGCAGGGCTCTCGCAGGGGGGATCAGAGCCTCAACACAGTACGTGATAGTGTTAGTGTCAGCCGTAATAGTGGGTGCTAGGATAGTCAGTAATCCACTAAACCTCATCACCGGATACCTAGCCTTAGTCATAGCCTGCATGGGCTTCACAGGGATCTCAATACTCGTAGCCTCCCTCCTTAAAACTCGTGAGAGGTTCATGGGTATAATAGGCGCTATAACGATGCCTTTGTTCTTCGCCAGCAATGCCCTCTACCCGATAGACATAATGCCTGATACCATTAAGTACATTTCATTAGTCAACCCGCTCACCTACACGGTCTCGGCACTGCGTAAATTACTAGTGAGTAACTCATACGACATAACACAGGAACTCCTAGTCATAGTGATCTTCACGACGCTGGCGTTGGGAGCCTCTGTCAAGAGCCTGAGGAGGATTGTCGAATGAGGCTTCTTTAAATTTCAGCTAAGCGATAGTTAACTTGGGCACTACGAGTGAGTAGCGTCGACACATCACGTGAGTGGGTTGTAGGACTGGTCAGGGCCTCTAAATATCTGACGCTATCGGGTCTATTGATGAGTCTCTCCTTGTTATGGGCTCTGATATGCTTACTGAGCAGCTTAGTGAGTATTCTAGCCACTCAAAACGCATTTGAGGAACTCCAGCGTAGGGTAGCTACCCTGATGCTGAACCCGCAACTACAGGTAGCGGTGCTTGGAGTAGTTACTGGGTTCCTTGTAAGTCTTTACGCAGTCTTCGCTGAGTTAATACCCTCACTTAAGGAGCTGGAGGGTTATGTTGAGAGCCTCCGCACATCCTTAGCCCTCGTCTCAATCGGTCTCATACTAACTATAACACTCCTCACAGTACCTATAACGTTATCCCCCATCTTCTACTTCACGTCAACTAATCCAACCCTGTACTTCGTTCTCTCAGCACTACCTCTGGGGAGCCTAATCACGTATTTCGTTAGCTACTTAGGCTTCTTACTCACGTACGTTAAGCTCGGTGCTTTGACAGGTAGGTCAAGCTTCACAGTGGTTGGGGTCTTACTGCTTCTCTCAACCTTCATAATACCCGTGGGGTTCATAGCTTGGCTCATCTCTTTCATCACTGCGCGAGATCTCGCCAAGAGTTTACTTTGAGTCCCTCACCTGGTAACTCCTGCATGTTTATGGAGTAGGTGACTTACTTTTATGAGGCTAAAGCTTTTAAACCCTCTTTGAATTAATTGGATAGGGTATCCAATATGAGTATCTCTAGCGTCTACACGGTGTTCCTTGCAACGGCTTTGTTACTTAGCATTACAGCAGTAGTGATTAGTTATGTGTTGATAAGTGAGATTAGAGAGGGTCTCTCGGCTCAGGGTGAGATGTTAAGTAGCCTTCAGAGTGATGTCTCTGAACTTCGGAACAGGATTAGCCTACTCAGCACGAGAGTGGAGGACTTAAGGGTTCTCGCAGAAGGGCTAGGTCTTAAATATAGTGAGTTGAGTAAGGGGTTAGGAGGGGTTAAGTATCCCTTTATGCTGACGGACAGTGCTGGGAGGACTGTGTTCATTAGGCACGAGCCAGTAAGGGTTGTTTCAGTGGGTCCAGCGATAACCGAGATACTGTTTGCCATTGGCGTCGGCGACAGGGTGGTTGGTGTTGATAGATTCTCGAACTACCCCCCAATACTTAACGAGTTAATTAACAACGATACTATCAAGCTCGTCGGCGATGCCTTCACCCTCAACGTAGAACTAGTGGTTAGTCTGAGGCCAGACGTGGTCTTCCTCACGTACTCAGCGCAGCTTGAGAAATACGTTAAGATCCTCTCAGATCTCGGTGTGACTGTCTACGTAGTCAAGGTCGATGAGATGAGTGATACCTATAACGCACTACTAACACTCGGTCTCGTGATGAATAAGGTTGGAGAATCGTTGAAGTTAGTTGAGGAGATGGCGAATAGTGTAATAGAGACCTACATGACCGTTAATGCTTACCTCAATAAGACGGGGGGCACTAAAGTGAGTGTCTACTGGGAGGTATTTCCTGACTACTGGACTTTAGGAGGTAATACCTTCCAGAACCATGTCGTGGAGTACGCTGGCGGGGTAAACGTATTTGCTAATACCTCTATGACGTGGTTCACAGCAAGTCCTGAATCAGTAATTAATTTGAATCCCTCAGTAATCCTCATCAGTTATAACTACGGTGTCTTCGGATCATACCAAGACTTAATAGACAGAATCTCCTTGAGACCTGGGTGGGGAGGCATTACCGCCGTCAAGGAAGGCAGGATCTACGTCATTGGAGGGCTTACAGAGGACATTTTGTCACGCCCAGGCCCTAGAGTAGCTCTAGGTGTCGAGATCCTGGCTAGAGTGCTCTATCCCGAGGCATTCAACTTAACTCAAGTCCCTAACCTCATCGATGATGAGGTCGTAATTACATGGGGACTTCTTCAAACGCGTGGTTAGCGATGTGGGCTTTATGAGTTCGCTGGACTTTTTTATTAAGTGGCGGAGGAAGAGATTCCTCGTTACGCTTATTCTAATCACGTCAGCACTACTAATTGTTTTCCTCACACATTTAAGTCTTGGATATAGGGTTCTGAACCCTCTGGAAGTCTTTGCGAGCGGGGTCATGCAAGTGATTTCACATGATTTAGGTGTAGAGGGGTACAGACTGCTCAGGGCTTTAGCGGCTGTGGTGGTCGGTGCCACGTTAGCTTTCTCAGGGTACTTAATGCAGGTGACTACTAAAAACCCGCTGGCAGACCCCTACATATTAGGGGTCTCCTCCGGCGCTCTCTTCGTAGTCGTCCTCTCCTTTATGTTCGCTCAACCCGCTAATCATCCGCTGGCGATAGCTCTCAGAACCCTCACGGCGTTCTCGGGAGGTATACTAGCTTACCTCCTGACGATGCTCATAGCCTCTAAAGCCGGAACAACTCCGACCTCAGTGCTCCTAGCAGGCGTCGCTGTAGGGACTTTCTTTTACTCAGCGTCACTCCTGCCGCAGTACGTTATGTTCCAAGACATACATAAACTAATTGCGTGGAGTATGGGGTCCTTCGTGAGTCCCTCGCCGGAGGTCCTCGCACTACTCATCATAGTTTCAGCCACTGCACTGATCTACATATACTTCATACGGGGACCTCTAAATAACCTCCAAATAAGTGATGATTTCGTGAGACAGGCGGGATGTAACCCGATGAACCTGCGAAGACACTTAACCCTCTTAGCTTCGTTGCTTGCTTCAGTGAGCGTTGCTTGGTTCGGCGTCATAGGGTTTGTTGGGCTGGCCGCTCCCCACATCTCTAGGCGGGTCCTCAGAACTAGCGGGTTAGTTTACGTGCTCCCTACATCATTAGTCCTGGGTTCTCTCATCCTAATCACCTCAGATTTAATCGGTAAGACCTTAGTACCGCCTATCGAGATACCTGTTAACGTGATCGCCTCCATGATAGGCGCTCCCACGCTAGCGCTAGCGATAGTCGAGTTGAGGAGGTATGGTAGTGGAGGTTCGTAATCTAAGCGTGTCATACGGGGGTGTCCAGGTCCTTAAGGGCGTCGACCTCAGGCTGAATGCAGGTTTAACAGCCGTGATAGGCCCTAACGGCGCTGGGAAGACCACACTGTTAAAAGCTATCTCGGGTCTGGTCGATTTTCAAGGGGTCGTCAAGCTCTTCGACAGAGAGTTAAACTCTCTGGACCAGGCTGAGAGAGTTAGATTAGTCACTTACGTACCACCGATAGTGGAGGCGTTGCCAGACGTGACTGTCGGTGATCTGATCTTGAGCGACTTGACAGTTAATCACGGGTTACTGCTTAAGTACATTGAGATCTTTCAGTTACATGCGTTGCTCACCAGGAAGCTGAGCCTAGTGAGTAGTGGTGAGTTAAGCAGAGCACTACTCGCTAGGGGACTATCAAGGAACTCGAGGGTAATAGTTCTGGATGAGCCGCTCTCGCACGTGGACGTGAGGTTCCAACTCATACTACTGAAGCACCTGAGGGCTCTAAGTCAAGACGGTAGGGTTATCTTAATCGCGTCTAATCAATTAAACCCCCTGCTAAGTCATATTGATTACGTTGTAGCTGTTAAGGAGGGTGAGGTCGCGTTCGTCGGAAGCGTCGCAGATCTCCTTAAGACAGACACCTTGAGTAGGATTTACGGGGTCAGGTTCGAAGTTGTCAGAGTAGGCGACTTCACAGACTTAATACCTGTGGAGCCTTCTTAACTCATTACACGCTCAAACCAAACCACGGTAGCTAAGTCTTGATGCTAACCCTGAGTTCCTGTGAAGGGCTAGCTGGAGATCCAGCCAGCGGTCTGCCGTTGGATGGACGGGGTGAAAAAGCAAGTGCTTTTAGGCACTTACTAACAGTGAGGCGATAAGAGTGAAGGAGGAAAACCTAAACCAATGAATCCCTCTGAAGGTATAGGAAGGAAGTCAAGTCCGCGACTTATAGGTATTTTACCCTGCGGTGAGTCTTTAATTACGGGTAGTGTTTGGCGGCTCTTGGTCTTTACGTGATAACAGGTCCTATGTTCGCTGGCAAGACTACTGAGCTCCTCAGGATACTCAATAAATACAGGATCGCTGGGTACAGGACCCTGTTAGTTAAGCCGAGTATTGATAAGAGGTATTCGTTAAGAGAGGTTGTCAGTCATGATGGAATAAGAATGGAGGCCCTTGCGATCGAGCCTACTCTGAGTGATTTACTAAGGGTCTCTGAGGTCCTGTACTCACACGACGTGATAGGCTTTGACGAATTCCAGTTCTTCGAGTATAGGAGGGGGTTAGTTGACTTCATCCTGAGGCTGAGTGATGAGAAGACGGTCTATGTGGCATCTCTGAACCTGGACTTCAGGGGAGAGCCCTGGGAGATCGTTAAAGAGCTCCTACCTTACGCGGACGAAATACAGACACTTTACGCCGTGTGTACATACGTAGATCCCGAGACCGGCAGGAAGTGCGGCAAGCCAGCCAGTAGAACGCAGAGGTTAATAGACGGTAAGCCAGCACCGTACGAGAGCCCTAGGATACTCGTTGGTGGTAAGGAGAGCTACGAGGCTAGATGCAGGAAGCACCACTTCGTCGTTAAGTAATAAAGAGATGCGGTTGGGATTAACCTAATCCTGGTGAAATAAAGGAAAATAGTTAAAGGATCATTCAGACCTAAGTATAGTAGGGTATGAAAGATCTTAAAAATGAATTGTTATGCTCACGCCTTGGCCCAGAACTCCTTCATCCACTCTGGTTTGAGCAACCTGACTACGCCGATCGTAACTACAGGTACGAAGTAAACTCCAAAGAATACCCAGGCCATCGTACCGTAGCCTTGAGCTACAAGGTATACTAGACCTACCTGAGCCGTGACTATAGATACGACTAGTATAGCTAGTGAGAGCAACGCCTCAGTCCTCCTGTCAAGAGCTCTACCGCGCAACTTTAGCTGTGAGTCAATCCTCCTGATGATGGCGTAAACCATCCCCAGAGCTGTCTCCACTAAGGTGTAGAAGATCCAGAACACGTATATAGCTAGAACCCAGCCAGCTCCCATACTCTTAAGTATCTCATACCAAGGTGCTGTCATTCCGATTACTTCTGGGTAGTAGGCCATGAAGCACAGCCATATAGCTATCGCGGCACCGTGGATGAGCGCAACGGCCAGCACCGTAGCTACGAGGGATTCAGTCCTCCCCTTATACCTGTCAATGGACTGGAGAGCTGGCATCACTACACATAGGTTGTAGAGCGTGTACTTAAAGCCGTCCACTATCGCTTCAGATGACGTCCCCTGAGAGAGCCCGGCAGCTAAATTACTCAGGCTCACACCACCCTTAAGTGCTAGCACGTAAGCCCATATAATGAAGTACATCACATAAAGCCCTACCGTGCCTACAACCCAGTACGCCTCAATTATTTTCCGTCCGAAGAAGTGGAGCAGAGCTACGAGCACTATAGCTAAAGTAGCCGATAACCAGAAGGGTATTCCAGCTATGTCTGACAACATATACCCGGCCGCGGCACCGACTATCGCTATCACGATCCATGCAAGGACTATGAAAGCGATATCGAACAACCACCAGAACTTCCACAGGAATTGCTTGGCCCAGGTCATGTAGTCGTACGCTTTAAAAACCCTAGCTATTTCGAATGAAGGTATTAGAGCTACAACTAGAGTTATAGCCGAGACGAGGATAGACACCCAGGCGAGAGAGCCGTACTTCACAATAAACTCAACAATCTCTCTACCAGTACCGAAACCACCGCCAATCCACACACTCTGAAGTATCACCGAGGTTATGGCAGCATAGGCAACCCTCCTCCACGTTGAGACCGCACCGCTTATAGAGAGTCACCAGAGATATGACATGCCTAAGGTATATAAACTTTACCATACCTACTTTAAGTGTCGGCATTACATAGTTTTCATAATTGCCGATGCTTGAAGGCATTCAATTTTTAATTTTTTCATGTAATCTTTCATAAGAGGAAAAACAATTGCCTCCTGTGATGCGTTATGTAATTTAGAGATAGTATTAACCCTTAGGATAATGGAAATGGATTATGGTAAGTCAATAAAAAGCTTAAATACCCAGGCGGTATTAAGTATTGAGGTGATAAGTCTACGGTTTCTCCCTCTGAGGAAGACCCTAGACTTAGAAGAGCTACTAAGGAGTTCATAACTATGCTCTTAGTGGGCTTCGTCCTGTACACTATTGCCTACTGGTCTTTGCTATTGACGTACGGGTCTAACCCGAGAGCCCTGATAGGCGGTATCCCGTGGTGGTTCTGCACCCTCTTCATTTCATCGGCGTTTTGCGTGATTGTGTTAGTTGTGACATCCTTTATGAAGGAAGAGCCTCTAGATCCTTGGGTTGAGGTGAAGAGTGGTGAGTGAGGTAATATCGCTAGAGGAAAGAATCTCCGTTATAACAGTCTTCGTCATTTACCTAGCTATAATGACAGTTATAGGGCTTTACTCACGTAAGGTTTTGAAGAAGACGCCGATTGACAGATTCGTTGAGGAGTTCTACGTTGCGGGTAGGGGTTTAGGCGCCGCTGTTGTAGCTTTCATAGTTGCAGCTGGATTATGCAGTGTAGGGACGTTCGTCGGTGGTCCAGGGCTTGCTTGGTCGTTAGGGTTGCCCTGGGCCTCATTGATGGGGGTTCAGATATTCATGAATTTCTATGTACTGTACGGACTCGGTAAGAAAGTAGGCATTGTTGCCAGGCGTATAAAAGCTGTGAGTTTCGGAGATCTCCTTTTTGAAAGATATGAAAAGAGCAAGTTAGTCGCACTCCTCTACGCTATAACAATAATAGCGTTCTACACGGCTTACTGCTCCTCACAGTTCGTCGGGTCTACGAGAGTCTTCGAGGTTATGACCGGGTGGCCCTATATGATAGCGTTAGTTCTCGTAGGAGCTGTAACGGTCTTCTACGCTGTCATCGGAGGCATGCGTGGCGTTGGGTTAACGTTGCTTATCCAGGGCTTCTTCATGACGCTAGCATACGCCCTGTTAATTATCGGTGTCTGGGGCAAGGCATTGGCCGACTACGGGAGTCTAGCCGCGATTAATGAAGAACTCATTAAAAAAGCCGGTGAAGCTTTTATGAATGCATTCAGGACCCCACCCGGAATCGCTTGGGTCGCTTCGCAGTGGATTATATTTAACCTGGGATTGCTAGCCCTACCGCATGGTTTAATAGCCACCCTATCTTATAAGAGCGTTAAGGCGATGAAGCGGGCGATATATATAGGTGTACCTATAGTTACGTTCTGGACTTTCGGGATATGGGTCGCTCTCGTCGGGAAGATATACTTCCCTACCTTACCTGTTCCTGATCGCATCAACCCGATGCTGGCGATGACATTCCTACCGGCAGGTCTAGGGGGCGTGGTCTTTGCCGGCATTATATCTGCAGCCATGTCAACGATAGCGACGATGCTCATCCTTATGAGTTCTTCACTTCTCCGACACATCTACGTCCTCTTCGTGAAGCCTAAAGCAACTCCTCAGGAATTAAAGAAAGTCTCGTTATGGAGCACCTTAGTGATAGGGGCTATTACATTCCTTCTAGCCATCGCCGCACCACCAGCTCTAGAGTACATAATTATAATGGCAATCGGGGGCTCGATGTCAGCGCTTTTCTGGCCTATAATCGGGTTGTTCTGGCGTAGAGCCAATAAGCAAGGGGCTATAGCCGCCATGGCAGTTGGTCTTGTTGCATACGCTATTGACAAGCTTAAGCTAGTACCGCTCTCAGCGACGCTGTTCTACGGTAGTGACTCAGTGATTCCTGGCTTGGTGTTCTCGCTAATAGCGTTCCTCGTTGTGACATACCTAACGCCTCCACCATCAAAAAGAGTTATACAGCTATTCTGGGGTGCAAAACCTCCTGAGGAAGGATAACGTGAATAGTCGCTAGAAGACTCTTTACATTATTTTTCTGTTAATTCAGATTACCCAGGCAATGAAAACAATCCCTATAGAGGTTGATACGAAACCTGACGAGACCTTAACTTTTTAGGGCTTTAACAGCGTGGTTTAAACTAGGGGACTTATTTAGCGTTGTCGCGCTACTCTCAGATATAGTTCAGCGCCCTTAACTAGATATCTCGTGTCCTGTGACAGTGAAATGAAGTTGTAACCCATGTCGATAAACATCCTAGTAAATTCCGGCGTCTCAGCTATTATACCGATTATCTTTCTATCGTGTCTCCTAGCGCGTTCCGCGATGTCCTTAAGGATATTCATGAATTCATGTGAATCAGTTCTGCCGAAACATCCTAGAGATGCTGAGAGATCCGCTGGCCCAACGAATATCCCCGAGACCCCTTCAGTTGCCAGTATATCTTCAAGGTTTTCATAACCTTCCTTAGTCTCTATCTGAACTATGAGTGTCGCTATTTCATTCCATCTATGGAAATACTCAACCACGTCCTGAAGTCCGTAGTTAACACATCTCCTCGGCCCCACTCCTCTAATCCCGGCAGGGGGGTAACGCACAGCCTTCACAGCACGCTCCGCCTCCTCTTTAGTATTTACCCATGGGATTACAACTCCGGCAACCCCTAAATCTAAGGCTAGCTTAACCAGGACAGGGTCGTTCCACGCAACCCTTGCGAAAGGCACTATATTGCTTCCCTTAAGAACCATCAGCAACTCCTCAACGTCCCTCGTTATTAGAGGGGCGTGCTCCATATCGAATACGAACCAGTCAAACGGCATGTTTGAGAGAATCTCAACGACCTCAGGATGTGAGATAGTTATCCAAGCCCCTAAGAGAGGCTCTCCAGAATTCAGTTTACTCATTATTTTCTCGTGCCATCTCACATACTGACTCATACAAATAAC
>JAWBLQ010000029.1:0-13969 GCA_038830105.1 Zestosphaera sp. | reverse complement strand
TCTTAGCTTCAATCAACTTCTTGAGGTTCGTGGGTACCTCGCCAAGCCATAACGCAGGACCTAAGATGATCAGCAAGAAACCAGCGGAGATCAGCAGAGCGTCGGTAGTGACTTGACCCTTAATGCCTATGGCCTTCATCACTAAGCCGACATAGAATATCTCATAAGCGAATAGTAGGAGGCTCAGGACAGTTATTACCAGACCTACCGCCTCTTTAGCCCCCATTAAAGAGACACCTCAATTAATAACTTTGGTATACTTTAAAAACTTTTACTACCTCCAGCAACGCATGATGATTTCTCAAGTGAAGTGGTGAAGACTCCTCCATCATAGCCACGGGCCTTTACGTCTTCTCAAGCAACCCCAGAGAGTTACTGAGATCTATCGACTGGGGACTCTATAGTTTTCTTCAACTATTCTTAAGTATGTTCATAATCATGGACCGCATCTGGAGTAGTGGAGTTCTCCAGCCACTCCTCCACTACTTGATCCCCGTAAAGTTTGAGCTCTTCAGAACATAATTGCAATAACTCTACCTAAGTGCTTCTGAGTCAAGTCTTAAGTAACGTATTGTTTGTCAAGTTATTTACTCACTACATGCAGTCCCTCGGGTATGGCTCAAGCTGCATCGCCTCTTGGATCACGCTGGTCATGGCCTCGACGATAGCTAGTAACTTAATATTACTCGAAGAAGCTACATCTAATTCTAGAAGCACTGGAGCCGAGACCCCGCTACACTATATCATTCAAGGAATTCACTAAGGTTGGGTCTCTAGTCACCTTGGTTAACCTGGTAATCTACGCTATTATAGTACTGCTTCACTCACTAGCTAACTTAAATACTGAGTTGCACTCACTCAGGCTTCAGCAACCCGATGTGTGTAAGCACTCTCCTAGTCTGAATGACAAGCCACTTATCAGGGTCTGTAGACTTACCAAGCATTACCAACTCACTGACGATTTTCCTCTGTCTCTCGTCAAGCATCATTAACCCGATCAAGAAGGCCTTCTCTTCAGTAGTCAAGGAACCTCCCAACTCGCCGGGGAGCCTTGCAAGAGCGTTGCCTAAATCGCTTAAGGCCCACGTATCATCGCCGACGCTGACCACTAGCGGATTCCATCTCAGCAGGACATCCCTCACCCATGACCCCCTAGGTCTCAGCCCTGGGTATTTCTCACGTAACCTAGCTCCTACTTCCTTGCGCTTCTTAGGACCTTCTGCTAGAATCCTAACTACATCCCTACATCTGATATCCAGCACGGGCATGGATATCATTCCGCCTATTTTCTCTCCTACAGAGTTTTTAAATCAAAGCCACGCGCTGACCTCCTCCCAGCCTTCAGTTACAAAGTAATGAATCGACTTAGTACTCCTCGTTCTCCGCAGTTGTCAGGAGAGGCCTCTCCACCTCACCGAGGTATTTGGAGGTATGCTTCTCTGCTTCCTCAGCATTCACTTCTACGAATCTCACTCTCTGACAAGGCCTGGCCTGCGCTAGGATATCTAGATCGGGGGGTATTACGTGGAGGGCTACTGCGTAACCGCCTGTGGTTTGAGCATCCGACATCAAGACTATGGGTTTCCCATCTGGAGGTACCTGAACATACCCTCTATCAGTAGGTATTGAGGGTAGTCTACCAAGCTTCGATGACGACTCCAGAGGAGGTCCGTCTAGTCTATAACCCATTCTATCACTCTCTAACGCGATCACGTACTCCGAGTTAAGGAGTACGTCTAAGTCCGGAAGCTGTTCAGAGTGAATGCATTTAGTGGCTTTCACAACCAGGGGTTCACTGGTCTTAGGCACTCTCTTGTCAGGCTTCAGCACAGGACGCAAGTCACACACCTCAGACCACAGCCTATCAGCATCCACGTCTCTGTTTATCAGGACGTCACCAACCCTGATCGGTCTCCCTAAGCAACCGAAGCCTCCTCTGACATACGTGGATTTACTCCCTAGCACTTCCTCGCACACAACACCCCCCGCAACTGCTACGTAGAAAACACTTCCTCTGTCTGAAGGTCGAATAACTAACTCCATACCAGGTTTTAGATATATTGGCCTCCATGGAGACGTCTCATAACGATCAACGAACACCTTAGGGATACCACCAGTAACAGCGGCTATCACGTCTTTCTCAACCCTCAGCTTCATAGAGCCAAAGAGCTCCACCAACGCAGTACCAGGTTTATTCCCTACTAAGGCGTTAGCATAGGCAGCCGACAACACGTCTAACGCTCCTGAAACAGGAACCCCGAGAGCTCTATAGCCATATCTACCTAGATCCTGCACCGTGGCCACTCCCACTAAATACGTTACGTGAAGGCTACCCATGGTAGTCACCCACGAAGACTCCCTCAAGGCTCTTAAACCTCTCCAATGATATTGATTTGAAGGACACCACGTCTCCCGGGGCTATGGGTATTGGAGGGTCCCTCCTGTAATCAAACATCGTGAGGGGGGTTCTCCCTATTAACCTCCAGCCACCCGGGCCCTCAAGACCATACACCCCAGTCATCTTACCCGCTATACCAACCGATCCGGCAGGGATCTTGAGTCGAGGAGTCTCTAGTCTAGGTACCGCTATTCTCTGCTCCACCTCCCCTAGATAGACGAAACCCGGTGTAAAACCTAACGTGTAACACGTGTAACTCGTTGAGGTGTGTATCGCAACAACTTCGTCCTCCCTTACCCCAGCCCAGGCAGCTACTGAGGACAGGTCAGGACCGAAATCACCACCATAAGATACAGGTATAACGAAGCTCCTTGGTTTATATATATCGTTCAACTCGACGCTCTGGCTCCACTCCCACAACTCATTAACCTTCTTGATTAAGACATCACCGCTTACTTCTCTAGGGTCGTAGAACAGAGCCAACGATACTACCCCAGTCACTAACTCCCTGATGCTCCCTGACAACTCCCTTCTCACAGTGTGATAGAGTTTATGCATCGCCTTGACGCACTCTAGGGAAACGTCCCTGCAGACGTCCACGTGGATTACGTAGCCGCCACTACTAAGGACCCTAAGCTTCATGTCCTTCATGATGACTGAACAACCTCGGCCATTGGCTTGATCTCCACACCGACCTCCTTGAGACCCTTCACGACCGCCTTGGCGAGCTCTACTGCGTGTGGGCTGTCACCATGGATGCAGAGAGTGTGTGCCTTGACTTCTACAAATCTGCCGTCCACAGCCTGTATGACTCCCCTATCAACTATCGACACAGCCCTTCCCACAGCCTTACTCACGTCAGATATGACGGCCTCAGGGAGGCTCCTAGGAACTAACCTGCCGTCCGAGGTGTAACCCCTGTCAATGAATGCCTCGTAAGCAACCCTTAGACCCAGTTCCTCAGCGGCTCTAGCTGCTTGAGAAGCATAAGGCGCCACTACTATGAGGTTTCTATCGTAGGATGCGACGGCCTCGGCAACGGACCTGGCGTAATCCTCCCTAACCCAGGTCATATTGTAGAGGGCTCCATGAACCTTGACATGCTGAAGCCTAAATCCCTCAACCCTTAGGAAAGCCTCCAGAGCGCCAAGCTGGTAAATCACGTAGGACTTAAGTTCATCGAAATCAACGCTCATCTCCCTCCTACCGAAACCCATTAAGTCCGGGAAACCTGGATGAGCGCCCACAGCAACCCTGAGGGACTTAGCAATCCTTACAGATCTCCAGATGTTCAGGGGGTCCCCCGCGTGGAAACCACAGGCTATGTTGGCTGAGGTCACGTACTTGAAGAGCTCGCTCTCATCAACTATTCTCCACCTACCGAAAGACTCACCTGCGTCTGTGTTTAGGTCAATCCTCCTAACCAAGGGAGACGCCTCGAATAATTACCATTATCAAAAATATAAGTCAGATGAAGGCTCTGACTCACTATCTATGAAACTCTTCCTGCACGTCCTTGAAGAGCGACTGCATGGCTGATCTGATAGTTACGCGTAGCAAAGTTTTTATTTACGTGAGTATCCTTGTTAACCTAGTTTTAATTGATTCAGCGTGATTGTAAAGACCTTCTGACATAGCTATCCTCACAGCATGCGGTCCTAGAGTTCTAATACCTAGCTCGCTGACTATCTGGACGTCTATTATCTTTATGTAGTCAAGAACGCTCAGACCCCCGCGCGTTACGGCGTTACCCCCAGTAGGTAACGTGTGATTAGCGCCGGTAATGTAATCTCCCATGGCGACAGGCGTGTTATGACCTATGAAAACCGACCCAGCGTTTCTAACCCTACTCAATACGGTGAAGGCCATGCTAACGTCAGATGTTAATATCTCTAGGTGTTCAGGAGCATATTGATTCGCGAAGCCCACGGCCTCGTCTAAGTCTTCAGCTACTAGGAGTGCCCCGTAATTACTGAGAGACTCCCTGACTATCTCACTCCTCTTGACGTTAAGGATAACCTCCCTGAGTCTTGAGGCGACCTCCTCCGCCAACCTAGTTGATGTAGTGACCAGGACCGCTGATGATAATTGATCGTGCTCAGCCTGCGATATTAAGTCCCTCACAACGTACTCTGGGTCGGCGTCGTCCAACGCCAACACGAGGACTTCAGAGGGTCCCGCCACGAAATCTATATCTACGACCCCTCTGAGAAAGTGTTTAGCTGCAGCAACCCAGATGTTCCCCGGCCCAACAACCTTACACACCCTCTTAATCGTTTGAGTTCCGAACGCTAACGCAGCTACGGCGTGAGCTCCCCCAACCCTGTAAATCTCCTTAACACCGGCTATGTCCAGAGCAACAAGTGTAGCGGGACTCACAGTGCCGTCAGGCCTAGGAGGAGTTGTGGCTGCGATTCTGGGGACACCAGCTACCTTAGCTGGGGTTGCAAGCATTAAAGCTGTTGAAGGGTAATCAGCCTTACCTCCAGGGATATAAATACCCACGGACTCTATAGCTCTCCACACTTGACCGACGAGAACGCCTTCAGTTACTTCGGTAAACCAGAGATCATCAGGCAACTGACTCCTGTGGAAAACCTCGATGTTCCTAAGAGCGACCTCCAGTGAATCGATGAGACTCTCATCCACTACCTCATACGCGTTGCTAACTTCATCCTCGCTCACTCTTAAATTGCCTGGATGAACGACCTCTCTCCCGAAGAACTCCCTGTAGAACTCTACTATCGCTTCATCACCTCTACTCCTAACGTCCTCAATTATCTCACTTACTCTATCGCTCACAGCTTCTAAGCCCGTCATAGACCTTGATAATATCTTACGCTTAGCCTCCGGGTCTAATTCTTTAATCCTCTTGACACTTAACAATACAGTCCACCCCAACACATAAATAATATAATCTCTGAAACCTAAAACCAACTTACATTATATGCCTTAATACTTCGTAGTAAGCCTCGATCGTCTTGTTTATGTCCTCACGGGTGTGCATGGCCGAGACGAACCACTCCTCAAACCAGGCACCACCATAAGGTATGACACCCTTCGTTAACATCGCTATCCAGTACCTGTACCACATACCCTTATCCGACCTGTACGCCTCCCTGAAGTTCCTGGGCGGTTTATCAAGCCCAAAGTATATCGCACCCATATTCCCCTTCATAAGTGTCGCAGCGCGGATCTTAGCGTCCTCCAGAGCGTCATTAACACCCTTAAAGAGTTCTTGATTAAGACTTCTCATTCTTTCATGCGTTCCTGGCGTGAAGACTTTCCTCAGTGCTGCCAGACCGGCCGCAACGCACATGGGGTTAGCGTTATATGTCCCGTAATGCACGGCCCTTCCTAAGGGGGTTATGTTCTCCATGAACTCTCTCCTACCGCCGAAGGCGGCTAAGGGAGTTCCACCACCGATAACCTTCCCTAAAGCTACTAGGTCTGCCCTCACACCATACTCAATATACGCGGCTGAGTTAGACGCGTTGAACCCTGTCTTGACCTCGTCGAATATTAGGAGCGACCCGTAGTAGTCGCATAAGCGCCTGACTTCCTTGAGATAAGTAGTCGTCGCTGCATTCCTTTCCCTAGCGATAGCGCTTTGGGCAGCTACCATATACTTCCTCACGCAGATAGCTTGGTATCTCATACTCTTCGTTCAGGCAGTGCCGTTCATATTCGGTCTCTACTGGAGGAAGGCTAACAGAACAGGCGCGATAGCCGGTGTAGTGATGAACATAGTTCTCTGGATACCGTTTATATATTACCTCTATCAACAGACAGAGGACATATGGTTAGCTATATACGCGCCAGGCCCTGTCGTGATACCGATAGGTGCTCTGGTCTTCATCGTGGCATTACTACTAACCCAAAGGAAAGACCCCCTAAACCGTTGCTCGATATAGATGGCCAACCAGTAAAGCGCTAGGCATTTTTTAATTAACTCACGGGAACCCTATAATAGGTCCTGAAACTATTTAGAGTTAAGTACTCATATACTCTTTAGGCATGGTTTAAGAGTCCTTCAGAGGAGGCTTAACAATGCCTCCTGCCTTAAAGCCCTGCTCCTTATCTCCTCCGTGAGTACGCGTAGGAATGTGTCAATCTGGACGTTGTTAGCTTGGAGGTTCCCCCTACCTCTGACCACGATGGTCTTCTGCTTGGCTTCTCTCCGACCAACTATAATTACATAGGGTATTGCCTGCTCGTACGCCACCCTTATCCTCTTCTCCAAGGTCTCGTCACTGAAGTCCTCAACAACTCTCACACCCGCATCCCTTAGGGGCTTAGCCACGTCCTCAGCGTAACTAGCAACGTCCCTAGTTATTGGAATTACTACTACTTGAATAGGGCTTAACCAGGTGGGTAGCTTACCCTCGAATTCCTCTATGAGTATTGCCATAAATCTTTCTATACTGCCCAGTATTGCCCTATGTATCATAACAGGCCTCCTCTTACTCCCGTCACTATCAATATATTCTAGGTTGAATCTCTCGGGGAGTGCGAAATCCACCTGTATCGTGCTACATTGCCACCACCTACCGAGTGAGTCTCTGAAGTGCACGTCTACCTTAGGCCCGTAGAACGCTCCCTCACCCTCCTTAACCTCGTAAGGTATCCCTAACTCATCGAGAGCCTGTTTAAGCGAGTTCGTTGCCTTATCCCACGCGTCTTCGGAGCCTATATACCTCTCAGGTCTTGTCGACAGGTAGATCTTAGTGCTATCTTTAGCGATGCCGAACAACGCGAGGAGGTTGAAGACCTCCCTCATTATACTCTCAACCTCCTCCTTAACTTGATCCTCTCTAGCGAACACGTGACCATCATCCTGAGTGAATCCTCTAACCCTAAGGAGTCCGTAGAGCTCCCCTCTCTTCTCCCACCTGTATACGGTGCCTAACTCAGCCAGCCTGATGGGTAAATCCCTGTAGCTACGTGTTCTGCTCTTAAAGATCAGTATGTGACCTGGGCAATTCATTGGCTTAACCCCGTACTCCTCCCCGTCTACCTCAGCCAGAACCATCTTATCCCTGTAGAGATGGTAATGACCGCTTATCCTCCAGAGGACTGACTTATATACGTGAGGAGTGTAAACCTCGCTATAACCCAGCCTGGAGTTTATCTCTCTTACAAGTCTTATCAACTCCTCCCTAATAACCTGACCCTTAGGGTGGTAAATCACTAAACCAGGTCCCGCCTCATCATAGAAGCCGAAGAGCTCAAGCTTCTGCCCTAATACCCTGTGATCCCTCCTAGCGGCCTCCTCATAATACTCAACCCACTCCCTATACTCATTTAAATCGTCGAAAGCAACGCCGATCAACCTAACTAAACTAACGCTGGGCGTCGGGTTATGAGCTGATATGTTCCTCACCAATATAGCCTTAACGCTGCTTGAAGCAGGCCTCACCTCAAACTCCAGGAACGCATTAACGCCATTAACTGAGTAGACTGCCTTACGTCCAAGCAACCTAATGAGGTCATCATCAACCTCACCTACGTATTCTATACTAACTTGAGAAGAGCCCTCGATATCAAGGGCTGTCTTCTCTGCCTTCCTTATAAGGCCTTCCTCCGGCCATCTGCCTGACAGAGATATAAAATCGCACTTGAAGCCATCCTCAGCGACACTACACCCAGCAGGTCTTAACCACCCAACCTCCTTAGAAACCACGTACTGTAGGAGCAGGCCTGCACGGGCAAGGACTTCAGGCCTTAACATCACGATGTTTGGCGTTGCATCATCACCAACCTCTTAACGACCATCACTTAATAAGCGTGTGCACCCCTAATATAGCTTAACTCAGCTTCAACCCTGTGACAACCCTATCACTCTCTACATTAACAACCCTGACTGTGAAAACCCTCCCGACATCCTCCTTACCTGAGTTGAGAACCCTCACCACCGGACCGTGAGGCAACGTGTACGCTACTACAGCATCCCCCGCAATATTGACGCCTACAACACTAAGCTCCGTGCCGATCAGTCTCTTCTTTTCAAGCTTGTTAAGGCTCCTCACTAAATGATAGAGTTCCTTACTCCAACTCATCACCGCCGGCTTCCCCCCGGGGAATCCTTCAAAGGCACTGCCCTCGAGAGGTCTGAATCTGTAGAGCGTGAATTTCTCGACACCCATTCGACTGAGCTCCCTCACGCTCCTTAAGGAACTCCTAACGCTCTCCCCAGTCTCCCCAGGTAATCCATGTATTAAGTAGACATAGGGCTTTAAACCATAACTAACAAGCAACTCCACAGCCCTGAAGACCTCCTCTACGGTGGAAGGCCTCCCTATATTCACGTGCAACCCTGGATCTCCGGTCTCCAACCCTAAATTAACAGGGGTCCCCTTGAGATACTTACCTAGAACCCCCGCTACTTCGTCGTTCAGGAGATTAGGTTTTATGTTCTCGATCATCACGTAGGCACTACCTGAATTCACCTCAGGGATTGAGAAGAGCTTAGAGAGGAGGGATTCAATAGACCTTAAGTTTGGCGGTGGGCTCCTAGGGTCTGTCAGTGGCTCTGGCGCTACTAACAAGTCCCTCCCATAATCAAGGAAGTCGGGTGCTGAGAGAACTACTCTCTTGACCCCTAGCTTAATCAGGTCTCTAACCTCACTCACAACTAAATCCTCAGGTCTTGATCTAGCAGGTCCGTAGAAACTCGGTACAGTGCAATACCCGCAGCCGGGAGGTATGTCCAGAGGGCATGAGACGCGTTGCGAGAGTGTGCCGTTCCTACAAGAACTACACTCAACACACATCCTACCATCAGGTAACTTGATCTTAGGTCTGAAGTAGTTAGAACACCCACGGACAACCTCCACGTAGACCCTGGCACCCCACCAGTACGGATACCTCCTGATAATCCGGGTCGAAGGCATGTAGCTCCATAGAGGAGGTGACGAGAGCCATGGCTTTATGAAAGTGACCCGCGGGTTACCACCGTCAACGTACGCCAGGTTAGGTATATCCACTATGTTTAGGTCCTCACCGCCCTCAACGAGTCTAACGAGCTTAGGCAACGATTCCTCAGCCTCTTTAACCACGACGTAATTAAACCCTGCACGTAGGAGTTCCCTCCAATTAATTGAGACCGGACCACCAGCCACTAGAGTGGTTCTGTCTTTCAGCTTCTTTGCCACCCTGTGAAGAGACACGATGTCGGTACTCATCCCGGAGACCAAGACCATATCATAGGAAGGAGCGTCGACAACCCCTCTGAGGATATCGATGCACTGGTAAAGCTCAACCCTTACCTTGAGAGCCTCCAGAATACCTACCACTAGCCTAGGCCCCACACCTATTACGTCTCTGGTCACAACCCTAGATCCGCTGACCCCGGCACCAAGGCAATCAATGGCAAGAACCCTCAACAACATCACTAACTTAAGATAGACGTAGCAGGAATTATATTGTGTTGAAGCGTGTACATAGACCCGACGTAAAGTTATTAAGCCGTGGACTTAAGTAAAGTGGAAAGTGCTCAAGATGCCTTGGTATAGGGCGCTGGAATTAAACGGTGAAGAGCCTCGTTTAAATGAGACCTGCTCGTATCTTGACTTAATGATGGTGCTCGGCATGCCTGTCAAGCACGCCACGCGCTTAGATAGTGCTAGAGATCGCTTTATTGAGGTCTTGAGACGTCCCTAGTTCGAATGAGGGCTGAGAGACGTGAGGATGGTTTTAGCCTTAACCATTGCCGCTGTGATGACATTGCCTTTGATCTATGTAGCTTCTGCTCAAGGGGATCACGCATGTTATCCTTCAATAAAGGACGTCATAGAGTTTAGACTCCCTGAACTCTCAAGCTATGTGAACCTAAGTAATTACACTGTAAGGAATTCAAACCTTAACTACACGTCAGCTGAGTTACTTGTATTCAGGTTTAGCTCGCGGGGGATTTCAATCACAGCACACACCCTTAACTCCTGTGAGTTAGTCTTTCTTGAAATTGTAGTTGACGCCAGGTACACTGGCAACGCATCAACTCTGAACAACCTCCTGAACTCGTTAGAAAAAGGCGTTAAGAACTGGTACGACGATCTGAAAGCGGCTGCAGAGAGCGTTGAGTACCTTAAGATTATTGGCGGTCAGCTAGTAATTAATAACACGCCTGTGTATTTCGTCGACAGAGATGCTGTCACGATAATACCTGTTCTAGTGAAGTACTACGTGTACCCCTCACCACCTATAACGATCTTCAGCCTCATCAACCAATACCCAGTAGTCAAAGACGTGATCGCCAGCATCCCTAACTTCTCAGTAAATGTGGAGGATGCCCTAACGTTACTTGAGAATAGAGTGAATCTAACTGAGTATAGAGGAATCGCTAAAGCGTATGTGGTCCTAGCCGGGTCCGTGAGGCCTGCGTACATAGTCGCTGTGAGTCCCTACAGGAATCTTGTCGTGCTGGCTGACTCCTGCGAGATACTGAGCCAGAGAACCTTGACAAGCTGGGAGGAGGTTCAGCCGTCCAATGAAGCGACGTCTTCCCTGAGTATTCTCCTCATAGTAGTGGCTGTAGTGACCGGGGTCTACGTTATCGGTAAGTTAAGAAGATCACTCGTACCTTAACGCTACAGCGGGGGGTATTTTAGCAGCTCTGTAGGCTGGCAGAGTGCCTCCAACTATCCCCACCGTTATAGTTATTAGTACGGTGGTGATTATGGTCTCAAGAGTTATCTCTGGATTAGCTACTATCTCAACTCTACTACTCCCAGCCGCTATAGATAAGCCTCTAGACGCCAGGAGGTGAGCCCCAAGAGTCCCTAGGGTTATACCTATCGCGCCGCCTATTAAAGACATTATGATCGCCTCGGTCAGGATCATTAAGACTACCTGTCTGTCCGTGAACCCAAGCGCCTTCAGCACTCCTATCTCACGAGTCCTTTCAATGACCGACGTTATCATGGTCGAGGCCGTTCCTGCGACAGCTACGGCGAAGGCGGAGAGAGATGCTGAGAAAACTATGAAGTCTAACGCAGCGGTGACGGAGGTCACTGTTCTTGCTATCTGCTGGAAAGCAACCACAGTTACTTTGTCTTGATACACGTTCCTTAGCTTGCGCGTTAACGCGTCGACGAGCGAGGGGTCCTTGGCTATTATGAAGATCCCTGAGACTTCCTTCATGTTGAGTAATGTAGTCCCGCTCTTCGCTGGTAGAAAGATGCTTTGATCAGGGGATACGAATGCCGCTCCACCGAACTCCTTAAAGATCCCCTTAACTCTTATCGAGATCCTTCTCACGCTCACCTTACCGCCGCTCAGCACCTCTACCATGTTAACTGTAATGACGTCGCCTACGTCATATATCTTAGTGTCCGTACCTGCTGAGTAGGCTACCGAGTGACCTATAACGCAGTAAGTCGTTTCAACGTCTTGAGGAAGTTCACCTGACTCAATCTCCAAGCCGCCTATAGCCCTCAACAATATCGAAGGATCAACCGCGTACAGAAAGACGTTCTTCCTGCCCTCAGGAGCTTGAATGTATCCTTGAGTTGAGTAGAAGGGCTCCGCATCGTTAACCTCTTCTAAACCCTTAATGTAATCTATGTCAGACTTAGAGAGCCTGTATTTCTCTGAAGGGAGCACAACCACCGTGTTCTGACCTAGGGCGAGTATGGACTGCTCTATGAAGCCTGCGTATCCCCTTACGGTCGAGGTCATCATGACTAAGGCTAGAGGGCCTATAGCGATGCCTATAATGGTCAAGACCGCTCTAAACCTCTTCTCAGTTAACACCTTCATAGAGTATCTAAAGACGTCTCTGAGCAAGCCCTACTCCCTCACCTGAGGGACTGGATGTACCTTCAGATATCTGTAAAGGATGAAAGTGACTAAAGCCAGGAACACCGCAACCAAGATTAAGGTGCCATATCTCAGAGTATCGACTTCAGGGGGTATAGTCTGCGTGGTTGGCTGTGTTACAGCTGGTGACACCCCGAACTCCCTGTCAAGCCTCTCCACCTCATTATAGGGGTTCCTATAGCTCAGCGTTAGTTTAACGTTCTCTACATAGCTACTTGACTTGAGGGTGACAACGAAGCTTGTTTGTGATGATGGATCAACGTCGCCCACGAATACCTCATCACCATCGTTGCCCTCGCTCGATAGTTTAGCAGTGACTCTCTGCGCTTGCGCGTTCCCCATATTTATTAAGGTGCACGAAAGCCTGACCTCACTACCGGTATAAGTAACTTTAACGTCTGTCAGCATGAACTCTATGAAGGGTTCGATGCTGACGGTGAACGTGGAGTTCATGACCTGCCTTAAACCGTTCGACGTGGTATAGATTACCGCTGCCATGAATGGAACGTTCCCGTAGGTCACAGGAATTGCGACTGCCGATGATAACGGGTTGAGGTACACGGGAATTACGACCGATATTATACTGCCTGGCTCCAGCCTGTCGAGATATATGGGCGTTGACTTGGGTAACACTACGTAGGAACCGTAGGGATATACTGCTAGATACACGTTGTAGGCTGGAGCCGTTCCTATGTTGAGGATCTTAAGTGTCATGTTGGTCTCTCGAGATCCCTTGAAGTTCAGAGAGCCCTCGCTCCAGACCTGGATCAGTATTGGAGAGCCTAAAACGCTCAACGGTATCCTGAAGCTCTGAGTTCTTAAGTTGCCCCAGTGATCTATGAATGATGCGTTAAGTTCAGCGTAATAGGTCCCGGGGGTAACGGAGAGCACGTTAAGCGGGAGTGTGAAGTAGATGTAGTCCCCTTTACTGAACTGTGCCTGCGTAGGGATCTGAGCACTCATTACCTGCGTATAGTATCTGAGCAGTTCCTGAATCTGAAGTCCAGTGATCTGCTGTGTGGGTAGTTGAGGTAGGGTTGAGGTGGCGGCTAGCCTGACCCTGCTCTCGTTATTTATTGAGGACACAAAGCCTTCAGGCAACGCTACATCCGCTACCAACCCCGTGATTGAGGGGTACTCAGAGTTCCTCATCGCTATAACGAGGACGTTTCCGTAAGTCCCGGGCTCAGCCGGGCTCCCAATCCAAGACGTGCTGATGAGCTCAAGACCGTGTACTACACCGTTAACTAGTACAGGGGTTGTTAACTCCTCAGTAACTCCTAAGCCCTCACCACCTGAGTTGACTGTGTAGGTGAGTCTTAACCTGGCTTCGTAAGTCCCTGGGGGCACCTCACCTACGTTCATTGAGAACGTCAGTTGAAACACTTGGTTCGGCTGTACTGGGCCCGGTACATAGGCTCTATTCAAACCCTTGCTCGTGGCGAATCCGCTGGGAAGAATGAGCTCGCCGAGGATGGAGGTTATCGCATACGGGTAATGATTAATTAACGTCACAACGTAGGTTGCATTCTGCGTGACGGGGTACGTTGGGTTGTTGTTCAGCCACCCGTAGTTTATTAAAGACACATTTTCCAAAGCCTCAGGCGGGTACTCACTTAACGGCACTGACGTGATGTAACTCAGGTTTACTTGGATGCTGGAACCGTACATCGTCACGTAATAGCTAATTAGGATCGTTAAGTTCAGGCTGTCTTTGATAAGACCCCTCAGGCTCACGTAAGGAGTTAACCT
>JAWBLQ010000028.1:0-14029 GCA_038830105.1 Zestosphaera sp. | reverse complement strand
TTAAGGCGGAGTGAAAGAGTTTATAAGCTCCCAGCATCTAGGAGATTCGGTGATGAGGTTTAGAGATGTTCGTGAGCCTTGAGGGCGATTCTCAAGCATTTAGTACAGAAACGCTTAACGCCCTCGAGGTTATGATTGTGAAGGAAACCACACCCCCTAGTCCCTCGACGCGAGGGATATGGGTAAAGCGTTTTAGATCAGACACAGAGTTAGAGCCCGTGAATAGAGATGTAACCCTAAACCAAGAAATCAATTGGGGGGTTTCTTCTCTCTTCAGGGTATGGGAGGAGTCAGACCTAAGTAGTTCTTGGGGGCTATCTTTATTAGCAGGTGGGGTAAGTGATTAGAGTAACTGTAGAGGTCTACGCGTCATTGAGGGAGAAGCTCGGTTGGTGTAGGAAGGAGCTTACCATGTCCTCACCGAGGGTTCTCCTGAGGGATGTTCTGGAGTCCCTGCCTGACTTGAGGAAGTACGTGATAGATGATGCCGGGGCTTTGAGGGGGGGTTTCATAGTGTTAGTTAACGGTAGGCATGTAGAGTTCACCGGCGGCCTGGAAACCCTTCTTAAAGATAACGACGAGCTAGCTATCTTCCCGCCTGGCGGTGGAGGGTAGTTAATCCTTAACGAGCAGGGCAGGACTGGACTGAGGTTTTTATTTTCAAGACGCGTGGTTATGTTTGGAGTTTAAAGCCATGCCCCCCAAGAGATACCGAGGCACTTATTTCACGTTGAAGCAGATCAGGGTCCTCAAGCTTAAGGAGGAGGGCAAATCAGTTGACGAGATCGCTAAAATGCTTGGAGTTACGAAGGCCGATGTGCATATAGTGCTGAAGAACGCGATGAAAATAGTTACGAGAGCTAGAGAAACGCTTAAGCTCTACATCGAGATAACTGGGGTCCTCACACTAACCTTTGAGAAAGACACCCCTATCAGCGACTTAATCAGTAAGACGTGCTCGGAGGCGGATCTAGCAGGAATTAAATTAAGCCTAAAGACGTACGACCTGATCCTAGAGGCGATGAAGATAGATCCAAGTATAGTTGATCCGTGGAGGCAAGTGATAACCAAACCACTAAAAATAATTATAAATCGTGACGGGAGGATGAAGGCAAGGCTGTTGGAGGAATCCAGTACGTAAGGAGTCCTCGCTAGAAACACTTATTTTTGTTAGTTATTATTCTTCGCGTGGGTTCCGCATGAAGGTCATAGTCCTGGGCGCAGGTAATGTAGGTTCCTTAACAGCTCGTGATCTAAGTAATGATTTCGAGGTATGGGTAGCTGATAAGAGCGCTGAGAGGCTTAAGGAAGTCAGTGATGTTGTGCATGCAGTTAAGCTCGATGCGTCGAGGACGAAGGACGTGGTTGAGGTGGTTAAGGGTTTTGATTTAGTCATTAACGCGTTGCCCGGCTCTCTAGGGTTTAGAGCCCTTAAAGCAGCTCTTAAGGCCGGGCGTGACGTCGTCGACGTTTCGTTCATGCCTGAAGATCCGCTGTCCCTCAGTAATGAGGCTTCCAGGCTGGAGGTAAGTGTAGTTGTTGACGCCGGCTTCGCACCTGGGCTGAGTAACGTTCTAATGGGGTACATACACAGTAAGTTAGGTTCGCTGGATGAAGGCGTTATAAATGTGGGAGGACTCCCTAAGGAGCCTAGACCACCGCTCTATCACCAGATACTCTTCTCACCCTACGACTTGATAGCGGAGTATGTGAGGCCGGCCAGATGCGTGATTGAGGGGGAGCTAGTTGAGGCAGATCCATTGCGATCCATCGAGGAGGTTCGTGTCAAGGGTTTTAGGTTTGAACGCTTCTTAAGCGACGGCCTTAGAACTATGCTAACTACAATAAAGGCCAGAAACCTGGCTGAGTACACACTCAGGTGGCCAGGGCATCTAGAGAGAATGAAGATCCTGAGAGAATTAGGGTTCTTCAGGAGAGACGTCCTGGATCACACACTAAAGTTAATTTTACCTGCGATGCAGTACGAGATGCCGGACTTCTCTATTATGGAGGTTTACGGGAGGAGAGAGGACAAGGAGCTCAGGTACTTCATGTACGATGAAGCTGCAGGCGGCTTCACCTCGATGTCTCGCGTGACTGGCTTCATGACTGCTATAATAGCACGTCTCGTAGCAAAGAAGAAACTAAAACCGGGTGTGATACCTCCTGAACACCTAGGCATTGATGAGATGATATTAGAACATATCCTAAGTGAACTTAGGAGGAGGGGGGTTACTCTAGAATTCATTCACTGACCTAAAGTTTATTAAGGGTTGCTAAGTTCATATTAGTGAGGGGTACATGTTGGTAGGTGGGTACGTTTGCAAAGCTTAGAATCTACAATACGAGGACTAGATCGGTAGAGGACTTTAGACCCCTCAACGGGAATAGGGTTTTCATGTTCGTCTGCGGCCCGACTGTTTACGATTACTCACATATAGGGCATGCAAGGGTCTTCATCTTCTTCGACGTGGTCGCGCGTTGGTTAAGGAGGTTAGGGTATTCTCTGTTTTACATAGTGAACATAACAGACGTTGACGATAAGATAGTTGGAAGAGCTGCTGAGGAGAGGGTGGATCCTCTAGAGCTGGCTAGGAGGTATGAGAAATACTTCCTAGAGGACATGATCTCCATTAACGTGACGTCTCCGAATCTCTACGCAAGGGCCTCTGAGTATCTGAGGGAGATCTTTGAGCAGATAGAGGTCCTCATAGAGAAGGGCCATGCGTACACGACCCCAACAGGCGTGTACTTTGACATATCCACGTTTAGAGATTACGGCAGGCTATCAGGCAGGGATCCGGAGGAGTTAATCGTGCATAGGATAGAGCCAGAGCCTTCTAAGAGAAACCCAGGTGATTTCGCTCTGTGGAGGGTTAGACCGAGGCACGAATTCGGTTGGGAGTCACCATGGGGGTTCGGCAGGCCTGGATGGCATATAGAGGACACGGCAATAAGTATAAGACACTTCGGCCCGCAGTACGACATACACGGCGGTGCTGTTGAACTTATATTCCCTCACCACGAGGCCGAGGTGGCTCAGGCGGAATCCTTCAGCGGGGTTAAGCCTTTCGTTAACTTCTGGATTCACGTAGGGCTACTTACAGTCAACGGCGAGAAGATGAGTAAATCCCTGGGTAACATAGTGAGCATAAGAGATGTAGTGAGTAGATACGGGGCTAACACACTCAGGCTCTACCTGTTGCAGACACACTACAGATCGCCAATAGATTTCACGTGGGAGGCTCTTGAGAACGCGTATAGAACCTTCTCTAGAATTGAAGTAGCTTACGCGAGACTGAAACAGCTTGAGATCAGGAGCGATGAGAAGATGACTGATGATGAGTTGATCCTCTTAAACAGGGTCGAGAGGTCTAAAGCGAATTTCGATGAGTCCATGAACAACGACTTAAACACCGCGGAGGCGCTAGCTACGTACCTGGACGCTGCCTCCGCCATTAATGAATTCACCAATAGGAGGAGTAACGCGAGCGTCAAGACTGTTGAGACAGCTACAGCAATAATGAGCTACATGCATAACGTGTTGGGCCTCACTGTAGACTCAACAACTCAAGAAGCTATCCTCGATGAATTACTGAAGCTCATAGTCAATGTGAGGTCAGAGCTCAGGGAGAGAAGGCTCTGGGATCTCTCGGACAGGATTAGAGACGAGCTAAGGAGACTAGGTATAGAACTGCAGGACACTTCCTCAGGGACTAAGTGGATAGTCAGGTCTTTAAGAAAGAAGTGAAGAACTCCTTACCAAAGGATTTATTACTCGCAGCTAAGTTATTAGTCTTGGTGAGTCTAATGGAAGTTGTTGAGATCCTTAAGAAATTAATAGCCGTGAAGAGCCTCCCCGGTGAGGAAGGAGGTCTTGCAGGCGTTATGAGGGATCTCCTAGGTTCCGCAGGAGTTGATAAGGTATTCATAGATGCCGTGGGAAACGTGATCGCGCCGGTCAGAGGCGGTGGTTTAGGCGTCATCGTGCTAGAGGGTCACATGGATACTGTAGATGCCGGCGACCTGACTCAGTGGATTGTTGACCCTTTCGCGGGTGTTGAGGTTGAAGGAAGGGTTTACGGGAGGGGAGCCGTCGACATGAAGGGTGCTCTAGCGTCTCAAGTGAAGGCTTTAGAGGGTTTGAAGAACCTGGATAGCGATCTCTACGTGATCTACACGGTGCACGAGGAGATTGCTGAAGGGGTTGCGTTAAGACATGCCTTAAAGGAGTCTGTGAGAAGACGTCCAGACGTGATAGTGACAGGCGAGCCCTCAGGACTTAAGTTAGCCTTAGGACATAGGGGGAGGGCTGTCGTTGAGCTTGAGATATCCGGCGTGGCAGCACACGCATCAATGCCTTCTGAGGCTGTTAACGCCTTAGAAGGAGCTGCCTCAGCCGTGTTGAAGGTCACGGAGCTCAGTAGCAAGCTACCAACTCACAGTATCCTTGGCAGTGAATCAAGTGTGGCTACGTTGATAGACTGCTCGCCGAAGATCCAGCCGCAGATACCTGACAAGTGTGTAGTCACAGTTGATCATAGAGTAGTGCCTGGGAGGGATGAGAATGAGCTACTTAAAATATATGAGAATCTATGCTCTGAGGTCATGACTCATCGAAACACCAAGTGTAGCGCCTCAGTCAACGAGGAACTCGTGAGAACTTGGAGAGGGGTAGAAATGAAGGTTAAGGAGTTCTTCCCCGGATGGATTAACAATGACGTAGTCATGGTCAAGAACCTACTCAACTCCTTGAAGAAGCTGTATAGCGGTGCATCAAGGCATTACTGGAGGTTCTCAACGGATCTAGTGATTACTAGCGAATTTAACGCGACCGGCTTAGGTCTTGGACCAGGCGATGATTCACTCGCGCACAGACCTAATGAGTACGTGGATGTCCTTGAGTTAAGGAAAGCTGTTGAAATATACCGTGAGCTACTCAACACGCTGAGCCATCACATATCCAGTAAAGTTAGATGATGGTAATCACTTAAGGCAAGCTATAGCCTCGATCATCAGATCAGCATCCCTCGGTATTGAGGCTACACCAACCACTACTCTAGCAGGTTTATGCCCTTGAAAGATCTCACTGTAGATATCATTGAACTCGCTGAATCTGGTTATGTCCTTTAAATACACAGTCACCTTAGCTATGCTCTCCACGTCACCTCCTGCGGCACGTACTATCTCCACCACATTAATTATTGCCTGCCTGGCAGCTTCCTTAAAGGAGGTTTTAATCAACTCTCCTGTAGCGGGGTTTATCGGTATTTGACCCGACACGAAGATCATATCCCCGACCGCAACCGCTTGTGAGTAAGGTCCCACAGGCTTAGGAGCTCTCTCCGTATGGATAAACCTCACTTGAAATCACCGATTAATTAGTCAAGCCAGGTTAATAAAGAGTGCTGGGAGTCTTCGTGGTTTTGGTTTTTACTTGTAGTGGTGAAGAGATGAAAGTAATTCCGTGGGGCTCTCTAAGAGTGAGTTACGGAGAGTATTAAGGAGGGTGAAAGACCTGCGTCAAGTAACGTCAGACCCTATGACATTAATCTGTTTCCTTTATTCAGGGCTTTACCTGCTCTAACATCTCCCTTAGTGTTTCTGCTCTAGCGTATTCCCATTATAGTTACCAGGTCTCCTTGAAACGTTTATTTCCAAGCTATCTAACGATTATAAGGGGCATAAAGATGGCATGTCCTCGAGCCCCTCGAGCCCTTCCGCGTGTGTGGGTCTTGGAGGGGTGATATAGTGAGTAGGTTGGTGTCTCCTTCTTTACATGTTGTGTTGGTTTTGCGCTCCAACGATCATCTATCATCATACTTTATGCATGAGGTTGTTAAGGATGCTTTGACGCATAACTCAAGGAACGTGTTGATACACGTCGTCAGCCCCCTAGGATCGCCTCTTTACCTCAGGCAATTAAGGAACTTCCTACTCACTAACATTCACTTAAGCATATCTGTCAAGTACGTAGGGCCTGATCTCGGAGTTGTTAAAGAACTCCTTAAAAAGATACAGGACTTTGAGAAGGCCGTGGTAAGGATTTACGTGAGCTCTGAATCTCGGCGTGAGCTCTCACAAGAACTGGAAGGACTCGGAGTCCCCTACGTTGTGCTAGGTGAGGGGTAATGGGGTTCGAGATAGTTATAACCACCGATAGATCTATGATGAGCAATCATCGTGGGAAGGAGTTCTTAGGCTTCATGACTACAGCTCCTGCCATAGGCATTCCTGAGTTTCTGTGGGCATGGGTCGCGGCTCCTAAAGTAAGGGTTGACAAGCTTGGGAGACCCGCTGAAGCACCGTACGGGCTGAGGAAGATTGAAGCTAGGCTTCAGTATTTAGGGTACAACGCCGCTATTATTGACCCAGATCACATACACAAGCACCTGAACTCAATGAAGGTCCTCATGATAGGTCACCATGACTACTTCGCCTACGGACCGCCCAGTAGCGAGTGGTGGTTCTTAACAGGGAAGGAGCCCATCAACAGGAGGTCCTTCATAAGATTCATGAGGAGTGAGGCTATACGTGAAGCTAAGGGGAGAGGTGTCAGGATAATAGCGGGGGGTCCAGCGGCTTGGCAGTGGTTATGGGAAGTTGAGTTATGGAGGGAGTTCGGAGTTGATACGGTAGTTGATGGTGAGGCTGAAGCCATTATAGGCGATTTAGTTAGGAAGGCTCTAGACGGTGAGGAGCTGCCTCAGTACGTATTCGTAGGACCTCATGAAGTGCCGTCAGTGAATGACATACCATCAATTAAAGGAGCTAGCGTGAACGGACTAGTGGAGATCATGAGAGGTTGTCCTAGAGGCTGTAAATTCTGTTCAGTAACCCTCAAACCTCTTAGATGTATTCCATTAGAGAGAATTGGCGGTGAGATCAAGGTGAACGTAAGCAACGGGATTGCAGACGTGATACTGCACAGTGAGGATGTGTTGCTCTATGGTGCCGAAGGAGTGAAGCCTAGGGAGGAGCCTCTTATTAAGCTACACAGACTAGCTAAGGAATTAACACCAGGAAGCATTGCATGGGCACACACAAGCTTCGCCGCAGTTAAGTTCGCTGAGGACAACTATAGGTTGGTCTCTAAGATAATGAATGAAATCCTTTACGAGAAACAGGACTACTTAGGCGTTGAAGTCGGTCTTGAGACAGGAAGCCCTAACCTGGCTAAGAAGATAATGCCCGCTAAGGCAGCCCCCTACCCAGCTGAGAGATGGCCTGAAGTAGTTGAGGACGCTTTAAGTATAATGCATGAGAACAAGATAATACCTGCCATCACATTAATCCTGGGGATCCCTGAAGAGACTGCTGACGACCTAGTTAAGACGGCGGAACTCCTGGATAGACTGCGACCATACAGAAGCCTCATAGTGCCTATGTTTTTCGTCCCTATGGGAGCCCTCAAGAATAGGGAGTGGTTTAGGAGGAACGCTGTGAGGAGGGAGCACGTTGATGTGATGCTTAAGACTTTTGAACACTCAACTTATTGGGCTGAGAAGATAATGAACGAATTCTACATGAGAGAGCTCAGATACTCGGTTGTGAAGATAGCGCTTAAGTGCTTCATCACTTACGTCAAGTATAAAGTAGGTAAGTTAAGACCTCAGCTGGAGAGATTAATTAATGAGTGAGGTCCGGACTATGGGCAGGTCATATCTAATCCCGGTCGCTTCTTCTCTACACGACCTTAAGTCGATAACTGAGGTCATATCGCATTACATAAGCTCTAAGCTACCAGTTGACGAGATTATCGACGTTGTGTCAAGCGATTCCGTGAATGAGATCCCAATCACTACGGAAGACTTAGCCATCGTAGCTCCTATAACCGGAGGAACTGAAGAACTGATCATGAGGATTGCTGATAGGGCTGGGTACACTCTAATACTCCCTCATAGAGAAATGAATAGCCTGCCAGCCTCTCTGGAAGCGTACTCACTCTTGAGGCTCGCTGAGAAACCGACGACTTTAATTGCTGAGTGGCCACCCTCCCAGAGGGTTTTAAGGTTTATTAGTTCATGGAGGGCAGTCAATAAGACAGGCAGTTACGTTATTGGGGTTATAGGTGATCCCTCCCCATGGCTGGTTTACAGCGCCGGTGAAGACCTTGAGGAGTGCCTGAAGAGGATAATGCCGATGCTGAAGATCGTTAGGGTAAATCTGGATGAGTTGATTGAGTTAGTTAGTGACGTGAGTGATGATGAAGTAACTGAGTTAGCGAGTAAGGTCAGCGCGAGGGCTACTGAGGTGAGGGTCCCTCATCGCGAGATCCAGAAATCCCTTAAGATTTACGTGGCTCTTAAGAGACTCATAGCCAGGCACGGTTTAAATGCGCTCACGATAAGGTGTTTCGACCTTATAAAAAGCGTGGGGACGACGGCCTGTCTATCATTATCACTACTGAATGATGAGGGGTTTGCTGCCGGGTGTGAGGGTGACCTCTCAACCTTAATCACTATGGCAATTCTTAAGGAGCTCTCAGGGGGACCCGTCTTCATGGGCAATATCTCATGGGTTGAGGGCGATGAGATCCTGATAAGTCACTGCACTATCGCCTTAAAGATTACTAATAAGTACGAGTTAGATACGCACTTCGAGTCCGGAATAGGTGTCGGGGTGGCGGGGCACGTTCCTAACAACACCCTCGTTACAATCGCTAGACTTGACCCCCTTACGTATACTTTGAGGATCGCTAAAGGTAAGATAATTAACGGAACACCATCAAGCCCTAGACACTGTAGAACGCAACTCAAGATCAGAGTAAGTGAAGGAATCATCTCGCGAATTCTGGAGGATCCAACAGGTAATCATTGCGCGTTAGTTCTAGGAGATTTAGAGACAGAGCTACGTTACGTTGCGGAAATCCTCGGTGTTATAACCGAAAACCCGTTCTTTAGAGCGAGGGTGTAGAGTGTAAGTTCATCTAGCCATTATTTAATGGTGATGATGCTCTCAGTTCATGGACCTTAGGGGTTGTTCCTAAGTAGCGGGGGGTACAGACAACACACATGTTCAACGCCCTCTGAGGTAACGATGCAGGGTTCATTCATAACCCTGAGTCCGCATAGAATAGAGGTAATTGGTCAGAGACCCGGCCCGGGCTAAACCCTCACTCTTTAGGGTGAGAAGGTCAGTCTAAGCTACGAGCTGGTTGACATAAATGCGTGTAAGGCTGAATTCCAAGCGTACGTGCTACTTAAGGACTTAGTTAAGGTTCTTAAGGTGATGCTAGTCCTTAGGAGTTAGTTTACGGGTTATTAACCCCTGAACTGTATTAGAATTGAGGGTGTTTATGCCTAGGCAGCCGTTGATAGATCACTATGAGTTCGGCGGGATCATCATTAACGGTATTGAGTATGATCACGATCTTGTGGTGACTCCTGAAGGCCTTTTGAAGGACTGGTGGCGTATCGAAGGGCATAGACTCCAGTTAGCAGATGTAAGGGATTTCCTTAACGTAAGAGCTGACTTAGTTGTTATAGGGACTGGTTATGACGGGATGATGAGGGTTGATGATGAAGTGATCGAGTCTTTCAAGAGGTCGGGTCTAGAGGTTTACGTGGCTAGATCTAGGCAAGCTGTGAAGAGGTATAATGATGAAGTGAGTATGGGCAGGAGAGTTCTTCTCCTGATTCACCTGACATGCTAGCGGTATTTTTTATATTAGATCTCAAAATCCCTATATACTAGGGGGGATTAAGGTACTTGACCGCGGTGGATGTCAGGAGCCTTAGGAAGGATTACGGTAATTTCACGGCGCTTAAGGGAATAACGTTTAAAGTGTCTCCGGGGGAGGTCTACGGTCTTGTAGGTCCTAACGGGGCTGGTAAGACAACTACCTTGAGGATACTTGCAACACTGATTAAGCCCACAGATGGGAGCGCCTTCGTCTACGGGATGGATGTTGCTAGAGAGCCTGAAGGTGTGAGGAAACTTATAACTTATTTACCTGAGGAGGCGGGTTCTTATAGACACTTAACCGGGAGGGAGTACCTAAGGCTAATAGCTAAGATATATGGGTTCGGTGAGGAGGTTGTTGATGAGGCGATTGAGATAAGCGGTTTAGGAGGAGACATAGATAAGTACACTGGCACCTACAGCAAAGGCATGAAGAGAAGGCTTCAAGTAGCTAGAGCCTTAATGGTTAAGCCTAAGGTGGCTATCCTCGATGAACCGACGTCAGGACTTGACGTGATACACGCGGTATACATAAGAGGGGTTATAAGGGAGTACGCGCGAAGGCTTGGTGTAACGTTCATAGTATCGTCACACAACATGCTTGAGGTAGAGTATCTGTGTGATAAAATAGCGTTGATTGATAAGGGTATTATAGTGGCTGAGGGGCGTGTTAAGGAATTACTTGATAGGTATAGTGCGGAGAATCTTGAGGAGCTCTTCACACGTTTGGTGAGGTGAATGATTAAGGAGTTAGCGATTAAGGAGATTAAAGTAATGCTGAGAGATAAGAAGATCTTAATCCCGGCTATAGTCCTCCCGTTAATAATATTTGTCGCATTAGGGGGTGTTATGAGATTTGTCATGACGTCCGTTGTACAGGGGGTTGAGAGGGAGGTAACTAAGATGAACCTCTATGTATGTGATCTGGATAACGGATTCTTCACTCAGTTGATGCTCTCCTCATTAAGCGGTCTGTTGAAGAACTTTACACTGGTTCATGAATGCGATGAGAGTAGTTTGAAAGAGGCATTGAGTCAAGGTAAGTATTCTCTAGCGGTCTTGGTGCCTTCCAATGCCACAGAAGTCTTCAGCGGCTCGCTCCCAGTTAAATTACTGGTCTACGGCAGGGTCTCTGGCATCTCATTCACTTCGTTAGGCGCTACTGCAGTCGCTAACACTTTCGTGAACATGCTTAGTGAGGCGCTGAGAGCGTATTTAATCACCTTAGGGGGTATGAACCCTAACTTCACACTGATGCCTGTTCAAGCGTCAACACAACTCATCTACAGGAATGAGATCGTAGATGTTGGGACGTTAAGCACGTTATCGATGTCTAGTTACGTTCTGTTCTTCGTGCCTCTGATCCTCGTCACAAGCGGGCTTAGTTACGCGACTACTTTCATGGCCTATGAGAACGAGGAGAAAACCCTTGAGATACTTCTCTCACTACCTGTTAAGCGAAGAACCATACTGATGTCTAAAGTTATTGGGGTTTTATTCCTTATAATCCTTTCAGCGATTTCCTTCTTCATAGGCTTCATGTACTACATAACCTCCATCTTCGCAGCGATATCAGAACCATTGACTAGTGAGGCCGGGGCGACGATGCAGCTAGAGGCCGTTACGAGGTTGATAAGTCCCACCTCCATAGCTTTAACAGCGGTTTCAGTGTTGGTGACGTTACTCAACGCTGCGGGTCTAGGACTCTTAATAGGCTCTATATCCCCCGACGTCAGGACTGCAGGAACCTACTCAGGACCTCTCACAATGCTTTTTATAGTGCCCTCACTACTCCTGGCTTACATGGATTTAGGGTCATTGGGGATCGGAGGCTTAGCGATGAGCCTCATTATATCCCCGTTCATAACGCCGCTTATAGTCCTTAAGGCATTCCTGGAGGGCTTTGAATGGTTAGCATACGTGTCAATAGTCTTCGGGGTTGTATCCATGTTTATCTTCATATACACGGCGTCTAAGATAATTAGCTCAGAGAGAATATTCTCGATGCAGTTCAGGATCTCACTACGGAGGGGGAAGAGCAGGAGAATCGTTTAGCCTTGTCTACTAGCGATTCGCTCCCCTATGAAATACAGAATTACCATGGATAGCACGTCTCTGCATTTCTAACACTAACTTGTAACCCCCAACCTTCGTATCGGAGGGCAAGAGTCTCTGCAGGAAGTTTAGAACAGTGTGTTATCTTCAGGAGTGATTCAGCGTCGTTTCTCATCTGTTCTAAGTTGTTATCCTGTCTCACAGGCCACGTAAACTTTAAATACTAGTTAAGTAGAATTACACACTAGGTAGGCGGTTTCAATGCTTGTTAACGTTAAGATTCTTGACGCTGATGTAGGGAATTTAAGAGTTGTTTTAATGCCTAGAAGCATTGCTACGGCCATTGGGGTCTCAGGAGGGTTAAGAGTTAGGTTAAGGAACGGCGAGAGGTCCACCACTGCTTGGGTCATGGTTGATGAGCTGGAGAGCGACGCAGTGTTTTTGAGTAAGCACGTCTCAGAGCTGTTAGGAGGCCCTAAGAAGGTCGATGTATGTATCTACTCGCCAACCTCAGCCATTGATTACGTTAAGAAGAAACTTAACGGCCTTAAGTTAAGTCAGGACGAGATATACACAGTAATTAGAGACGTCGTTACCGGGGTCCTGAGCGACGCGGAGATAGCTGCCTTCGTAGCTGCCCAGACCAGCGTTGGGATGGACATTGATGAGATGACTTTCTTAACGAGAGCCATGGTTGAGACGGGCAACGTACTCAAGTTCGAGGAGCCCGCATATGACATACACTCCATCGGAGGTGTTCCAGGGAACTCGAAAGTCTCTATAGTCGCTGTCCCCATAGTGGCTTCAGCAGGTGTCTTCATACCTAAGACCTCGTCAAGGGCTATAACGTCTCCTGCAGGGACTGCCGATACCATGGAGGTCTTCGCGCCTGTAACGTTCACTACAGAGGAGGTCATTGAGCTAGCTAAGAAGGTTAGGGGATTCATTATATGGGGAGGGACTCTTAACTTAGCCCCGGCTGACGACATACTCATACATGTTGAGCATCAACTCAAGCTAGATCCGACCTCTCAGATGATAGCTTCAATACTCTCTAAGAAGTTAAGCATGGGCATAAGCAATTTGATCATAGACATACCTACAGGGAGGGATGCGAAGGTTGAGAGCATCGAGGAGGCACGGAATCTGTCGTCGATATTCACTCAGGTAGGAAGCAGGTTAGGGATTAACCTAAGGTGTGCGATAACGTATGGCGGGCAACCAATAGGCTACACAATAGGCCCCGCGTTAGAGGCTCAGGAGGCGTTAGAGACCTTCATGGGCAAGGGTCCTATGTCTGTCAAGGAGAAGGCAGTGGCCTTAGCAGGTTTAACGCTTGAGATGGCTGGAGTAGCTCCTAAGGGAGGCGGTCGTAGAGTGGCATCTGAGATACTTGAGTCAGGTAAGGCGTATCAGACCTTTAAAGCTATTGTGGAAGCTATGGGTGGCACCCCTAACGTGAGACCCGATGAAATACCTGTAGGTAAATACAAAGCCGAAGTTAAAGCGCCGATAGACGGCTACGTGACTGGCGTTCATAATAAACCGTTAACACAGATAGCCATAGCGGCTGGGGCACCCTTTGATAAGGGGGCTGGTGTAAGGCTTCACGTGAAGGGGGGGCACAGGGTTAAGGAGGGGCAAGTGCTGTTGGAGATCTACAGCAACTCAGAGACACTCCTGGATGAGGCGTTAAAACTAGTAAACAATCTTAAACCGATAATGATCGAGGGGATGTTGCTAGAGACGCTTCCGGAATACATCTGAGCCTGAAAGCGTTGTTAGCCACCCCTTTATTTAAAGGGTTATCGCTTGAAGTGATTCCTTCAACAGGGTTTAAACATTAGATCAGTGAACAACTCCGTAAATCGCTTGAGGCTTTCCTTAGTCTGTTCATTATAGCGAGTCCAATACCTTGCTCCTCAAACCCTTCCGCGATCGCGATGTCAACACCTAGTTCATCGACCTGTCTGAGTGTCTTAAACAGGTTCTTAGCTATCTCGTAGGGGTTAAGTCTGGAACCGAGTTCAAGGGTCTTAACTCCGGTGTAGTGCCTGCATGTTTCACTGCTGCATATAACTGCTACCTTAAGGCCCTTACGCATGTATTCCTCTATAACTGCTCTAACGCACTTGACCATGCAACCCAACTCAGTGCATTGACCAAATTCCGTGAGGGTTACAGGAGTCTCGGGTGAGTAATGCCTATACTTAACTCCAGGGCTTAAGGCTTTCTCGGACTCTTCCAGCCCCCTAGCGAATAACGGCACAGCTATCTTAACCCCTAATAA
>JAWBLQ010000027.1:0-14219 GCA_038830105.1 Zestosphaera sp. | reverse complement strand
AGGTTGACGACGGGCGGACTGAATAATGATGTCCCACTGTAGCGCTGAGTCCCTAACGCTTCCGTCCTCGCCCTGAAGAGACTTTAAGTTACGATTTCGCAGGCAGCTGAGCTGGTACTGTCGAAGTGAATTCTAAAGTATGTTGAGTGTGATTCGGATTTCACCGCAGGGTGATATTAGTTGGTATCACCCACTTTACCCTAGGCTTCACAGCCCCCAGAACTTTGTTTCATCGAAGCCTACATCATCGGCCTCCGCCCGTTCAGGGTGACCTCAACTCACAGCCCGCCTTCATCAGGTTCAACGTTACAAGGAAACCCCTACATCCTGGCTTGCACCTCGCCTGCTTAGGTCTCTATTCAAACACCCACATACTGAGCCAGCACACCGCAAACAAACCTGTATAAAACTCAAAATAACTCTAGGTGGCGCCGGGGGCGGGATTTGAACCCGCGCGCGGAAGCACCGCACTGGCTCTCAAGGCCAGCCCCTTAGACCGCTCGGGCACCCCGGCCATTTAAGATAGTGTTTGCAGAATTTTAAATGAGTCAATGATGTTGTGAGTAAAATGATTCGCGTTTAACGACTCTTCTACCTGAGCAACTCTACCTCTATGTAGACGTCGTCTGGTATTCTTATCCTCATTATCTGACGCATTACCCTCTCATCCACGTCCACGTCAACCAGTCTCTTATGTATTCTCATCTCCCACTTCTCACTGACTTTTGTCCCCTCACCATGAGGTAGTCTCAGTAAGGGGACTACTAAGTGCTTCGTGGGGAGTGGAACCGGGCCTTTTATCTTAACACCCGCTTTCTTAGCTATGTCGACTAGGTTTCTGGTTACGTCGTCTAGGTGCCCGACGTTAGTGCTCCAGAGCCTTATCCTTACTTTCGAGGTCATTAAGATACCCTTCACGCGTTTTACTTCTTTACCTCGGCCGGAACCACGTCCATTATGACACCGATACCTACAGTCTTACCCATGTCCCTCATAGCGAATCTCCCTAACTGCTGTATGTCACTGAACTTCTCAACAACCATAGGTCTGATTGGCTGGAATCTCATGATGGCGGACTCACCGACTTTAATGAACTGTGGGTTCTTCTCAGCTACCTGGCCTGTCTTAGGGTCTAGCTTCCCTATTATCTCAGTGATCTTAGCTGCTACGGACGCTGTGTGAGCGTGAACCACGGGTGTGTAGCCAACGTGAATCGCCGTAGGGTGATACACTACGTAGACCCTCGCTGTGAACTCCTTAACGACCGTGGGTGGGTTCTGCAGATGGCCAGCAACATCACCTCTCTTTATGTCTGTCTTAGAAACCCCTCTAACGTTGAAGCCTATATTATCGCCAGGCAACGCCTCCTCCATCTTCTCATGGTGCATCTCTATTGATTTGACCTCCCCTGAAGCCCCGGCAGGCATGAAGATGATCGTGTCCCCAACTCTCAATCTCCCTGTCTCCACTCTACCGACAGGCACAGTGCCTACACCAGTTATTGAGTAGACCTCCTGAACCGGCACTCTCAAGGGTTTATCGATTGGCTTAGGCGGTGGTTGCGTGGAGTCAAGGGCCTCGATGAGGGTCGGGCCGGTGTACCACGGCATGTTAGGCGACCTATCGATTATGTTCTCGCCAAGCCATCCAGACACCGGGACGAACGGTATGGTCTCCACCTTAAAGCCAAGCCCTCTCATGAACTTCTTCAGAGCGTCCACCATCTTATTGTATCTGTCTTTACTGTATGGGGGCTCAGCTATGTCCATCTTAGTTATCGCAATGACTACTTGCTCAATGCCCATGGTCCTAGCCAGGACTATGTGCTCCATAGTCTGTCCCTCCCTACTCATACCGGCCTCGAACTCACCGGTCTTAGCCGAGACCACCAGGAGCGCGACGTCGGCCTGACTAGCCCCTGTGATCATGTTCTTAACAAAATCCCTATGCCCCGGCGCGTCTATGATCGTCCAGTAGTACTTAGGGGTTTCAAACCTCATGAAGCTAAGTGCTATCGTTAATCCTCTATCCCTCTCCTCCTTGAGTTTATCAAGGAACCATGCGAATTTCTCTGACTCCTTACCAGCCTTCTTAGCCGCCTCCTCGACGTCCTTAACCAACTTAGGATCTAGAGCGCCTAACTTAAGTAATGCGTGCCCTACTAACGTGCTCTTACCATGGTCTACGTGCCCAATTACCACCAGGTTCATGTGCTCTTTCTTCGGTCTGCTCACGTCTTCATCACCTTACCACACTTAGATAGTGTCGCATCACCTTATAAAATTTACTTACACATTTAAAAATACACTCACTATCTGGAGCTAAGAGCTATCCTCTCAGTCTCCTCCTTCTTCGTTATCGCATAGCTCTTAGGGTCATTACTCGCCGCCGCAATCACCTCGTCAGCTAGGCACTCAGCTATAGACCTCGAGGATTTAAATGCAGACTGCCTAGCGCCGTCAGTCATATACCTTAAGGCGAGGTCAACCCTCCTTAAGGGAGCCACGTCAACGGCCACGTGATAGACTATACCACCGTACATTATCCTGGTAGTCTCCTCACGAGGCCCTGCGTTCTCTATAGCTCGAACGAGAACCTGAAGAGGGTTCTCCTTAGTTCTGAGGTGAATGAGCTCGAAAGCGCTCTTGACGATGTTATATGCCAGATGCTTCTTACCGGTATTCCTGCCGTGCTTCATCAGATGGTTGATCAGCCTCTCAGTTATAGGAACCCCGGCCTTACCGAATCTCCTGTGTTCGTGTCTCCCGCCGGTGTGCGGGACGTAGGCAGGCCTTAAGGAAATATACTTCTTGAGGCTCGGGTCCCTGATCACTATATTCTCGAAGTTCCATTTACCGAAGAGCCTTACCTCCAAAGGCCTTACACTTAGTTCCTTCAAGCTCATCGCGTTCAACCTACCCTAAAGATTACACCGAGACTTAAAAGGGTTTAGCGAGTTCTTAAATACAAAGCCGGAAGCCCTCAACCCCCTCCTGAAGCGTAGGGAGGGCTTTAAGGTAAAAGTTTATAATCTCTGTGACTCTAGAGACACGAGAACCGGCGACGGGGTTCTCACACCCGCGATAGGCGAGAGGTGCACAGACCTTGAAGACGCGTTGCGTTGAAGCCCAAGCAGACGTGCTGACGCTTCGACCAAGAGAGACGGATTCACAGCTCCTCAGAGACTATGTATGGACTATTAAAGGGTATGGTGTAGCAGTTGAGTGGAAACACGCGAGATAACCTAGTGAAGGTTATAGGGGTCGAGGTAGTGTTGATGAACGACTTAGAAGACTTCATAGATCTAGCTGCGTTAAGTTGTTACCTAGAGAATAACGAGGTCTTCACACTGTATAATGTACCTCGCGAGATAGCCCTAACTATAGAGAAGCTGAACAACTCGATAAAGGATGAGGAATTCGTAGAGTCCTCAGAGAACAGAGGGACTATATTCGACGTACTTCTACTTCTGACCCCTAAACTCAAGGAACTCAGAAGAACAGTAAGAAAGACCGTGATAAACTCATACGACGTGGATAGAGGCACATATAGCGCATCACTACACATGAAGGTAGACGGAGTAACTATTCAGAAGAACATGATACCTAGCCACGCGATATTCCTCTCCCTACTGCTTAACAGACCTATATATGTGACTAGGGAGGTCCTGGAAGTCTCAAGGAAGTTCAATCCGCTTGACGAAGAACGTCTATATGAGGATGAATGAGCAACCCTCCAGTTTCACGACTGAAAGCCTCGTTTTAGAGCGGGGAGGTCTGAGGATTAAATAACTTCTGCGTGTTATAGTTAATGTAAGCTTACCTTAGGGGTTTCTGTTTCTTGCCTTTCAGTAGAGCGTCTAGAGACACGCCGTTAACCATTATCACCTTATACCTGACTCCCGGTAAATCTCCCATCGATCTTCCTAAGGTACCACCTATCCCGGCGACTACCACCTCGTCATGCTCGTCTATGAAGGTAATCCCACCGTCTTGAGGCACGAAAGCCGTGATGACTTTCCCGTTTTTAACTAACTGAACTCTAACGCATTTCCTCAGAGCAGAGTTAGGTTGGCGTGACTCTATGCCGACTTTCTCAAGGACTATCCCTCTAGCCATTGGAGCTCCTTCAAGAGGGTCATGCTTCTTGAGCTTCAGTATGCGTGTTCTGAAGTCCCGCTGACTCCACCTGAATTTAAGTTTCCTAAGCCTCAGCTTCCTAGCGGCGTAGAGGCCCTTAGGTGCTTTACTCCCCGGCACTCACCCATCACCTAGAATAGGTAGTTCCATTACTTTTAAGCATTTCCTCATGTAAGTATGGTTTTAACTATTAAGACACTGAAACTGAGTCTATCTCATAATACCTCTTAAGTATCTTCCTCGCCTTAGTGACGTTCTTCCCGTTCTTGCCTATAGCTACCCCTCTATCCTCAGGCACTACCTTAACCATAAGCACCTTCTTACCGTCCTTGAGTTTGTTCAACCTAACGCTAACCACTCTAGCAGGGAGGAATAGATTCTTAACGAAGTCCTCGAGGTTATCAGCCCACTCTACTATCTCTACACGCCTCCCGAGTATTTTCGTCAGCTGCTTGACGTTCCTGCCCTTAAAACCGACAACCATCCCTGCAGTGCCTGGAGGTACTATGAATATTAACGTGTTCGTCTCGTCATCAACTACACAGTCTCTAGCGGTGATGCTGGTGATGTCGCCTAGTAGGGCGATGTACTTCAGCTCGTCGCCAGTCAGCTTAACAGGCAACTATTGCTCACCTACCTCCAAAATCCTGGATTCACCTGGATCAAGGACGGCGATCACCGACACTGGGAAGGGCTTACCTAGAATCGCCCCGAGGTCGTAACTACTGCCAGAATACTTAATGACTTTAATGTTGCTCATCCTCGCGTAATAGGCGATGTCCTCAGTTAGATGCTTAGGTATGTTACTAGCTACAATAACGCCAAGCGCCTTACCTGACTTAACGGTCTTTACAGCCCTCCTAGATCCGAGGATCACCTTACCTGTTTTGTAAAGCAACTTTATAGGTGTTTCAAGAGATATCTCCTGAGACATATGCCTCACCTGTCCTCCTTTCTCACTAATGATTTAATCTTTGTAGGATTCATTTTAAGCTCTACTAAAGCAGTACCTATCGGTGCGAGTTGCCCGATTATTATGTTCTCAGCGACACCTACCACTTGATCAGTCTCACCCCTTATACCTGCATCAAATAAATTCTTAACAGTGACCTCGAAGGCCGCCCTAGCTAAGACGCTTGGTTTCTCACCCACCACGCCATGCCTCCCTATAGGCCTCACAGCCCCTGACTTTGTCATCATATCAGCAACCAGCATCACATGTCTTAAGTCAACGTCTAGCCCCTGCTCGTTCAACGTGTTCTTGATCTCCCTTATTAAGGCCTCCCTAGCCGCCTCAATACCTAGGACGCTCTCGATCTCATGGACGCTGTTAGTTCTCACTTTCCCGGGATCAACCCCCTCGATCTTGAGGACCGCGTCGAGGTTCGAGCCAGAGGTTATTAAGACGTAGTACTCCTTACCTGACTCTTGATCCCTCCTCCTCTGAAGTATTACCTTTTTAATCCCCTTAACGCCTTTAATCCTGAGCCTCAGCAACCTGTCTCTGAACTTCTGCGCCTTTATTATGTCACTGTAGTTCTTAGGTATGTCTATGAGAACAGTGTTTGGGTCCTCAGCTGAGAGAGCCACCCTACCAGCGAGAGACTTACCCTTAGAGAGTGTTTTAAGTATGTCGTCTTGAGTAAGTCCCTTATCATAGAGCATCTCTGGATCTAGCTCTATAGCGAGTTTCATCTCGGAGAGATCTATGTCTGCTGTTTTGGTCACGTTCTCCAGGACCGTTAACTCCACCCTCCTAGCCACCTCCCTAGCCCTAGACTCGACGTACCTGTGTCTCTCATCTAAATGTATCTCCATCATCGGGGTCTCAGGAACTCTCTTAGCGTCAACGAGCTCGATAAGCCTAGGCAATCCTAACGTAACGTTCAACTCTCTAACGCCTGCGAAGTGGAACGTCCTCAACGTCATCTGAGTACCGGGCTCGCCTATAGACTGAGCGGCCACCGTTCCTACAGGCTCTCCAGGATCCACTAAGGAGTCCAGGTAAGTCCTGACGCAGTCATCCACTATAGACGTTAGCTCAGAGTCACTCAGCTCATACTTAATGTAAGTCCTAAAGAGCGATGTCAGGATCTCATTATAGATTGACTCAGGCACGTAATCCTTAACGGCTTCTGTAGCTTCTTTGATTCTTAAAGAAGCCTCCCTAAACCTCAGAGCCTCCCTAACGAGGACCTCCTTCTGTATGACCCCCTGAAAGACGTACAGGTTCAGTAGCTGTCTTCTAGCCTCGTCAACCAGCTCTGAGGGGATCTTAACCTTGCTTAGGATCTCGCTCACGACCTTGTAAGGCTCTGAAACCCTCTCGAGAATCTCCTCCGCCTTCGAGACGGCTGTTTCCACTCTAACCTTGCTAACCCCTTTTTTACTAGCAGGTCTCTTCGCTTTACCCTTCTTAGACCCCTTACCCTTCATTCAATCCTCCACCCCACATGCCTCCTAACAACCCTGTCAACACTTACCGCCTTACCGAAGGAAGCGTTCTTAGGGTCGACACCGTCCTCGCCGTAGCGGAACTGAATCAGATCCCCGTACGTGCTCCTCACAGTTCCATCGTACTCAACAATCACATCCAGCATTGAGTTTATGAGCCTGCGTTGCATATAACCGCTTTGAGAAGTCCTAACCGCTGTGTCAACTAGACCCTCCCTACCTCCGGCGGCGTGGAAGAACATCTCCACGGGCGTGATCCCCCTAACGAAGGAGTTCACTACGAAACCCCTTGCCTCAGGTCCTATGTCACCCCTCCTGAAGAAAGGTAACGTCCTGAAGGTGTATCCTCTGTGGATTCTTTCACCCCTGACTGACTGCTGACCGAGCATAGCGGCCATTTGAGTCACGTTTAGAGCGCTGCCCCTGGCACCGGTTTTAGCCATTATGAAGACGTTGTTAAAGGGGTCTAAGTACTTCACCGCTAAATCACCGGCTTCATCCCTAGCCTTGGAGAGTATTTCAAGGATCTTCAGTTCGAGGGACTCCTCAAGAGTTCGGCCGGGAGTGACCTCGAGTCCTCCCTCCTTATAGAGGGTGATAGTCTTGTTGATATCCTCCAACGCCTTCATGAAGACCCTCTTTATCTCTTCGTAAGCGTGGGACGGGATCAATATATCGTCGATGGTCATTGTGAACCCCCTCATTTCAATGAACCTTAGGAAGAGTCTGAAAGCCTTATCCATGAAGGACCTGCCGAAGCTGGGGCCGTACTCCCTGACTATGTAGTGAAGCATGGATTCAGGTTGTTGCGCGCCTATCGCGTTCTTATCTATGACGCCCATCAGGAATTTCCCTTTCTTCACAACGACGTAGGAGTCCCAGAAGCACTCCTCGTTAACGCATTTAAGAGCACCGCTAGAGATCTTAGCCTCCTTAGTGAAGTTGAAGTCCTCCGGCAGGAGCAGGCTTATGAGTTGCTTACCGAGCCATGCCTGCTTAGGCGCGAGAATAGCCGGCTCCGGTATCTCTCCCTCATAGTTTATGCTTGCAAGGAGGTCTGAAACCCTATCCTTCGTCAGGAGAGCGACCTTAGAAGACAGTAGGTAACCACCGCTTATGTAGTCCTGAATACCTCCTATTATAGGGCCTCCGTACCTCGGGGACAGTATGTGCTCCTGAACCAGGAGCAGTGTAAGTGCCTCAGCCTGAGCCTCAGGGGTTTGAGGCACGTGGAGGTTCATCTCATCCCCGTCGAAATCAGCGTTATACGGGGGGCACACAGCTAGGTGAAGTCTGAAAGTCCTTCCCGGCAGAACCTTCACCACATGACCCATTATAGACATCCTGTGGAGAGATGGTTGCCTATTAAACAAGACTATATCACCGTCCAACAGATGGCGTTCTACTATGAAGCCCGGCTTCAGCCCCTCGGCAACCGCCTTTAAATCCTTATTATACCTTAAGTCAAGTCTACGTCCGTTAGGTTCTATAATGTAATTAGCTCCGGGATACCTGAAGGGACCGTTAAGGACGTACTTCCGCATCTCCTCTATATTCCATGAAGTCACCCTGAGCGGCACCGTTAAGTTCATAGCTACATCAACAGGAACGCCGACTTCGTTGATGCTCAGATAAGGATCCGGTGACACCACCGTCCTGGCTGAGAAGTCAACACGCTTGCCTGAAAGGTTATTCCTAAAACGGCCTTCTTTGCCCTTAAGTCTCTGCGCTAGGGTTCTGAGAGGAGATCCCGACCTCCTCTTAGCCGGGGGTACACCAGGCACTTCGTTGTCTATGTATGTCGTTATGTGATATTGAAGTAAGTCCCAGAGGTCCTCTATTATGATCTCCGGCGACCCGACGTTTATCGCTTCCTTAAGCCTCTCGTTAGTCCTTATTATATCAACTAGTTTATGGGTCAAGTCGTCTTCAGCGCGAATACCAGTCTCAAGAAGTATTGAAGGCCTGACTGCTATAGGTGGTATGGGCAGAACAGTTATGACGGCCCATGAAGGATGTGCGATCTCAGGGTCGTAACCCATCACTCTTAAGTGCCTGTCAGGAATCCTTGAAAGCCAGTCTCTGATGAATGTTGGAGGTAACTTACCTAACGGCCCCTCCTCAATGAAGGTCGTCGGCTTCTCGTAACGTATCCTGTACTGCTTCTCACCACAGTGAGGGCACTCAAAGACCTTCATAGCCCTCCTCTTAACGTACTCGGAGAGAGACTCAGCCAGCTGAGGCCACCTGTCCTTCAACCTACTCAACAACTCTAAGTACTTATCTATCTCCTCCTCACGGAGTTTAAGTCTGCCACACTTCCTACACGTCGACCTAAGGATCTCGTGGATGTGTCTGACAAACCCTATATGTATGACCGGCCTGGCTAGCTCGAGACTACCGAAGTGCCCAGGACATGCCGCGAGCTTATTGTTACAGGTCTCGCACTTCTGGTCAGGCTCGATAACGCCTAACTTAGGATCCATAACACCTCCCTTAACCGGCATGCCGTTCTCATCGTAAACGTCCGGCGTCACTATCGCCGTCACGGACATCTTCCTTATCATATCGGGGGACAGTATCCCGAACTTAATACTCCTTACCTCCTTCTCCCCAGGCATGCCTCACTCACCCGTGAATTTGTCTTTAAGCATTAGCCTCGGGTAAATCAACATGCTCATCATCTCCTGAATTAATAGCTTGAAGGCGTACGAAACCTCGACAGGCACGAGCTTGCCTTCATCCCCGTGCACTGGGCATACGTACTTACCCTTATTTCTGTCGAACCACCCTAACAAACCACACTTCTCACAAACGTACACAGTGTACTTGTCCGAGCTATCCAGGAGCCTCTCCTTAAGTAAGGCAGGCGCTCCATGACCTATTATAGCGTCCCTCTCCATCTCACCGAACCTCAGGCCTCCCTCCCTAGCCCTACCTTCAGTGGGTTGTCTAGTAAGTAGTTGCACAGGCCCTCTAGACCTGGAGTGGAGCTTGTCCGCAACCATGTGGTGGAGTCTTTGATAGTACACCACGCCTATGAAGACAGGTGTTGAGATAAGTTCACCAGTCCTACCGTCATACATTGGTTCAGTGCCGTCCTGCGGGTAACCATATAGTATTAACTCTCTCCTTAACTCCTCAAACTTCTCCCCAAAGAACGGAGTTCCGTCAACTAGCCTGCCCCTAAGCGACCCGGTCTTACCAGCTATAGACTCTATCAGCTGACCTACCGTCATCCTAGACGGAAATGCGTGTGGATTAACTATGAGATCCGGCGTCACGCCGTCGAATGTATACGGCATGTCGTATTGAGGTACTAACAGACCTACCACGCCCTTCTGCCCATGTCTGGACGCGAACTTATCCCCTATCTCAGGCACTCTTAAGTCCCTTACCTTAACCCTTATGAACTTGTTCCCCTCCCCGTCAACCGTTACTACTACAGCGTCCACCACTCCTCTATCACCATGCCTAAGGCTGATTGAAGAGTCCCTCCTCACCTCACCTACCAAGCCGAATTCCTTATACTCCTCTAAGAACCTAGGAGGCGATGTCTTACCCACTAAAACCCTACCTGACGTCACATCAACTTCAGGAGGTATTATCCCATCGTCATCAAGGAACTCGTAATTCTCCTTACCTCTGTAGCCCTTCACCTTGATGTCTGGGATACCTACTGCGTCACGTTGCCCGCCTGGATACCGAAGCTCTTCAGTGCTGTACTCCCTGAAGAAAGTGGATCTAGCGAGACCTCTCTCAACAGAAGACTTGTTCATGATTATAGCGTCCTCCATATTATACCCAGTGTAGGAGAGGATAGCGACTACGAAGTTCTGCCCTGCAGGTCTTGAGTTAAAACCGATGAGGTCTAGGAACCTGGTCTGTACTACGGGTTTCTGCGGGTAATGGAGGAAGTGAGCCCTGCTATCGAACCTTAAGTGGAAATTCGCGGCGTTTAAGCCGACGGCCTGCTTAGCCATGGCGGCCTCATACGCGTTTCGGGGTGATTGATTATGGTTAGCGTAAGGGATCAGGACTGCTGCAACCCCCAGGATCGAAGGCGGGTATAGCTCTAAGTGAGTATGCTCCTCATTCACACTCTCGGGGTCTAGCGCTATAAATGAGTTGTCCTCCTCCTCAGCGTCCAGGTATTCGACCACCCCCATACCAACTAAATCACTGAACATCAGCTTACCAGCGCGAAGCAACTCAACCACCTCCATGCTGATTTTAACCCGACCTTTCTCCACTACAAGTAACGGCCTCCTAACCCTACCGCTATCACAGTTGATGTGAACCTCGTTAACGTACTCAGTCCTCACGTAATTCACGTTGACTTCATGGTGTAACTTCCCGCCTCTCCTCAACCTCCTCAGGTTATTAACGAATCCCAGCGCATCCTCCCCGAGGTAATAACCTATCAACGTGCCGTTGAGGAGAACCTTAGCACAGCTGTGTATCTTCTCTGCCAGCTCCTCGTCACCCTTCCTAAGCCTCTCATATACCTCACGTAGAGGCACTACGCCGAGTTCCTGCAGGTACGGGAGAACTAGAGACTCGTCGACACCTGCCGTGACGTAGGCGGAGAGGGCTAGGTTCTTAACTAAGCCGCAGTTAGGGCCTTCAGGAGTCTCAAATGGACATATCCTACCCCATTGAGTCGGGTGGAGATCACGAGCCTCGAAGTGTGGTTGCCCTCTACTCAGCGGTGCTACAGTCCTTCTCAGGTGAGAAAGCATCGAAATCCAGTTAGTCCTGTCGAGTATCTGACTCACACCAGTCCTGTTGCCAACCCAATTACCAGTGGCTAGAGCGTAGTTAAGTCTCTCAGTCACTATGTCCGGCCTCGCCAGGGCCTTCAGCGAGAGCTTCCTACCCTTAGTGAGTCTATATCTTTCTATCTGGTACCTCAGGTCCTTCACATAAGCCTTGAAAGCAACTCTGAAGAGTTGAGCCAGTAAATCGCCAGCTAGTCTCAACCTCCTGTTAGCGTAATGGTCTTTATCGTCAGGCTTCCTCCTCTCAAGCAAGAGCTCTATTAACCTGCACGCCATCTGACCTAAGTAAAGCGCCTTAAGAATCCTCGTGTTCGGCACGTTACCTAAGTGAGGCATGAAGTAGAGGTCAAGGATCTGGAGCACTCTACTACGTCTTGCCTCAGGATCCGTTATCCCTATCGTAACCCTTGAAGCCAGGTAGTCTAGCGCCTCCACCTGCGTCTTGATCTCTCTAGCCGCGTAGAGTGAAGGAATTAACTCCTTCTGAATCTCAGGGTCTGGCGATACAGCGAGAGCTATCTCCATATCCGTCTCCAACCCCAACGCTCTCATCATTACGGCGAACGGCACTTTCTGAGGTATTGAAGGGAAGTTAATGACGAAAGTCCCGTCCTTCAATCGATCGAGTATTATAGGAACCCTGTAACCGGCTGACGCTGAAATCACCTTAGCCGTGTGTGTTATTGAAGAGGCCTCCTTACCGTAGTCAACGAACACCCTGTTTGGCGCCAGGTCCTCCTGCCCAACAACAACTCTCTCAGAGCCGTTAATTATGAAGTAACCGCCCGGGTCCCTCCAGTCTTCCTCATACTTAATTAACTCCTCCACGCTTAACCTGCTCGTGGGATCTAGAGCCGACCTCACCATGACTGGCAAGTACCCTAGCGGAATGTTCTCCTCAACATACTCGAACCCGTCCTCGTGAATCGCTACCTTAAGGTACATAGGTGCGCTGTACGTTAAGTTACGGATCCTAGCTATAGTCGGGTTTAGGTTCTCAAGCCCTCGAATCACAGCGCCTTCAATCTCCCTGATCTCTGGCTCGCCTATTTTAATGTCGAGAACCTCCAAGTATATCTTCTGGTGAGCTATGTCTATCCTTCCTATCTCCTTAACGATCCTCTTAATCCCTGAAGTCACGAACTCGTTGTAAGAATCGAGGTGTTGCTTGACTAGGCCTTTCTCCCTTAGGAATGATTCTATGAGTATCCATCGAACTTCCGGATCTAACCCCCTTGATTCCTCCATCACATATCACCCAGCGATAACGAATCTGTATGCGATTACCCTACCGGCAGTAGGTGACTTACGCGTAATCCTTACTATATCACCAGGTTTAGCCCCTATAGCTCTCGCCACTGGATCGGAAGCCCTCAGGTAGGGGAGTTGCTCAGGCCTAACGCCGAGAGACCTTAAAACCCCGACAGCCTCCTCAGGCTTCAAGATCTCATGTTTAGGAACTAACTCGTGGTTCAATATATCGAACTTCTCACTCGTCATACCCACCAACCATCCTCCTGCTAAACAAGAAAAGTAGAACATGCATTTTAAGCTTTAAACCTCACATGTTATCAAAACAAAAGTTTTAAAGGAGTTAATAAGTATAACTGTTGGACGGGCCCGTAGCTCAGCCAGGTAGAGCGGCGGGCTTTTAACCCGTAGGTCCCGGGTTCAAATCCCGGCGGGCCCGCCTCAAGCAAAAACACTCAGGATGGGAGTGTCTAAGGTATTAAGCAGTAGATCTTTGATCGGAGAGACTCTGAGACTTTATTCTCATCCATTAAGACCACCGTTAAGGCGGCAACGTGCTTTAAGTCGTAGATCTCTGTAACGTATTTGAAGTAATCAGCGATCTCCTTGTTTAGAATGGCGTGGACGGAGATCACGTAGTCGCTCTTCTGGAGCGCTACGTAGGGCCTGCTACCGGTCTCCAGCCCTATGACGGACCCTTCCTCGGTAGTCACTATTAAGGGGACTTCAAGCGATGTGGATAGATAGGATGCGATACTCAGTGAGTAGTCAGGTAGCGATAGTAGTTTGTCAATAAACAGTCCTGGTTGCCTCCCCAATAACTTGTACTTGAAATATAGCGCGACGAAGCTTGTGAAGCAGGGTTCTGCGAAGGCCTTCCTCAAATCCCACCCGGTCTTATTCATGAACCTACCCACGTACTTCCTAGCGAATTCATCGCTGAGCAGAGCCCTCAGCAAGTGCTCGGCCGTAGGAGTTGCTGGAACTGTGATTCCGTGGTAGTATTTACTGAGGGTAGCCTCGCTAGAGTTGAGGAGGTGGGAGAGCTCAGTGTTTTTAAACACTCTCCTGGCAGAAGATAGAGCGGTCAGGGAATCCACCCTAATAACTAGGTCACGAGCTTTCCTGCTTAGATATCGCTTCACTTAACATCACCAAATAAGAGAGACCTTCAAAGATATTAATTGTTGAATGAAGCAAAACTTGTATGAGTGGAGGAAGTTCATCGGCTCAGATATGATAAGGTTATTTACTCTGAGATAGATTCCTTAATCGATGATGTCTACCTCCGGAACTGAGGCTTGATGAGAAGGCATTTGTCTGAGGAGTGGAGAGCTTTCAACATCCTTACCCTTCCAACAGAGACCCCTTACTCTTCAGGAGGAGAAGAGGCTGACTAAAGAACGAGGCTTTGAGTCTTCGTCATCGCGTGGGTTTCTCATCATGCGACGTCAGCGCTTATAGACCCAAATCATCGACATTATCTATTGATTAGAAGGCTAATAACTGACTTCACGCGTAACGCTAGTAAATATCACTTAATGGTGAATAGCATTGAAGGACTGGTCAATGTTTATAGGATTATAAAAGCCAG
>JAWBLQ010000026.1:0-14917 GCA_038830105.1 Zestosphaera sp. | reverse complement strand
ATGACGGAGGTTTACAAGGAAGTCGAGGCGCCTATGGAACTCCACGTAGTCACCAGAAACGAGTTTGAAACATGGTATAAGCGTTTTATAAATGAGGACGAAATAATATTGAAAGGAATTAAATCTGAAGTCTCGTCTTCAGGGTAAATACCAAGGTCATTACCTAGCCCTGGAGATAGTCAACGCGTCCTCGCTTAACTCCTCTAAGCTTTAGACTTACACGCATGTTTTAAGTCTCGATGAGCGAGGCTAAATTCACTAACCTGTCTTTGTAGGAGGTCCTCACGATGTACCCAGCCAGGTCAAACACCCTAGGAACTCTACTCACTACCACATAATCGCTTGAGGCTATCACACCGCCACCCCCTATTAACTCTATGTCGGCCTTCTCCGCTAGGACTACGTCAACGGCACCCTTCACTAGATACCTTAATCTATCTGCGTGTCGTGCTGAGTAACTAACGTTCTTGTCAAGCACCACCTTAACGAAGGCAGGGCGTAACTCGGTTAGGGCGTGATTCACTGTCTCAACAACTAACTCAAGATGGTTTAGAGTGACCCCCTTCCTGTATGACTTCCTTAAATCCCTTACAAACCCATCATCACATAGGAAGACGTTCATACCTTCTGCAACCGCGTGGATTGTTAGGAAGACGTTGTAGCCGTCTATAACTAACTGGGAGCTCGCCACACCGCTCACGTGCTTCTTTCTTATGACCTCGGAATCTAAATAACTGTGTACGCATCTAAGCAGGAGAGTTCTCTCAACAAACGTTAAACCATACCTAGAGGTTACCGTGTCTAACGCCGTCTTCTGGCTGTAGCCTCTATTAAGTAGGTACTTATAGTCTTTAGCTGCCTCAACCACCTCAAGCCTGATTGAACTAATCAACCCGTGATTACCTGCTTAACAAGTTTCTGATAACCTTAAGCACCTCGCTAGTCAGTAGGTCAGGGGACTCAACCACCACGTAACCTGAGGCGTGATCAACACGTCCACCACCCCGTCCAGGCATTGAGGAGGTTAACTCCTTGATTAATTCGTCTGCGGGCAATCTCTCGGAGGCGTGAGAACCCTCGGAAACCTCTATGTTCAGACCTCCCTCAGCCCTAGGCGTCAGAACGACCGCTATAAGATCGCTGTAACGCTTCACGAGCTCCTGTAGAACCTCCCTCAAAACCTCGTTATCTACTGAGTCGAAGTAAGTCACTGAAACCCTGAGACCCTCAACGATCCTTGACGACGACTCTATGCTACCTGAGAGATCTTTAACGTAAGACCTCCTGTAAAGTGCGATCGTAGCCTTCACGTCTTGAAGCTCCTTGACAAGTCCCTGGAGCCTCAGCGTGAGATCTCCTCCGATAAGCTCCTCCGCGCTTCCGATCCTACTTTCCAGCTCTCTAGCGTACTCACTCACCTGCGTTCCAGCCACGTACTCAAGCCTCACAACCCCGTCAGCGATTCTCTCAGCCTTTACGATCTTCACAGCACCCACTTCCCAAGTATTTCTTAAGTGAGTCCCGAAGCACGCCTCAGCGTCAAGACCCTCGATCTCAACAACCCTGATCACGGGCTCGAGAACAACGCCGCCCTCATAGAGGGTGAAGCCATACCTCCCCTCAGCCTCGTACTTAGGTAGGAAGTAAGTCCTGATATCTCTGCCCTCTAGAATCACCTTATTAGCTATGTCCTCTATAGTTCTAACCTCATCCCTCGTCAGTGATTTATAGTGAGTGATGTCTAACCTAGCCCTAGCTTCGGTCTTCTCAGCCCCAGCCTGCCATACATGGCTGCCAAGAACCTTACGAGCCGCACCAAGCACTATATGTGTGGCGGTATGGTGTCTCATAACCTTGTACCTCTTCACCCAATCGATAATGCCTTTAGCCTCCCTGCCGACAAGCGATTCACTGACAGGACCCTCAACCTTGTGGAATATCACACCCCCTGCCTTCTGCGTATCAACGACCTTATACCTCACACCGTCTATGATTAAATAGCCTGTGTCGGGCTCCTGCCCCCCGCCCTCAGGGTAGAAAGCCGTGCGGTCGAGGATCACGTAATCCCGTATAACCTTGACGATCCTCGAGTCGAATTCCCTCAGGTAAGGGTTAACGTGGAATAACTGCTCAGTAGGCGGTAGCCCGCTCGCCGCGTTCACAACGTCTTCAGGGACTTTAACCCTCAACTCCCTCCTAACGGGGGCTCTTGAATGTCTGGCAGCCAGTTTCTTATAGAAATCACTAGGTATCACGACTTCCACACCAACCCCCCTGCCTGCCTCAGCGATGACCTCAGGCGGCAGGCCATGACTGTCGTAGAGCTCTATCAACTCGTCCTCGCTTAACCCGTGAGAGCCCCTCCTGAAGTACTTCTTAACTAGGGTAGGTGCCTTACTCAGCGCTTCGCTATATCTAATTACCTCGTGCCTCAAGACATCCTCCACATAGCCCTCCTTCCCCCTGAGTTGAGGGTATAGATCGCTCCAGAACTTAACCTGCTTCTCAAAGAGAGTATAAGTGCGCTCTAGATCCACGCCTAAGGAAGCCAGGACTCTGAAGACTCTTCTCAAGACCAACCTAGCTAAGTATCCCTCCCCACTGTTGGACGGAACCACTCCATCAGCTAGAAGGAGGGAGGCTGTCTTAACGTGATCAAGCAATGCGTAGACCTTTATCGTGTTGTCGAGGGTCACGCCTAACTCTGAAACTTCCATGCCAAGCTCTTTAGAGACCTCGCTCTTAAGCCTTGAGTAAAGCTCCTTATCTCTAGGGTTAAGCCTGCCGACGTACTTAACGCAAGTCCTTAAGACGTGCTCGGAAGGCTCCTTAACACCGAGGATCTTATGGTACTCACTAACCAAATCCCCGTAGATGGCGTGGAAGGCCGTGGGTGACTTCTGAGTCAGCCACGCAATCCTCTCAATCCCATACCCTGTATCCACTATCTTCAGCGGCATCTCCCTATAGCTACCGTCAGGCAGTGAATCATACATCATGAAGACGAGGGTGGCTACCTCTAACCCTCCGACAGCCACCTCGAAACAGGGTCCCGCGTTACCACCGCCTTCCCACCAAGATTCCTTGAAGACCAGCTCATCCTCAGGCACTCCTAACTCCCCGTTAAAGAACTCCTTAGCGTACTCCGCGGTCTCGTGCGTGAAGTAAACGAATCCCTCAGGATAGTTAAACGCGTGGTGACCGCCCATGATGAAGTTCGTGAGATGCCTCCCGAACGTATATCCCACACTGTCGATGTCCTCAAGTCTTATACAGGGCTGAGCTATGACTAGGGGATTAGCTGGAGGGGGAACTATGCGTGACGTGACGTGTGGCTGGAACACCACTATAGAAGCTATAGTCAGGTAGAGGTCATCCCTCCACCTAGCTACTACTGGGTAAGGCTCAATGACCTCATGCCCACGCTTCCTAAAGAAATCAAGGAACTTATCCCTAACCTCCTTCACTGTGAGAGGCTTAGAGCCCAGCTTCAGGTCGAAGAACGTGTAGTCAGAACAGGGAGCGTCGTTGCAGTCATCTCTATGGATCCTAGACCAGAAGTCTGCCCCGCAGACTCTGCACTTAAGTCTCTCATACCCCTCCCTCTCAAACATCTTGACCCTATAGATCTCCGAACCACCGACCACCAACCAAACCACCCCCGCTAGGAAATATCAAGCAACAGGTATAAAATACGTGAAGACCCTAGCCGTGAATCGAATTCCTTGACCCCGAAACGCAGGCCTAGCCGAAGAGCGATGAGATTCCTTCAGCTATCTCCTCTTCACTCACTTCCTTCTTCTCTTCCTCCCCAGCCTCGGGGGCTTCCTTCATCTCTCGCGGTTTCTGAGGCGTTTGAACGACTTCCGGTGCTACGGCTTGAGCGACTACTGGGAGATCAAGCTCGGGTTGCTTCTGCATTAACAGGTTAGCCAGTGTTAGAGCCTTGCACACCACGCTCCTCAGCACTATGGAAGCAGTCTCACGAGTTAAGTAGCCTGCCTCACTAGCCAATAACGTGGCCCTCAGGTAGGCGTTACTGAGTATCTCAGGCAACACCTCAGGCAAGGGCAGCAGAGCCTCAACGGCGAGCGTTCTGCCTAGGTGGATAGCTGATAAGAGCTCGTTCCTAAAGTCCTCAAGATTTAACTTAAGTCTCTCCTTAGGTATGAGGATACCCTCATCTAGCACTACCTTTAATGTGAGTCTAACTGGATAAGCCTTGATCTCAAGTCTCCTGAGTAAGGACGCCAGCTCAGGGCTCACCACGTCGCCAGCTGACGCGACCTTAGACTCCTTAGCTACCCATATGATACCCTCCTTAACCATGGTTCTTAACTTAAGCTTGCCGAATACGGACATCATAGGACCTGGTGGTATCCCTGTCGGTCCTTCAGGGACGTAAATATCGGAGGGCGCCTTCTCCCCAGGCTTCACGTACCTAAGTATGACCACTCTCTCCACGATGTTGGCAAGCATGAAGGCGTTAAGGTTAGTGAATATCAATAAGTTGGAGCCCGTTAAGCACTTAACGAATTCCCTAGCTCCCGGCAACCCAAGCTCTTCCAACGCCCTCTTAACTAGAGTATCTTTAAACACTCTGACCTCGCCGTACCTCCTCAGCGTTTTCTTTATTTCGCCGAACTCCCTTGACGGAACCCCCTCTAAGTCAATCAAACCTATTACGTTGTATCTCGCCGCCAGGCTTTTGATCTCAGATATCAATGCCTCCTTCTCCTTTATCGACTTCCTAACGGCTTTCCTCTCGGGCTTCCTTCCCTCTTCCAGAGCGGCCATTAGCTTAAACAACCTGCTCTTGGTAGAGCTCTTCATCACGTCTCCACCTCCACAGCAGGGCCCATTGCTGTCTTGAAGTATATCTTAGCTGTGGTCTCCAGAGGTTTCGTGTACTTAGTCTTAATGAAGTTAATCACAGTCATGGCGTTCTCCACTAAGTGCTCCAGAGGCATGTCTTCACTACCAACTTTACAACCGACCCAGGCCTGCTCCTTATTCCTAACCTTCGTTGAGTTAGCGTATCTCGAGATCAGGACCTTCAGATTAGCCGACGCAGGGACGGGTATCGGGAACTTGCCTCGAGGACCTAGAGCAGGTCCTAGAGTCCTGCCGACCTGAGTCATTAAGTCAGGCTGAACCAGAAAGACGTCGTACTTCCTACCTATCTTTCTTACATCCCTCTTAGACAACGTCTTCAGCTCGTCAGGCGTCAGCACGTCCACGCCTAACTCCTTGGCCTGTAATTGAAGGTTGCCTGAAGCCACTACGAGTACTCTCGTCTCCCTACCCAATCCTCTAGGCAGGTAGACGAAGTCCCTGAACTTAACCTCAGGACTCTTAGGGTCAGCACCCTTGAAAACGACGACCATCTCCACCGACTGCTTGAGCCTACGACCCCTCCCTAACTCCAGAGCTGTTCCAATGGCTTTAGCCAACGCCTCCTCACTCAGCGACATAGCTCCTCACCCACCCTTCCTCCACTCCTCCTCGTATTTAAGCAGTAATGAGTCGTAAGCGCCTTTATCAACCTGGTTGAGGACCTCCTTCCCCTCCCTCCCATCAACGCTCAAACCTATGGTTGAGGCAGTAGATATAACGGTCTTCACAGCTGCTTTCAAGCTCTTACAGCTCAGCTCAGTCCTCTTCATCAACGCTACCTTAACGACGTCCTCGATCGTTAAGTTGCCAACCTTCTTATGGGCTGGATCGCCGGAAGGCTCAGAGGCGTTAGCGGCCCTCAGCAGGAGTGAAGTTGTTGAAGGCGATTTAACCTCCACGCGATAGTTCCTCGTGTCTGTATCTACATGTATGAGTAAGGTAACTTCCAGATCCCTGAGGTGTTTTGTCATTTCATTCACCTTACTGACAACCTCCTCCACGTTCAGCCCTAACTGAGCTATAGTAGGTCCTACAGGGGGTTGTAGGGTTGCTGAACCCCCCTTCACCTTCAACCTTACAGTACGCCATACCATACCACATCACTTCTTAGCAGGCTTGACATCATCCGCAGGTAGAGTTACCTCCATTTTGAAGGAGGCCTCCAATATGTTTAAAGTGACAGTCCTCCTATTCAAGTTAACACCCACGACCTGTGCCTTTAAGCCTTTAAACGGACCTGAAATAACCTCCACTACATCCCCGGGGCGTAGCTCCTCAAGAGGGGAGACGACCTTGATCAACTTCTCGACCTCATCCTCGGTCAATGAGCCCATGGCCTGGCCCTTCACATGCTTTATGTCCTTAGCTACCTTATGAACTATGTGGTGACCTTCAGTCTCTATTATTATGTAGCCCTTAACCTTAGGCGGGATTATTACTGAGTAGACCCCTTTAGTACCGGAGTTCCTCACAAGTGACTCAAGCATTAAAGCAACGTTAAGCTCCTGCCCAGCAGTGGTCCTGAGAATCACGTACTTAAGGTGTTTACCCCCCTCTGCACCACCCTCTCCACTATCGCTCAAATCAAGACACCTCTAGAAGAATCCCTGAACGTAGGAAAGTATTAAGTGAATAACGAAACCAATGACGCCGACCAGCAATAACCCTCCTAAAGTGACCTTAAGGAGCGTCTTGTATTCATCGCTCTCAGGCTTCTCCGAGATCGTTATGATCTTCCGCCACATAGTCACTAACTCCTCTAGCTTCATGACCTCACGCTCTAAGTGTTAGTGCTAAAGAGATTATTAAGTATTAGCTCTGGTCTGAATGTCTGCATGTCGTCGTAGCTCTGACCAATACCAACGTACATGATCTTCTTCCCTAGAGTCAGTATGACGCTTAAAGCTGACCCACCCTTAACGTCGGCGTCAACCTTAGTGAGTATTACTGCGTCAACCCCGACGGCCTCGTCAAACCACCTTGTCTGGGAGATCGCGTCGTTACCGACAAGAGCATCAAGGATCAAGATCTTCAGGTTAGGCTTAACCACCCTAACAACCTTCCTGAGTTCCTCCATTAGGTCCCTATCTGTGTGCATACGTCCGGCGGTATCTATCAAGACTGCATCGTACTTGCTCTTAAGCGCGTGCATGACCCCGTCCTTAGCCACTGCAGCTGGGTCGGCTCCGTACTTCCCTTTAATTATGGGGACGCCAACCCTGCTAGCGTGGATGTCGAGCTGCTCTAAAGCACCTGCCCTGAACGTATCCGCGGCAACGATGAGAGGCTTCAGACCGTCTCTAACGAGCTTGTACGCGGTCTTAGCTATTGTCGTAGTCTTCCCAACGCCGTTAACACCTAGGAAGACCACCACATACGGTCTGGGCGAGTCTCTAACGATTTCGCTTAAGTCCTTACCGAACACGCTATTATTAAGTAGCTCTCTCAAGGAATCCCTAACCACTGTAAACACGAACTCCCTGGAGTCGCTTAAGCGAGGTATCTTCACGTTAACTAACTTACTTGCAATCCTGGCACGCAGTACCTCCACCGCCTCCAGAGCCACGTCGCTCTCCAGTAAGGACCACTGAAGCTCGTCTAAAACTGTGTTTAGTTCCTTCTCACTTAACTCTCTCTTACTGATTACCTCCCCTAAACCCCCGACGAAGCTTGAGAGGACCTCCCTAACCCTGCCGAACACATCAACCACTCTTCACTACGGACTACTCTTTCTAGGTTGCTGGGCTCTCGCCTGTCTGGCCTGAGCTAAAACAGAGTTAACGATACCCTCAAGCCTGTCGTAGTGAGTCACTGCCCTGACTAATTCCTTCTGAAGCTCGTCAGCAATACCCCTATACTCCTTCTCCCTACTTGACAGGACCTCGACAGCCCTGTCGAACGTCAGCTCAGCGTAGTACTCCAGACCTATGTGTGTGATGATTCTATCCATGTGCTGGGGGCTTGCTCTAATCAAGACGTAACCCCTCCTGTCGGCAGGCGCTAGGAACTCCTCCACTTTAAGACCTCTAAACTCAGCCAGCGCGTTCATGCTGGACTTTATTTCATTTAACTCCTCCTGAATCTGGTTTAACTGATTCTGCAACGCCTCAATGTACTTCCTTAACTCAGCCAGTTGGGCGAGAAGCGCCTCGAAACTCACTACCTGCCTCTCCTCAGTACCTCTCCTAGAACTCAACCTCACCAACCCTCGAGCCTGGCTAACTCCCTCACGTGTCTACTCCTAGCCTCCTCAGGCTTTATCTCAGTGACCTCAAGTATCTTCAGGTGTTCTCGCTTGAGTCTATGCCTACTGCCCATTAACGAATAAACTTTCTCAAGAGCGTCCTCCCTGTCAACAGCCCTCACTTCGATCGAGAACTTCTGCCAGGACCTAGTTCTGTCAGGGCTGAAGAGAGCAACGCCCTGCACCCTGAAGGTCCTCACTCCATCACCCATCGATCACACCACTCATTAATGTAAGGTAAAAGCTTATAAAATAGTGGAGCGGTGAGGGAGGTCAGCACTCTAATGCCTCTGGAAGTTCAGGATGTTTGTAATTCTCATTATCTCAGGACCCGTGGTTAACTCGCCTACAACAGCTCCGTTGTTGTTCATGACCAGCCCCACCTTAACGAAGCCGACGCCGAAGTTAACAGTGGCGGTCCCGACCCTGACATTGAAAAAGCCCTCAAGAGTCTTCAGCTCGTCGTTACCGACGTCCGGGTGAAAGACACCGCTGTAATCATTGAGAACCCCAACAGACCCTACTGTCAGTACTTTAGCAATAGCCCCCCTCCTCACGGAGAGGACCCCCAGCTCGCTTCTCACGATCTCAGTCTCCACATCACTTATCTCAGGATGGAGTAAAGCGAACTTATTGTTAGTCAGGATCACGTTACCTAGCGCGGTGAACGACATCTGAATGACCCTGACCGGTACTCCTGCCTCTTTAAGTCTGTCAAGCTCCTCATCCCTCGTTATCTTAGGTAAGAGAACCGTCTTATCGTTACCTGCTGTAAGAACCCCTATTAACGGTGAGTCAGCCACTCTAATCTCGATCACGTCAGTGCCTAGGACATCCCTCAGGAGCCTCTTCGCCTCCTCATGAATGCCCTCAGGAACTAATGTTACCTTGTTATTCGTGAACACATAAACCCCTATGTTCGGGTTACCGAATATCCTGAGCTTCTCAAGAGTCATACATATACCTCAAATAAACGTGAGCCCTACCCACCCTCCTCTCGGCGGGCCTGCTCAGCGACTTGAAGAGCTAGGGAGGCTTTAACGTTTCTACCCTCCTCATCGAGTTTAACAACGCTTACAGCTATCCGAGCAGGGAGGTTGTTTACATTCCTAGCTAGGAGGAACTCGTTTATCGACGCGTCGATTACGATCCTCTCAGCTTTGGTGTGTCTCCTGATGAATTCCCGCACATACTCCACCGCTCTAACGTTCCTTCTAGACAGTCCAGTTCGCTTAAGCCTGTTGAGGTTCACAACATATATTACACCTTCTACCAAGACAACCACCTCAGACATTCTTCAGCTTGCTTCTCCTCCAGTGCCTCAGCCTCGGCCTCCAGGAGACCTTCCTCAGCGTTCTGACCACCACCCATATTGGCAGTGCTTGATTCCTATTCCCCGCACTAGCTAAGCGTAGTTTCCTGGCAACGTGTTTAGCTCGAGCCACATACATCACCTCTTCTCCCTAAACACTATCTTGTAGTCACGTCTCGTTCTGGTGTCTATAGTGTATAAAATCTCCTTCAAGGTGTCGTCGTCTATAGGTTCCTTCAACTGCCCGGAGAGAGACAAGTTTATTATGTAGTCCTCAACAGCCCTGGCTAACTCAGGCTTAACTAACTTAACGTTAGCTAGTCTAGCTCTTGCGTCAGGGGTCATAGCTCTCCGCAGTATCTCCTGCCTCTGAGCCTCTCGAGCGGCTTCCTCCTCCCTCCTCCTGGCTTCCTCCTGCCTACGCATTAAAGCCTCCATCTGTCTTCTCTTAAGCTCCTCTAACTCAGCGTCGTAGTATTCCTCGCTCACGCCGCTCTCACCCATATTTCTTCATCTCAGGCCTCGCCTCTGTTAATCTGTTGAATACTTTGTTTGATATGCTGTCTAGTAGTGAACGTCCCCTAGGTGTTAAGACTCTTCCCCTCTTCTCGACCTTCATCACTAGGCCCGCGGTCTCGAGTTGATGCAGTATCTGCCTGGTCACGGAGCTACCACTCCTCCTGAAGTGAGATGGTGTTGAGCTCCCTCCTTCCGGCCCGCCGTAGATGCGTCTGAATGCACCTACCCCTACTGGTCGCTCGTTAATGTAGAGCTTCCTCAATATGCTTGCCGCCCTAACGTACCACCAATTACGGACCTCAGGAATCCTCTCTCTATTAGACCCTGTTTTAACGAAGGAAGACCAAGCAGGAGGTCTGAAGGTCTTCACATTCTCCTCTAGGTACTTAGCTAGCTCCTCAATGAACATATCAGCAGGTACCTCCCTCACATTCACCATACAGTCCTCCCCTCCCATCAAATTAAGTGTTTGGTTTTATTAAGCTTTATCGTTTACCTTAATATTTATTAGAGATATACTGTATTATTGACACGGTGATACGTTGGAGTTAAGGGATTTCAGCTCTAAGGTCTCGGAGCTCATAAGCAGGATCTCAGGGGGTGTAGCCACGGTCTTCACGTTGGTCCCGAGTATGGATCTCTTCTTCAGGTATAGGGAGGTCAGGGGGGCTGGGTCAGGGTTCTTCATAGAGCCGGGTTTAATAGTGACTAACGCCCACGTCGTTATGAACGCTTCAGAAGTCATAGCACTCGTGCCGAAGCACGGGAGAGAGAAAGCCAGGGTTCTGGTGGCTGACCCGTACAGGGACCTAGCCCTGCTCAGAGTTGGTGTGAACGATGTCGAGTCACTGCCGTTAGGCGACTCAGACAGGCTTAAGGTAGGTGATCTAGTGTTCGCCATCGGATCCCCCCTAGGCCTGCCTGGACCCTCAGTCACGATGGGTGTTGTAAGCGCCCTAGGAAGAACGATATCAGGGGAGAACGTAGTGCTTGAGGATCTCATACAGACGGACGCGGCGATAAACCCAGGGAACAGTGGAGGGCCTTTAGTGAACGTTGACGGGGAGGCGGTTGGAGTTGCTACAGCTATAATACCGTACGCTCAAGGCATAGGCTTCGCCATACCGATAAACACCGTTAAGAGGTTCGTCCAGATGATCAAGGAGTACGGCACCGTTATTAGGGCCTGGCTAGGTGTTTACGTATCGCCGTTGACGGAGGAGGCGATTAAGCTCTACGACCTGCCTATCAGCGAAGGCGTTGTAGTGATTAACGTAGTACCTGGTTCGCCGGCTGAGAAGCACGGTCTGATGATAGGCGACGTAATAGCTGAGGCGGACGGTAAACCTCTTCGGAAGGTAAGCGACCTCCGGGCCGCTATAGAGGAGAGTGTAGAGTCCGAGTGCGTTAACCTAAAGATAGTTAGAGGACGTAAAATAGTAAGCAAGTGCATACCGCCGGTCGTAGAGAGGCTCTACTGAAGCGAAAGTTTAAATTAAGGACGCTGTAAGTTTAGTATCGGAGCGGCGGTCGTCCAGCCTGGTCTAGGACGCCGGCCTTCCAAGGCTTCTGAGGCACGCCGGAGATCCCGGGTTCGAATCCCGGCCGCCGCACCATTAACGCGTTCCAGGTAGTTGGTCTCACTTACCTAGTAATCTCGGTCTAGTGACGACATTGTTTTTGTTTTAAGCCTCTGTACATCTAAATCATAGGTATGTGTATGAGTTGCAGGGACTATAAGTTCCTCGAACATACGGCGGACGCGTACTTTGAGGCGTTTGGAGAGACTCTTGAGGACGCCTTCGCTAACGCCGGTAAGGCTCTCTTCGGGGTCATGCTGAACACCTCTAAGGTTGAGTGTAAGGTCCGGAGACTAGTGGTTGATGAAGGTATGGATGCCTATAACGCTCTCTACAGGTGGCTCGAGGATCTGTTGATAATACAAAGCGTTGAAAAACTGGTCTTCTCTCAATTCACTGTGAGTTTTGAGAAGGAGGTGAAGGACGAATCAGACCTTGACAAACCGCTCAAGTTCTTAGGCGAGGTATGCGGCGAGACGGTAGATCCGGGGAGGCATGAAGTCAAAAACGAAGTCAAGGCAGTCACGTACTCCCTGATGAAGATTTTTAAAGATAACGAGTGCTGGCACGTCAGCACCGTACTAGATTTGTAGACCTTTTGACATGCCTCAAGGATCCACACACGTTTAATAAGTTATGTTGCGTCGCTGAAGCGCCGAAAATTTAATAAGCCCAGAGGTATTTAATTACTCGGGCCGCCGTAGCTCAGCCCGGGAGAGCACCCGGCTGAAGTCCCCCCAGAAACCGGGGTGTCCGGGGTTCAAATCCCCGCGGCGGCACCACTAAAGAAGCACCTTCAGAGCCTCCTCGCAGGCGTGAATCATTATGGACGTAACCACCCACGCGTCAAGAGGCCTGTGATATATAGAGTAGGTAGCTAGCGCATTAGCGATCACCTCGTTAGAGAACCTCCCATGCGGGAACCCCCCGATGATCAGCGGCAGTCCCTTGTCTAGTGCCTCCCTACATACGTCTCTCGGGCTAGTGAGGAGTCCATTCTCATTCAACAGTATAGCTCCTGAAACTCCTAACTTCTTGAGCAGGCTCGTTATCGATGATGGGTAAATCCTTAGAAGCGGCTTCTCAGATTTAGGCGGTACGGAGCCTTCCTTAAAGAGTTGCTCTATCAACCCGACGAACCTGTTGTAGTTCCTCGGTATATGGGTTTCAGGACTAACCTCAATGACGTAGTCGCCGTACGTGTGGATAAACACCTGAAGCTTTCCCTCCATACTGAGAGGAGATGACAACGACTCAAGCAGAACCACGTGAACTATATCAGGTCTCCCCCTCTTCTCAGAGTCGGGGAGGTTCTTCATGGCGTGATAATGTAGTGATTTATCTAGCAGGATCTCCGTAGGTTTCTTACCTCTGAACCTAGCGTTCTTAAGTACAGCGGGGTGATTACATATCTCGCGAGGAACTAACTCAAGTGAAGCCTCAGCAATTACAACTTTAAGTAATGACATCACCTCATCATCCCTAATAACTATCTATTTCACTCAATAATTTTCTTAACTCGCTGGTGTGCCCGTTAAGTCGACCGTACATTCTGAAGTCATCACCTACCCTTATTTACCAGGTTCCGGGTTGAATAGCAGGTTACCCCCTGGCCTATTTCCTATTTGAATGCGATTCGTTAATTTTCAGGGTCTCCATTAGTGGTCTCACCTGGCATTCTCTTCAGAGGCCTGAGCTAAAAATCATAAATAGTGTCTTACATGATTTAATTTAGTGTGAGAGTTGTTGAGAAGGCAGGGTTTGTTGAGGGATTTAGCTATTCAGAGGGCTATGATACTCTACAACACTTCCGTTAGGATGGTTCGTGAGGGGAGGGTGGATATTGCACGGGAGCAGATAAGACTGGGTCTGACATTACTGCGTAAGGCCGGGGTTCGGAGACCGCTTTCCTACAGGAGGTATGTTTGCAGGACGTGTTTCACTCCTCTGATTCCTGGAGTGACGGCTAGAGTCAGGTTGAGAGGTAACGAGAAGCAAGTTATAATAACTCTCACGTGCTTACATTGTGGTTGGGTGACGCGACAGCCATGCGTGAGAGGAAGATGAGAATCCCCAGAGAAGTGCTGGGCAAGTCAGCGCAGGTTAGGATAGGTAAGGAAGGCGTAAGTGAAAACGTCGTTAAAGAGATACAGAGAAGTCTGGAGAGGGAGGGCGTTGTTAAGGTTAAGGTGTTGAAGGCCTTAGCTAGGCAGGTCGACGTGAAGGTTTTGGCCTCCGAGGTGTCGAGGATGCTGAACGCTGAATTAATCGATGTCAGAGGGCACGTCTTCATTGTAAGACGTAGGAGGGGTAGAAAGTCATAACGGTAGAGACCTTAGTGTTGCGGTCAACTCACTGTTCCGGATTCAACTCCTTTGTTTGACCCTAGACTTAAAATGAAAGAACAGCGGCTATAGAAACAAATGTCTAGACTGACCCCTCATGTCCTGAGGGACGGGTTCCCTGCATTCATTCAGGTTTACACGCTTTATTTGCAGGGTTGTCGAGCGACCAGAAATCCCTTCACCTTATCTTGTTCTCCATGCTCTGAGCTCAGGGTTGACCCTTGTACAGGGTAAATGGTGTTGAGAAGGGATGACTAGTATCACTCGATATCAATCGAGGTTTAAGCTCTTGAAGATCTTTTCTTTATATTTATCGTTAACATAGAGCTTTAGGTATCTTGCTTGAGGAGGCTGACACTCTTTCTCTGCCTTGTGCTGACCTTCATGCTAGCTATATCTCTAGACGTTGTTTATAGCTGGGGTAATGGAGGCTTCAGTTCCGACTTCTCTAGCCCGAAATACGGGACCCATGATTGGGTTGCTGAGCACGCTCTTGACTGGCTTCCAAGCAAGGCTAGAGATTGGATTCTTGCGAATTTAAACTGGTACCTTTACGGGACGGAGCTCCCGGATAATGGCAGAGCCCCGGACGGGATAGGTGATACAGGCCTCCATCACATATACTTCAGCTCAAGCGGGGTCTTAGCGGACGACTCAGCTGCACAGCGGGCTAACGTAACATTCAACCAGGCGCTGGGGTTCATGCTCTCCGGGGATCTCGCTTCAGCTGCTAAGTACGCTGGAGTTATGACCCACTACATAGCGGACATGGCTGTTTTCGGCCACGTTATGGGCGCTAACACCGATTGGGCTGTTTTCTTTTTGATGTTTACTTGTGTTGTTCACGTGCTTTGCGACTGTTCATGGTCTTTTCGTCCTGGAGGTATTTGAGTGCTATGAGGTATGCTGATGCTGTATGCCTGTCTAAGCCGTACTTCTTCATTACAGCGCTATGTGTGAGCGAACTAGATGTCCCCCTGGGGTCTACTAGGTACACTTTGAAACCGTACTTCAGGCTCAT
>JAWBLQ010000025.1:0-15076 GCA_038830105.1 Zestosphaera sp. | reverse complement strand
CCTGACTTTAATAGGGTCTCTCTCCTTCCTTAGTTGATCTAACCTAAACACCACTCTCTCCCTGACCTTAGGGTCTACCTTCAATACCTTAACGCTCGGTAGCTCCTCCTCCACTAACGTGTTGATACCTACGATCGGTGCCTCGCCTTTCTCAACCTTCAACTGCCACTCATAAGACGCCCTAGCTATCTCTCTTTGAGGGTACCCAAGCTCAATGGCCTTGATCATGCCGCCCAGCCTCTCCACCTCATCTATAATCCTCCAAGCACTCTCCTCCACTTGATCCGTCAGCCACTCTACGTAGTAGGAACCACCTAAGGGATCCACAGTATCTATAACACCGGCCTCGTAGAGGAGGACCTGTTGAACCCTGACAGAGAGTTTAACAGACTCCTCAGTAGGTAATGAGAGCGCCTCGTCGTATGAATTAACATGCAGCGATTGAGTACCGCCTAAAACCGCTGCTAGGGCTTGTAATGTAGTCCTTATTAAATTAACTAGAGGTTGCTGTGCAGTGAGTAAAACCCCTGCTGTCTGTGTGTGGAATCTGAGCATCATAGATCTAGGATCCTTAGCGTTGAACTTATCCTTCATTATCTTAGCCCACATCCTCCTAGCTGCTCTAAACTTAGCTGCCTGCTCAAAGACGTTGGTCCTGGCGGCGAAGAAGAAAGAGAGCTGGCCAGCGAACTCATCGACGTCCATACCTCTCTCAATAACCCACTTAACGTACTCCATCGCATCCGCTAGGGTGAATGCCACCTCCATAGCAGGCGTAGCGCCTGCCTCCTCAAAGTGATACCCTGAGATACTTATTGAGTTCCACTTAGGTATGTTCCTAGCCGCGTACATTATGAGGTCGGTCGCGTAGCGCATTGAGGGCTTAGGCGGGTATATGTAGTTATTTCTAGCGATGTATTCCTTCAGGATGTCGTTCTGCACAGTACCACGTAATGAAGCTCTACTAACCCCCCTTGACTCCGCGACCGCCACGTACATCGATAGGATCTCGATGGCAGACGCGTTTATGGTCATTGAAGTGGATATCTTGTCCATAGGGATGTCCTGAAAGGCTAAATCCATCTCCTTTATTGAAGGCATTGAAACCCCTACCTTGCCCACCTCATACCAAGCCAGTTTATCGTCAGGGTTCAAGCCTAACTGCGTCGGCAGGTCGAAAGCCATGCTAAGTCCTGTCTGGCCGATGCTAAGCAAGTACCTATAGCGCGCGTTAGTGTCCTCAGCGGAGCCGAACCCGGCATACTGCCTTATTGTCCATGCCCTCCCTCTATACATAGTTGGGTATACACCGCGTGTGAAGGGATAGGAACCTGGGAACCCAAGCTTATCGAGGTAGTTCCAGCCAAGTCTCTCGATATCCAGCGGCGTGTAGAGTCTCTTAATCTCTAGACCTTCCTCGCTCAGGAAACGCGGCTTCGCTTCAGGCGATTTCCTTACAGTAGGTTCAAGAACCTCCCTAACCCACTCATCGAACCTCTCTCTCAACTTATCTAAGTCAGTCATGCTGACCCACCCTCTCAACGACCTCGATGAGGATCCCGCCAGCCGTCTTCGGGTGAATGAAGTTGATCTTCCTAGATCCTTTGGAAACTAACCTAGCTTTGTCATATATTAAAATAACCCCCTTGCTCTTCAGACCCTCAACTACTTCATCAACGTTCTCCACCCCTATGGCTATGTGGTGGATCCCCTCACCTCTCTTGTCTATGAACTTACTGATAGCTGACTCAGGGGAGGTTCCCTGGAGCAACTCGATGAACGTCTCACCGACCCTGAACATAGCTACCTTAACGCTCTCCTCAGGGACTTCCTCAACGCCCTCAAGTTCTAGACCGAGCACGTCTCTGTAGAGTCTTATTGAGTCCTCAAGGTTCTTAACAGCTATGCCTATGTGGTCCAGCCTCACGAACCACTCACCTCGCAAGCCCTCTCGAACACCTCAACTATCTTTTTTAGCGGCGTGCCTGGTATGAATACGTCAAACACGCCTAACCTCCTGAGCTCGTTCACGTCCTCAGGAGGTATTATACCACCGACGATTAAAGGAACATTAATCCCTCTCTCCCTCATTAACTTGATTAAGTTGCTCACGAGCTCTAAGTGAGACCCTGAGAGTATCGAGATGCCGATAGCCGAGACATCCTCCTCGATAGCGGCTTCCACAACATCCTCCGGAGACTTATGAACCCCTAGATACACTACCTCGAACCCGGCGTCCCGCAGAGCCCTAGCAACCACCTTAGCGCCACGGTCATGTCCGTCAAGACCCAGCTTAGATATAAGTATCTTCCTCCTCAAACCCCCCACACGTACCATGACGTCCGTAGCTGACGCGGACACGCAGATCCCTGTATATAATGGCCCTAGACTTAAAAAATCGAAGCACTGAATACAGGAGGAACTGAAACACAGTAATGCTAACACCGCTTGCATTGCAACGCTGACCCGCTTTAAAAGAGGATCTGCACGTCAGGTTATTTCCATGAAGCTTATGAAGAAACCCTCAGTAAGATGCCTGTGTGGGTAGAGACGCATGACGTCCTCGGATGTTTTGTAGGACGGATATCCCGTCCCAGCCCACTCGACGGCTCTGTAGAGTCTGACTGAATTTGCGATGAGGTCAATAATCTCCTCACCCTCTTCAGGCATTAGCGAGCACGTGGAGTAAACCACGGTCTCACCTAGGGAGAGTGCCTTCCTGATTAAGTCTCTTTGAATCCTCGCGTAGTACGTGATCTTAGACGGTGTTAACGTTATCTTAAGTCCTGGATCTTTACTGATAGCGCCGCTATTACTGCACGGAGCGTCCAGAAGCACCTTACTGAACCTGCATCTTAGCTGAAGATCCCTAGCGTCGCTGGAAATTACTTGAACCCTGCTTAAGTCCACACCAAGCTTACTCATCAATTGCCGTCCCATCAGGGACCTTCTGTAGCTTATGTCAACTGCAACCACCTTAGCTCTGTTGTCTGTGTGCATCATGATCAGTGAGGTCTTCATGCCTGGGGCGAAGGTCATGTCAAGTATTTCCTCCCCCGGCTCAGGCTTCAGCGCCTCCACCACTGCGATAGAGGCCTTATCCTGAGGTATTAGTTCGAAATTCTTCACAGGCTTAAGAAGCCTCACCGGCTTAGAGGTCTTAATAATCCGGATTAAGTATGGGTAATTCATGTCAATCACATACTCAACACCCTCACTCTCTAGAGATCTCAGCACTCTCTCCTCAGAGGTCTTCAACGTGTTAATCCTGACCCACAGCACTCTCCTCTCAAGGGCTCTAAGAAGCTCGTGAACCTCATCGCCCATGAGGCTGTAGAGCCTCTCATATAACCAAACATCAACGCCGTATCTACACCAGGCAGGAAGATCCTGCTCACACACCAAATTATCAAGCCAGACCCTAGCGTAACTACTATAACTCCTTCCAGAGCCTAGGAAGCACTTCACCCTTAAGTAACTAGAGATGAAATCCCTTGAGATCGTGTAGAGTTTCTCCCTCTCAGAGAGGCTAAGCCTGCGGACCCCCTTACAAGCCCTCTTAAAAGCAACATCTACGGAGACCCTGTAATTAATAATGTTGTAGAGCGTTTTTGAAAGCACCTTAACAACTAGACGTCTATCCAGATCCTGTCAACCTCTCTCAATAATTCACCAGGCCCTAATTTATTTTTAGCCCGCCCACCTCCTCTCGCAAGGGGGGCGGCAACCCCTGGTCTAAGGTCTTAAGGCTCTCTGCAGGTCTGTGCGTCTTTCCTAAGTTTAATTTAAAGTTCTCCATTGGAAATTCTATTGACTAGAGGCGCTTAACGACGTAACGTAGGGAAGTATGGGAAGGTATTCACGAATCACATAACTTCCCAGTTTACAGGTTGCTGGATCGCTTATTAACGGTCTTTCACGTCTGGGGTTTAAACACTTAATAAGGCGGTAGTCCTACCATTAAGTGATGATGTCGCCGCTCCAGACTGAAGGGTGAGGATCTCGCGACGAACTGAATTAACGAGTTAAGCTTGCGAGTCGTTTTACGGGATTTCAACGTGCTTTCTAGCCTTCCTATAGGTACCTGTTGATCGCTCAGGTATAACTGATTTTACTACTCCATTCCTCTCTAGGATCCCCATTACCGTCAGGACCTCCCACTTGTAAGGGGTCCTCACTCTAATTATCGCTTTAGATGAGTCTCTGTTGATGTATAGAACCCTTGGTGATGCTTTAGAGTAACTTACCTTCCCGTATAACTCTATGAAGGCCTCGTCTATGTATCTCTGAAGTTTACTGCAGTCTAGATCATCACTAGCACCCACAAGCCTCACGATTAAGTACCTCTTACCGCGTTTCTTCCTTCCCTTCAGCTTCTCAACTACGTGCCTTATAGTCCTCGATGTGAGGCTGCTTAGAAAGAGCTCAGACTTATGAGATAGTGACTTAACGCGGAGTAACGCTAACAGCGATAAAGTCAGGGCTGTAAGAGCTACTGCCAGAGCCACGGCCTCATAGAGTGATGTTGAATCCGGCACTCCTAAGCACCGATAATGGATTCGCGGTCAGCGTTGATAAGGCTTTAGCTTCAGAGAGGCCCAGCTCCTGGAGGAGGGAGTAATACACTACCGGGTGGTGGACTTCACGCAATTCACGTGCCCCACTACCTAAAACAAGCGTCAGAGAACCTCTCTCGTAGAGGCTTAACAGTGCGTAGAGTCCTGAGAGATCTCTCCTCGAGAGTATCGCGTCAAGGACCTCCGAGAAGTTAACCATAACAGGCTTCCTCGTGTTAACTAGCTTACTGAGGGCCTTCCTGGCAGCTCCTTCGCTAAACACTTTAAAATCCAGCTCTACGACGTCTAGAGCCCTGAGGATGCGGTTGCTCAGCCTCAATTCACTAGGTTTGTTGACTGTGAGAACCTTCACGTCGGTTTCTCTCGACCTCTGAGGGGTTAAGTCCTTCGAATTTATCGAACGCTTAGGGATTAACATTAAGCCTCCCACAGCCTTAACCCCCTCCAGCTCCTGCAAGGCTACGACCCTGTAGCCGTACGTACTCGCTCTCTCGGCTAGCTGGTTAAGCAACCCTAAAGGGACTTTACTACCAAGGTCTACATACCTTATTTGCATCCCTCAATTAACCCTCTCATATACTCGACCTGGTCTCTCATATCCTTAACACCCACGACGGTTGCTGTGACCTTAATAACGTCATCACCGTCCATCAGCATCACTCTACCTAATAAAGCCTCCTGCTTACTGAGTCTTAAGTAAATCGCCGAGTTCTTAGCGCCGACCCGCCTCGGCAACGTAGCCATGAGGATAGATCTATCCGCCGTCGTTAACGAGCAGACTATGTGTTTGAAGACAGTCGCGTCAGCATCCCTGTCCCTCATTCTTAAGGTGATTAGCGTTATCGGGTTGCCGTAATGACCCTCGACTACACGCTCCTCGGAAACCGTGGCCTGCCTTAAGTCAAGCGGCAGTAGGTTAATTATAGCCTGTCTCACCTTATTTAAGTCCTCTGTACTGTGGGAGAACGCGTACAAAACTAAATTACGTAGGGTGTAGCCCTTGCGCATAACCACTACTTCACAATCCCTAACTCCTTAGCTTTATCCTGCGTTACTATGAGCCGTGCGCCCCTCGAGGCTTCATGCCTCTTCCTCAGCCTTCTCTCACTAGCTTTCCTCCCCCACTTCCAGCGGTGAGTCCCCTTAACACCTCTATTCCCTAGGAGCCCTCTCATCCTCCTACCGGCCATGGTCTTCCCCCTGAATACCCTCCCCCTCTGAGAAGGATTGGCGATCCAGTTCACGTCAGGGTCTGACGCCACTGCAGGGTGACTGGGATCCACTAAAACGATCTCAAAGTACTCGTTAATGCCGTCGTCCCCCACCCAGTAAGAGCCGAGGACCTCCATATTACGGAATTTCCTAGCGGCTTTTTCCTCAGCGATTAACTGCTGAGGCTTCCCAGGCGCGTAGCCGTAAATACCCATCCTCTTAGGCCTACGTCCCGAGTTAGGTCTCTCCTTACTCAAGCCGCCTTTCTTAACCCTAACCCTAACCACTACGAACCCCTGCTTAGCTTCATAGCCTATGGCTCTAGCCCTGTCAAGCCTTGTAGGCCTCTCAACCCTAGCGACTGTAGGCCCCTTCCTCCACTCTATATAACGCTCTCTCATCAACTCCTTCATACCGCCTAACTCAAGGTTCCTCCAAGCTTCAGCTATGTAGCTGTATGCCGAGCGGCTCATGACGTCTTCCCACATCCTCAGAATAAGTACTACAGGGTTTAAAAGACTTGAACCAGACCTACTTAGTTGAGACTACCTTAATCACGTCGTTAATGCGTAGTTCATACGTCGCGCCGACTCTCTTGTTCTCCTTGGCCAAGATCGCGTAGAGGAAGCCCTTCCCTAAGTCCGTGTGTATTAGGTAAGCGAGCTCCTGAGCGGTTATACCTCTCTTAACTATGTAGGCGTCCGGGAGGACGTTGCCGTAGCTGTCAGTGAGCTTATGTTGATCCTCAACAGGGTAAACAACTATGGAATCAAGCACGTCGAAAACGGCTGTGTTTATGGATTGTTGGACTCCAGTCCCTTTGAACTTCCTCATGAACTCTCTCATCCTCTCTAAAGCAGCCTTCTGCTTAGGGTTCAACCTGCTCTCATCAACTACTGTGAAGTCAAGATCTCCTGGAAGGTACTTCACTAACCCAGCCTTGACCGCCTTCCTTATAGCTAGCTCGTATAAGGAGCTCGTCGGGATGAAGACTCGGCCTTTCAGCTCCTTAGTCAAACGCTTAACATTGTCTTCAGCCTCAGGTATATCTGCCTTATTACCTACTATGACCATCGGTTTAGATACCTCACGCAATTTAGTTACGAACCCTCTCAACTCCTCATCCCGCCACGAACTGGGTTTAGTCAGCTCAAGACCGCTTGCCTTTAAAGCCAGGACCACGTGCTCCCGCCTTATAGAGAGACCTGAGACCCTCTTAGTTACTGCGTCAACCACACTATCCCAGGGCATGCCGTCAAGCCCTCTAGCAAAGCGGGTCCAGTCCCTACTCACTATACCGTAGAACCACTCGTTAACCTCCTGCTCAATACTTAAGACCTCATCTAGAGGGTCGTAAGCGCCGGGCGCCGTAGGTCTGCCCTCCTCGTCCGTGGATCCCGAGACATCTACTACATGGAGCAGGACGTCTGCCTGCCTTAAGTCATCCATAAACTTATTGCCTAAACCCCTTCCCTTATGCGCGTCTCTTATCAGTCCAGCTACATCCATCATCTTAACAGGAATTAATCTCTCACCATCAACGCAAATCGAGTTCTTCGCATCACATTTAGGTAACCCTAACTCCTTGTGAACGCATTTAACCCTGACGTGAGCTACTCCGACGTTCGGCTCTATAGTTACGAAGGGCCTGTTCTCAACCTTAACGTCTATTAAAGTAGCTGCTGAGAAGAAGGTTGACTTGCCGACGTTTGTCTTACCTATAACGCCGATAAGGGGTGGTGATGGGGGCAATATAACACCTCTCTAATGGATAATACCTAAGACCTCTTAAAAACACACTGTAATGAGCTAACAGCCCCGTCCCTCAGGACGGGGGCTTGAACTCTTATCAGTAAGACCTCCATACAGCGCGATCTACTTGACACGAGTCTCTAATGCCTCGAACCTCATCCTCACTGACGTAAATACTACACGGTGGCACGTCTTTAGTGACTACGGCTCCTGGGTAGATCCACGAGTAAGCCCCTACCTTAACCCCTGGCATCGTAGAGACGTTAACACCGGTCTTCACAAAGTCGCCGAAGGCAGCCCCGAACTTAACCCTCCCGGTCGACTCCCTCACTCCCTTGACGACGTACCTCACGGGCTTTTCATCGAATCTCAAGTTAGCTGTTATCGTGCCAGCCCCTAGATTACATCCCTCACCTACTATCGAATCCCCGACGTACGCTTGATGCGATATATGTGACCTACTCATGATCACACTCTCCTTAATCTCCACGTCGTAACCGATCTTAGAATCACTCAGTATTACTGTATAGGGTCTAACGTACGTGTGAGGACCTACCACGGAATCACGCCCTATGTACACCGGCCCAACAATGTACGTTCCGGAAAGGATCTCCGCTCCCTCATCTATATAGACGGGGTTCTTTACCACTACACCGGACTCCACCCTACCCCTCAGCACCTGCTCCCTCCAGGCACTCATTAAGTCTTTGTTCAGTTCAAGCAAGCTCCAGGGCCTGCCTAAATCCCTCCAGTAACTCAGCTTATAGACGTGGACCGGCTCCTCACCGCTTAATCGAGTCAGAGCCTCGGTCAGCTCGTACTCCCCCCTAGGACTTAATGTTAGGTTGTCTAGGTGCTTCCTCACTCTATCACTCAGTACGTAAACGCCAGCGTTAATCAGGTTGGTATAGGCTTCCTCAGGCTTCTCCACGATCTTCTTCAGGAGAGGGCCCTCCGTTATTAAGACGCCGTACCTCCTAGAGTCTTCAACCTCGTAAGCACCTATAACGTTCCTCCTCAACGCTGCCATACCTTTCACGTCGCTTGACCTTACGAAGACATCTCCGTAGACGATTAAGAAGTAATCAGTGTTGATCTCCTCTATCCCCCGCTTCACTGCATCACCAGTGCCTGAAGGCCTGCCCTGATCAACGAGCTTAATATCGCACGAGAATCGACCTGCTAGCTTGTTCACGTGTTTCTCCAGTTGCTCCTTCATGTATCCGGCGACAACCACTATCTTCCTGACGCCAGCGCTAACTAAGCTCTCTACGTGGTGGTCAAGTAATGTCTTGTCTATAACGGGGATCAAGACCTTATTCCTGGTGTGAGTTAAAGGCTCCAACCCCCTACCATACCCAGCGGCGAGGAGTATCGCTTCCATGAACCCATCCACGATATTTCATGCGACCGGAGAGTATAAAAGCTAATCACGTTAAACTCAATCAAGCCGCCCTATATGCAAGTGATGAACCCTGACGATCCTACAAGCCCTTGCTCTCGCAGGGAGGAAGTCAGTTACACGGAAAACCTTGTTGAAACCTCAATATAGATGCGTCTCACTGAGTTGCTTGTTGAGGGATCGCTGCAACGGTCTTAGGTTCCTCGGGTGTTGTGGTATGAAGGAATTTCGACTTATAGATCTCAACCTTCCTTAACGGGTATATCTTCTTACAGGCCTCGAAGATCTCCATAGCTAATGACCCGAACATCAAGGACTTAATGAAATCGGTAAGGTCTGCCTGAGAAGCTTTCTCACTCAACACTCTCATCATCTCTTTTCTAATAGCGTTTCTTTGACTAGTCTTACACCTGTATGTCGTTAGGGAGACGGCCGTAACTCTAAAGACATGACCGTCCTTAGTGGTCGCATCCATCATCACAGTCACCTTACTGGACTTCCTCCTAATCAAGGACCTCATGTAGTCCCTGGCTAATTCATGCCCTTTAAACCAGGTGCGTGCTGAGTCACCGTCAACATCAATCACCTGGAACTTAAGCATTACGTGATGCTTGCTGAAATCGCCTGTCAGGTCAAATAGCGAGACCTCAAAGGTCCTGCCAATCACCTTAGAAGGCTCTTCAGCAGGCGTAGTTGCTATCTCAACGCCGCCGAAAAACTCTGGAGCCAGTACTTTATACCACTTCTTCAGCTTCCACTTATCCTTAACCTGAGGGGCTCTCGACATCTTCACGACCTAATACCTCTCTTAGATGAAGCTTATAAAAGTTTAGGTACGCGACGCGTTAAGGAAGGCCCGACAGCCGTCACGTAGTGAAGTGCTTATATACAGCGTCCTCAAGCATTTCGTAAAGCCCCAGAACCTCCTCGAGCACTGAGGTTGCTGTCCTAACGGCCTCAGGCGTTGTGACGCCTGAGTATGTTACTGTACAGCTGAATTCATTCATCACTACCTCGTGAGCTATGGTGAAGTCCTTAGGAGGTTTAACGTCGTCAGGGCTTGTTGCCCTATCTAGGGTCTCGAGGAATCTAGGGTCTCCGCCACGTATCCTAACCTTAAGGAGGAGCCTCGATTCACAACACCTCCGACGCGTTTGGAGTGACTAGGTAACCCCCTTGGACAACGTACTTGCTCGTTAGCTTACGTCTTACGTTCTGGGTGAAATGAGCTAGAGGCACATAATGCCTCCCGCCATGTTCCAGAACTACAGGAGTCTTCGAGGGGTCTATCGCGTTGAAGCCCCACAGCACTTTACTCATAACGGTTGCCGAGAGCTTTGCCGGATCTCCTTTGACTACTAAGTATTTATTGGTCTTCGGAACGCTCACGCCCTCACTAATTACCGGGTCGAGACACGCCTTCATGTCCTTAATACTTCCCACGAATTCGAGGTAGTAATTCCTAAGGTAACTCAGGTTAATGATTGATGATAAGTAACCCTCAAAACCCTTAACGTCGAGCAACCAAATAATTAAGTACGCTAAAGTGGTTAAGTCTCTCACGAACCAACTAAACCTAGTTATATACGTCTTGAGCTTCAGCTTCTCCGGTTGAACCTTGTACGTATTAGCTATGATCGATAACGTCTCGCTTAAGTTCTCTCTAACCATGCCGACAGGGACGTAGAAATCGACGCCGGCGGTTGATGCGTACATGGACGTTGCTGAGTGTGGGAGTATCGGCGCATCCATAACCTCAAGCAAGCCTTCATCGTATAGCTTATCAATGAACTCCCTCTCACGCTCGCTTGGTTTCAGTTCCCTGATTCTAGGTAGGTATTTAGAGTGAATCGCTGAGGCGGCTACAGCCTTCATCTCCTTGCTAATCGACGTGAACTCGTTTAACAAGCTGATTATCCCAGGGATTAATGACTCATACCTCACTACGTAGTTATGCTTCACTAAAGCCACCTGATTAACGTTTGACGCTTGAAAGACTAGACATTCATCACACTCCGTATGCGGGATGTTCAGCCCAAGTGATTTGACGCCGACCTCAATACCTGGCGTGATGTAGTCTGGGAGTGCTTCAACATCCAACTCCATCAACTTGAGTACTTTAAACAACAACCCACTGGCTGTAAGTGACTCCACGTCGAAACTAGCCACTACCCTAGTGAGCTTAGCATGCTTCTTCACGTCCTCAAGGAAGTTGCGAAAGACCTCTGCATCAGTTACTTCTCTACTCATCTGAGGCAAGAACACACCCGCTTAACTTTAGACATCTCTGCTTTATATTTGTTAAACTCCATCACAGAAAGCCCCACACCCACAGAACAGGTGAGTCAAGCGCTCTCCGTATAAGGTATTAAAGGTCTCTGAGCGAGGATCTTCGCCTCCTCCGGATCGTACCTCCAGTTGTGAGGGATTCTACCGACCCTCCTATAGTATTTGACGAGTCTATGTATTTTAGACTCAACAGCTATCAGACCTCTTAACGAGTGCTTGTCCTTAGGATGCTCGCTGAGATGCCTCCTAAGGTTAACAGCTTTCCTGATTAAATTATAGAGATCCTCAGGTATTACCGGGTTTAATTTGTACCTCATCAAGACCTCCGTGACCTCGACCCCTAACACGGCTTTAACTAGAGGAACGCCGTACTGGTCTCTCAAGATAACGCCTATCATGGAGGGTGGATATCCCTTCCTAGCCAGCTCAACTATGATGGCCTCTACCTCTTCAGGTGTGTACTGTAACCACTTCGGAGGCACTAACGTCGGCGGTCTCGTTGAGTGAGACTTCCCCTTCTCCTTGCCTTTCTTCATTCCAGCACCTACTAATCTCCTATAACTGGGATTTATAAATGGTTCTCAGCCACTCGCACATCGCTCTGAAGGCCTTCCCCCTGTGAGAGAGGAGATTCTTATCCTCAACCCTCATCTCGGCGAACGTCTCATCACGGCCCTGAGGCACGAAGATCGGGTCAAACCCGAAACCGCCAGTCCCTCTAGCCTCACGGGATATAGCCCCCTGGACTCTTCCTCTGAAAACCCTGAATCCAAACCCGGGGTAATGCAACACTATAACCGACTCGAAATACGCTGATCTGTTGAGGCTTCCCTCCATCAGCTTCAAGACCCCTTCAACACCTATAGTCCTGAACACGTAGCTACTGTAGGGACCTGGGAACCCGCTCAGGGGTTCTACGTAAAGTCCTGAATCCTCGACGAAGAAAGGCTCTTTCAAGTAGAGAGAGGCCTGAACGGCGCTGTAGAGAGCTATATCCGTTAAATCGTCGGATTGCATCTCAACCTTACTTAACTCCACCGGATACACGTCAACACACTCATCAACTCCTAACCTCTGGAACTCCGTCACTTTACCTTTATTCCTTGACACTAGGTAGAGTTTAAACACCTTCCCGCAGTCTCCTCTCCTCAACGTACCTACCCCTCAGACGTATCTCTTTAACCTTACTTAATAAGGCATCAGTGAACTCCCTACCCTTAACGCTACTGTATCCCTTCACGAAGTTCCTCAGCAAAACCTCCTTACTGCTGAAGTGAGTGCTCTCCACAGCTCTTATGAAGAGATGCAGGTCAGTGGCCAGATCCTCCAGCCTCCTAGAGTACCTGGCCAACCCGAAATCTATTAAGTAGACGTCATCGCCTCTAACCACTACGTTCGAGGTTGTTAAGTCGCCGTGAACCACGCCAGCGTCGTGGATCTTAGCCACCATAACACCTAAATCACTTAAGTATTTAGGCACTCTGCTTGAGCCGCTGAGCACTAGGTCCCTCAGCAAAACCCCGTCCACGAACTCCATCACTATTAAACCCTTATCCACGTCCACGTAGTAGAGGGCCGGTACGTTGAGCCCCCTTAACCTCAGCTCAGCCAGTATCCTTGCTTCAGTCTCGCTCCTACCCCTCACAAGAACTGAGTCCAGCCTACGATCTCTGTAGGGCTTGCTTACCCTGACCTTATAGACTGAGGGCAATACCCCGTAGCAAGCCCTTAACAAGACCGCCTCAGCGCCTAACGCGACAAGCTCAGGTGAGCCAAGGTACGTCGACCTGGTCAAGCTTCCACCTCTGCCTCACGTAAGCCTCCTCAGGCTTTACAATTACTCCATACTTAAACGAGAGGAGGCCTGCCCAAGCGATCATGACCCCGTTATCAACTGCGTATGTAGGCGGAACCACGCCTAGTTTAACCCCTCTAAGCTCGCTCATGACCTCGAATTTCTCTCTTAACACTGGGCTTGACGCAACGCCGCCTACCACAAGCACCTCTTTCTTCCCCGTGTGTGCTAAGCCCCTCTCGCTAACCTCGACTATAGCGGAGTAGGCTATCTCTCTCGCGCTATAACATACGTCACCAACGCTGACTCCCGCGCTCTTCACAGCCCTCAGAGCCGCCGTCAAGAGACCTGAGAACGAGACATCCTGTCCTTTAACTACGTAGGGTAGATCCACGAACTCGTTACCCTCTAAAGCACATCGATCTATTTGATGAAGCCCTGAAACTACGTAGGGCGGGGCGATCCCCAGTTCACGAGCCAGCGTGTCAAGAAAGTTGCCGAGAGGTATGTCTAGGGTCTCGCCGAAGATCCTGTACCTACCTTCGGAAAACGACGCTATGAGTGTGTTACCGCCGGAGAGATAGACTATCAGAGGGTCCTTAAACTGATGGATCAACCTCCCTATCTCTATATGCGCTACTGCGTGATTAACAGGGATTAGAGGTTTATTGAAGTAGGCTGCTATGCCTCTGGCTAGAGTTGCTCCTACCCTCAGGCAAGGCCCCATACCGGGACCTAGAGCCACTGCAACTGCGTCGACATCCTTAATAGTAAGCCCGGCATCGCTTAACGCTCTCCTCAGCGCCTGAGGGGCGTTACTTATGAAGTATCGGGAGGCCTCCCTGGGATGTATGCCGCCGACCTTAGGCCTGTACTCGGATCTGACGTCTGCTAGAATGTAGGGTGCTTCATCCTTAACGATCCCGACCCCGAGAGTGTGTGCGGATGACTCTATGCCTAAGACAATCATTTCACTCCTTTCCCGCAGGTCTTACCTCACGTATTCGACGTGGTGGCAGTACCCGCAATACCAGCGGGGCATTGTCTCAGCGTAATAACCCATGAGCCTACCGCATTTAGGACACACTCTATTCCTAGACTTAATTCTACCGGTCTTCGGATCTATCTCGTAGAGCTTATACCTCTCACTCATTACTCAGCCCCCCTCCTAACTAAATACTCTGGCTCGAAGAACTTCAACCTCTCAATCGCATCGTAAATGTTCGCCTCAAACCTTGATCTATGGGAGCCGTACTCACTCTTAATATACTTAACAACAACAAGCTCCGGACTCCTACCATAGAGTCTAGCAAGTACACTCTTCAAAGAACTCCTTCGCGGCGTCGCCTTACCTAAGTGAATTACCTCACCAAATAACTCAACCCTACCAACAACCTTATTATGATTCTCCCTAAGCACGTTAACCACAACACCCTCCTCAACGCTCACAGTCTTCAGAGGTGCTTGACTCACGGCCCACACCACTAAATAAAGCCCGCGGAAGATATTTTAAGTTTAAACCACTCACACATTCAACAACGCATCAAACGTAAACCGAAACCAAGACTTCTAACGGCTCGGCAAGGTAAGTCTCTGGAGAGACAGTTAAGGCTTTTAAGCTGAAGGCCCTCAATTTTATTTAGTAGTTGACGTAATGATGCTCATTACTCATCCACCGGCTAAACCCTTCATCAACGACCCCTCAAACACCTCACACGTAATTAAGCAACTCATACTCAAAGAACTACCGCCGGCGGGCTTCACACTCGACGTAATCGAGAAGATGTTCAGGAAGGCCCTCAGACTCAAGACATGGAGGGACCTCAAACCAGAGGCGAGGGCTTTAATCCTGACGTTGAGGAAGTGAGTTGGTAGAGTGAGGTCACTAACCCTCAAAGCAATCCTCGAAGAAATATACGTCGAGATAGAACTCAACACATTGAAAGGCAAAGCACTCTTCTACGGAGTTTTGATAGCTTTGAGGAATAGTCTGCTTGAAGCACTACAATCCGTGAAGTTCCTGCTGTGCCTCAGCATATCTTACCTCAG
>JAWBLQ010000024.1:0-15229 GCA_038830105.1 Zestosphaera sp. | reverse complement strand
GCCGGGGGTATAACAGCTCTCGCGGGAACCGGGGCGCAGATAATGCCTCCCATAATGGGTACAGCGGCATTCTTAATCGCTCAGGCCTTAGGCATTAGCTACTGGGACGTGTGTATAGCAGCTGTAATCCCGGCGTTACTGTACTTTACAGCCATCTACATATACATAGATTTAATCGCTAAGAAGGAAGGACTTATGGGCGTTACCCAGAGATTAACTTGGAGGGAAACAGTCAAGGACGCCTACCTGCTAGTACCTCTCGCGGTTTTAGTTTACAGGTTAGCGACAACACTCTCAGTGATAAGCGCTGTACTCGACTCCATAATCACGTGCTTTATAATAGCGGTCATTAAGATCGCTCTCATAGATAGGAAGCCAAAGGATTTAATGAAGATCCTCAACGGGCTGGCTGAAGCTCCTAAAGAGGCAATCACCGTGGCCAACGTTTTAGCGGGCGTAGGCGTGGTTGTCGGTATACTGTCGATAACGGGGTTAGGAAGTAAGTTAGTCATATTAATATCGAGCTTGTCGATGGGATTCCTCTGGCTAGCAGTAGCTCTCACTATGTTAGTCTGCTTATTATTAGGGATGGGCATGCCGACGACGGCTGCTTACGTGCTCACGTCCTCCATAGCAGCTCCGATATTCATATTTGCCGGGTTTGACCGCATGGCAACTCATCTGTTCATATTCTTCTACGCCTGTTTATCAGCTATCACACCTCCAGTGGCGGTGTCGTCTTACGCGGGCGCTTCACTCTCTAAAGCCTCGATAGAGGCAGTGAGTCTAGAGGCTCTTAAAGCCTCAGCACCCCTATACATAATCCCCTGGTATTTCCTGATATACAATGACATATTACATCCTAACAGCATTTTCGGGTTAATGCACGTAGCTCAAGCCCTAGTGGGGGTTGTAACTATAAGCATTGGAATAGCTGGTTACCTACGACGTAAGCTAAGCCTAGTGGAGAGAGCAACGTTCTTAAGCATATCAATACTTATGCTAATACCGAACACCGTGCTTAATCTCATTGGCGTACTGATATTCATATCTCTGCTGGTTAAAGAGTTCCTTCTAAAACGTGAACCACGTCGAATAACCTAGTCCTTCGTTTAAGCATCTTAAAGGCGTTAAGGCTGACTCCTCCTTCACTCACTAATTGACGTCACTAGCAGACTTAAATCATTGATCATACTAGTAGTAATGGGGATACGTGAGTGCTCAACACTCAGTGTCTTGACGCAATGCTCACGAGAACTAGTATTAGGAGATTTAAACCCACTCCCATACCAGATGAAGTTATAATGAAGATCTTGGAGGCAGGCACTAGAGCCCCCACAGCTGGCGGCGGCGAGCAGTGGTTCTTCATGGTAATAGTTGATGAAGAGATTAGAAAGTCCGTGCATAAACTATTAAGGAGAGCTCACGAGATCTACGCTAGAGACTCTCTGTTAGAACCCTACCCGGAAGACTCTATAGCCAAGTGGATGAAGAGAATAGATGAGGGTATGTATTACGCGCCACTCTATATAGCTGCTTTCCTAGATCTAAGGAAGAGAATACATAAGGATGAATACCTCCAGTATGAGAGGGTGCTCGCGATACAGTCTCTTTCGGCAGCGCTTCAGAACATGATTATATCGGCATGGCTCCTAGGGATAGGTAGTGTGTGGCTTGGAGTACCCCTCCTACTTAAAGAAGAGTTCGACAGACTGCTTAACCCACCGCAAGGATGTGAGCTTCAAGCTGTAATAGCGTTTGGATACCCGTCAGAGGAACCTAGGTTAAGGAAGAGAAAAAGCATTAACGAAGTTACAATCTTCAAGCACGGGCAGGAGCTTCATAGAACTTAACACTAGGCGTTATCAGGTTCTCAATTCCTACGTATTAATGAGATTCGTAAGAACGCTCAAACGTTAAAAACATTAAACTAGGTACTGACGTTAAACACGTGTATCGGATGAGTGAAGCCAGCAATTCACTACGTGAGATGGGCCACCTACGTTGAACGCTGGTGGTTCCTCCTTCCTGCAGATCTCCATCACGTAAGGACACCTAGTGTGGAACCTACATCCTGGAGGCGGGTTAGTTGCACTAGGTATCTCACCTCGCGATTCAATCCTCGTAGGTAGGATCTTCTCATCCTCTTCAGTCATGGTTGGTATAGACGAGAGGAGCATCTGCGTATAGGGATGTGATGGCTTGCTGAAGAACTCATCAGTGTCAGCCTCCTCACATATCTTGCCAAGATACATTATTATTACTCTCCTCGATATATTTCTGACGACACCTAGATCGTGAGTTATCAGTAAGTAGGAAACCCCTCGATCCCTCTGAATTTTTAAGAGAGTCCTCAACACCTTTGACTGAGCTGAGACGTCCAGCGCTGAAGTGGGCTCGTCAAGTATTATGAAGGCTGGGTTAACGGCTAAAGCCCTCGCTAAAGCCACTAGTTGTTTTTCACCACCGCCTATCTCTGTGGGGCGCTTGAAGAGATGTTCCTCAGGCAACCCCACGTAGCTCATTAACTCGAGGATCCTCTTAAACCTCTCAAGCTTCGCACCCCCTCCGTGTACTTTCACTGCAGTCTCGAGAATGTCTTTAACGGCTTTCTTCGGGTTAAGCGATGTTGCTGGGTCTTGAAACACTATCTGTATCTCTCTCTTCAATGAGGGAGGCCTCTTCTCGATAGGAATCCCTATATTGACACCTTTATACATCACCGAGCCTTCTGTGGGCGTGTAGAAACCCATGATGACGTGTGCGGTGGTTGTTTTACCCGATCCTGACTCACCGACCAACGCAAGGGTCTCCCCGGCGCTCATAGAGAAAGTGATGCCATCCACCGCCCTAACCAGACCCTTTGAAGTCCTGAAGTACTTCTTAAGGTTCCTCACTGTGAGGAGAGCTTCCGAACCCATGCTTGAATCGCCGTCAACCTGCATTAACATCATCACCTATCCCCCGCTTCTTCACTGTAGATATGGCACGCTACATACCTGTGTTTAGAAACCTCAATGTTAGAAGGTCTCACCTCCTTACATATCCCGGTGGCGTGAGGGCATCTAGGATGAAATCTACATCCTGGAGGCGGGTATCTGTAGTCGGGGGGATTTCCCTTTATCCCCTCGCCGAGATGCGTGCTAGCAAGTCTTGGCGCGCTCTCAATAAGCATGCGGGTGTAGGGATGTAGAGGTTCGCTAAACAACTTTAGAGTCGGTGCCTCCTCAACTATGTTACCTGCATACATCACATAGACCCTATGCGTCATTTTAGCTACCATCCCTAACGCGTGGGAGACAAGTATCATGCTTAAACCTCTCTTCACCACTAACTCGCCTATGAGTCGAAGTATCTGATCTTGTATAGTTACGTCTAGGTTAGTAGTCGGTTCATCGGCTAATAGAAGATCCCTAGCGGAGGCGAGTGCCATCGCAATGATTACCCTCTGCCTCATCCCACCGCTCAACTGGAATGGGTAGGACTCTAGAACCCTCGCTGTGTCAGGAAGCATGACGTTACGTAGGAGCTCCTCAGCTAAGCTTAAGTGATCTGACTTATCGTGATCGCTGTGTGAGTGCCTAAGTATGTCAAGCATCTGTTCCTTTACCTTGAAGACAGGGTTGAGAGCGCCTAGAGGGTCCTGGAAGATCATCCCTACTTCCTTCCTCCTAACGTTCGTTACGTAATCCCTACCGGCCTTAAGGAGGTCTGTTCCCTTCCACAGCACCTCCCCACCCACTATCCTGCCTTGAGGCGGCAGTATCTGGAGGATTGATTTCAGGAGTGTTGTCTTCCCGCTACCTGACTCCCCTATCAAGCCGACTTTCTCCCTCTGACTCACTTGAAGCGATACGTCGTTCAAAACGTGATAGGTGTACCAGTAGCTCCTGTAGTTCACACGGAGGTTCCTCACTTCAAGCAGGTTCATGCTTACTCACCAGCGAAGACGTCTCTAAAACCGTCACCCATCAAGTTGAAAGAGAGGACGAGAGCGATGATACCGAGTAAAGGCCCTAAAGTCATCCACCAGTAAGCCGGTAGGTAGCGGCAGTACTCCGAGAGCATCGTTCCTAGGTCCGGTGTCGGGGGTTGCGCGCCGAGACCTACGAAGCTTATAGAGGCGCCTATTATTATGACCCAACTGGCGTCAAGCGTGGCTTTAGTCAGTATAGGCCCCAACATGTTAGGCAGGAGCTCCTTGAAGAGTATAGTCGTAGTTCTCATGCCGAGAGCTTTAGCCGCCCAGACGTAAGGCTCATTACGTAACGATGAAGTTACTGAGTATATCATTCTCGTGTACCAGGGCCACCACATGAGCGTTATCGCTAGTAACGCGTTAAGCACGTTGGGCTCCAGCACCGAGCATATGGCGAGCGCTAGGACTAACGGCGGAACAGCCACGAAGACCTCCGACGCTCCGTTGATTACGTGGTCGATTAAAGTGCCTTTATAGTAACCTGCAAACAACCCTAGAACAGTCCCTACAGGGACTACTATCCCGAGTACCACTCCAACCATCATGAGGGCGTATCTAAACCCGAAAACAACCCTTGTGAACACGTCCCTACCGTACATGTCGGTCCCGAGTATGTGGCTTGGGTTTGGGGGTTGGTACTTCTCCTTAAAGTTTATGTAGAGACCTGCATGGCTTGGGTACGGCGTTACGTATTCAGCTAACAAGGCCATTACAACTATAGCTACGAATATGATTAGACCCGCTACGGCCAGCTTATTCCTGGAGAACCTGAACCACGCCCTCTTCAGGTTCTCTAACCTCACCTCCCTTTCTTCACGGGCTACAGCGCTATGATCTCTGCTCATCAAGACTCCCCACGCTCCTTGAGCCTAATCCGCGGGTCAATCGCGTAAAGCACTACGTCCGTTATAGTGTTTATGATTATATAAACGATGCCTATGACGAGCACCACCCCCACTATCGCGTTTAGATCCTTCCTCAACATAGCCATCATTCCATACCTAGACATCCCTGGCCAGTTACATATCGACTCAACAAGGAAAGCATTGCCGACCGTGGACGCTACATCTAAACCCATAGTTGGGACTACAGCTATGATAGACGGCTTAAGGACGTACTTAAAGTAAATCATCCTCTCAGGGATGCCGTGCGACTTCATGTTGAGTACGTAATCCCTGCTAATGTTCTCAATCATGCCTGCCCTCAGGATCCTGGCCTCTTGAACAGCCCCACCTATAGATAGAGCTACGGTCGGTATCAACAAGTGCTTCAAGACATCCATGAAAGCAGGGATGTTTCCACTTATTAACGAGTCAATAGTCATGAGCCCCGTTACTTTAGGGATGCTCATGAATTCCTCGGAGATCCTGCCGATGGCTGGAAGCCAGTTAAGCCAGTACGCGAAGACTAGTTGGAGTATGATAGCCCACCCGAAGGTAGGTATGCATATCCCGACGTACGCTAGAACCCTTATAGCGTTATCCATGGTAGCTCCAGGCTTTCTCCCGCTTAACACGCCCAGCGGGAACGCGACGATAATACGGAACACTGCTGAAGCAAGCAGTAACTCCAGGGTTGCAGGGAAGAAATCCACTATATCCGCACTTACATCCCTAACAGTTACTAGGGACCTACCCAGCTTAAGCTGAAAAACGTCCATGAGCCAGTAGAAGTACTGGAGGTAAAGCGGTTTATTTAGGTTAAGCATCTCCCTATATCTCTCAGCGACTTCCTCAGGCACGTCAGGCCCGAGAGCCGTCTTAATCGGGTCCCCTGGCAGAACCCTGGCTAAGATGAATATTAATAGAGAGAGCCCTAACAAGGAGAGGAGGGACCGTAAAGCTCTTCTGACGAAGACGTTCCTGTATGCTGACTTAAAAAACGTCTTTACTCCACCCATCCTACACACCTGTGCCTTCACAGAAGTGTATTACTTCAACAACTCAGCCCTCTTCTCAGGATATACCTGTATCCACCTACACTCAAGGTGGTACCCCAGGAGGGGCGCGGCTTCCCCTCTAGCAGCCGGGAAGTCGACGTAGTACGCCTGGTAAGCCCTGAGGTCAACGTAGTCATACACGTAGAGCGTTGGGTAAAGGTTGAATATGTAGTGCTGTATCTCACAGTACTTCGCTAGCCTACTGCTCAGATCTACTGTTGAGATGGCATCCTCAATCATCCTATCGAGTTCAGGTAGGTAGAGCCACTCGTTCTGGTAGAACTTCCCGTAAGCCGAGCTGTGGTATCTCTTCATGAGCATCGCGCCAGCCTCCATGTAGTCTGCGGTGTTAATCACTGTAACCACGTGGGGTGACGACTCTAGAGTGCTTAAGCCCTGGACTACTGAGAGCCAAGGCTGCTTAACTACATCTACCTTAAGGCCTATCTCCTCCAGGTTCGCCTTAAACAGCAACGCGGCTCTCTCCTCCCACGGGACCTCAGCAACCCACCAGATGACTATCGGATACTCACTTAAGCTACCCCAGTACTTCGATTTCTTCAATTCCTCTACGGCCGCTGTGACGTCCCTCTCGAGAACCACCGGGGGTTGGCAGAACCCGACTAAAGTGCTTGGGACAGGCCCCCAACCCCTCTTCTGGTAGGGGTTAATACCCTCTATAGCGGCTTCGTAATCAAACGCAAGGGATATTGCCTTCCTCACGTGTACGTCGTCCAGCGGTGGTTTCTGCGTGTTCATCATGAAGTAGAATCCTCGTAACGTCGGGAGAGTGGTTAACTGAATCCCGTTAATCCTGCTCATGGCTTCGTAGTTCTCTATGGCCTGCCAAGTGTCGGTAATTTCGAGCTCCCTCCTAGTCATGAGTGTTAGTATAGTTGTGGGTTCAGTAGTCCCCAGCATTATCACTCTGTCGGGGGCGTTGGGAGCGTATTTACCCCACCAGCCTGTGTACTTACGTAGGACAACTGACTCCCCTCTCCTATACTCAGAAAGGGTGTAGGGTCCAGAACCGGCGTCAGCGAGACCTTCTGCAAGCCATTCCGTGCCGTAATCGCCGAGTTCTCCGTACGGTCCCGGGGTCTTTATGTTCCGCATCACGAGCTCGCTATCCAATATATATAGCCTCAGCAGTATGTAGGGGAATGGACCGAAAGGCTTCTTCAAAGCTATTTGTATAGTGTAATCATCCACTACCTTAGTTCTGTTTATATCTACGGTTGGTGTGAATAGATACGCGAACCCACGGCCTATCGTGAAAAGCCTTCTCAACGAGAATTCGACGTCACATGCCGTTAACTCTCTGCCAGTGTAGTGGAATTTAATCCCTCTCCTTATGTAAAATGTCCACACAAGACCGTCTCCAGAGACAGACCATCTCTCAGCAACGTGCGGGATCAAGGTACCGTTAGGGAGTGGATACAGCAATGTGTCGTAGACGTTTATGAAGTAGATAGCACTAGCTTCATCGCTTCCAACAGCGGGGTCTAGATTCGGGACGTTAGCGTTCGAGAACCTTAAGAGCCTCTCTGCAGGCGGTGTTGTTGTGGGCGTGATTGGCGTTGTAGGTGTTGTTGGTGTTGTAGGAGTCGTGGGTTTCGTAGGGGTGGTTGGGGTTGTAGGGGTCGTGGGAGTAGTCACAGGCGTTGTCGGAGTTGCGGGCGTGGTAGTAGGCACGGTAGGGGTGGTAATGTACATAACCGCGGCTATGATGGCAACGGCCACCACAACCACTATGATCGCTATGTAAAGCTTACTAAGACCGAGTCTAAATCGATCATACACAGGTATCACAATAAGTATTTAATAATGAGGGTTAATAAATGTCATTAATTCTTAGCGTCTTAAAGAGATATAATCATAATAGTTTCCTGGCTATTCTACTATTACGATTGCGTAGACCCTTCCGCCGAGCGCTGTTTCACTTTCTCCTAGTTCAATAGAAAAGCTTGTAAAGGTTTATACTTTATTAGAAGCTACTCAGTTCTCTCAAAGGCGTTGTGAAACTCCTTCAAGGTGTGAGGTGTACCCCCTGAAGGTCTCTCAAGCTTTACGAGATCCTGAGTGGGGATGCGGATGAAACAGAGTAAAGCGACAAACCAGCATAAGAATTGAGTCTCTGCCCTTGTTAATAAGTGTTGTTCCTGATTACTTAAAGTCTTTTAACTCTTCCCTTGAAGTTAATTTATTTGGTTGCTTGTATATTCACCGGGTTCAGTAATGGTGCATGAGGTCATCACCAAGGTTTCCGCAAGACTAGAAGCCAGTGAGAGCGAGATGGTTGAGGCTTTGGTTGGTTTGGTTGGTGTTCCTGCTGTGGGGCCTGATAATGGTGGTTTGGGTGAGTTTTCGAAGGGTTTAAGGCTTCTGGAGTTGGTTAGGGGGTGGTCTTTCGACAGGGTTGTGAGGTACGACGTCCCGGACCCTAGGGCTGAGGGAGGGGTTAGACCGAACATACTCGCGTACTACTACGGCACAGACCCTGAAGCCTCGAGACTCTGGATACTCACACACCTAGACGTCGTCCCGCCCGGTGATTTAAGCCAGTGGACCATCACACACCCCTTCAAACCTGCTGTCGTTAAGGACAGGGTTTACGGGAGAGGAACCGAAGACAACGGACAAAGCATAGTAGCCTCACTCTACGCAGTGAAGGCTTTAATGGACCTAGACATTAGACCTAAGAGAACCGTTATACTGGCTTTCGTCAGCGATGAAGAGACCGGGAGTAAGTATGGTCTGAGATGGTTACTTGATAGGCATCCAGACCTCTTCATGAGGAATGATATGGCTTTAGTGCCTGACGCTGGTAAGAGCGATGGGTCATTCATCGAGGTAGCTGAGAAGAGCATCCTACGATTCAAGGTAGTTGTTAGGGGGAGACAGACTCACGGAAGCATGCCACACCTAGGTTTGAATGCTCATAGAGTGCTCAACGAGTACGTGAGGGAGGCTGATGATCTTCTTCACAACCTATACGCTTACAAGAACGAACTCTATGACCCTCCCACGAGCACCTTCGAGCCAACAGTGCTAGAGTGTAAGGCAACAGCGCCGAACATAATCCCGGGGGAGTGCTTGGCCTCTATTGACTGCAGGATACTGCCGGAGTACAGTGTAGACGATGTCTTAGAGTTCGTTAAGGGTTTAGCTACGAGGATCAGTGAGAAGCACCGGCGAGTGATTGATGGCGATGTACTGCCTAAGATCGCGATAGAGGTGATTAATAAGGAGGAATCACCGCCTCCGACACCCCTCGACAGCGAGGTCGTGACCCTCCTCAGGAGGGCTGTAAAAACGTTGAGAGGTATAGAGGTCAGGGTGGGGGGCATCGGTGGTGGGACAGTAGCTAGGTTCCTCAGGAAGGCAGGAATACACGCCGTAGTATGGTCGACCGTAGATGAGACAGCTCATCAACCAAACGAGTACGCGGTAATAAGGAACATTGTAGAGGATGCTAAGGTAATGGCCATGATGATGCTGACTTGACACACGCGAGCAAGTCTCACGCTTTTTCCCACGTACGTGTTTTACAGCGAGGCAATCGCTGTGTAGCGTATGTGATCCCACTCTCCCAAAGAACCTCATTGCCTTACCTAAGGCAGGGACTGTAAATCCATCAATTCACTCAGGTCGTCACTTTAGCGTTTCTCATCTAAGCCAGCACGCTAGTGAGGAGAATAGATTATAATGGTCATCAAGGGAGTGAAGCCTTAGTAACTCGAGCAGAAGAGCTCTTGCGCTAGGGCATTAGCGAAGCAAGCTGTTAAAAGGAAGGTGAAGAGCTTGAACATCAAAGACGCAATGTCTCCTAAATATTCAGGATTTTAAAAAGTAACTCAAAGTATTTCAGGCCGCTTCCTGTGTTAACTAACACAACCTTCTCATCTCTATCAACCAGCTTTAGGTCGATCAGTTTTTTAACCGCTGCATAAGCCGCCGCGCCCTCAGGACATGCCAGAATCCCCTCGGCTACTGCCAACTCTCTTACCGACTTAACTATCTCCTCTTCACTAACGTCGATAGCTACCCCTTGACACTCACGTATAGCATTCATTATCTCCACGTCAGCGAACGGCTTAGGCACTCTAATGCCTGACGCAATCGTATCACATCCCTCAAAGAACTTCACCCTATCCTCACCCTTAACGTAGGCCTCAACGATTGGCCTGCATCCCTTAGACTGAACCGCCACTAACCTGGGCATGCTGTTAATCCAGCCGAGCTCGACTAGCTCTTTAAACCCTTTCCAAAGACCCACAAGCCCTTCACCGCCACCCGTCGGGAACACTACAACGTCCGGTGGATCCCAACTCATCTGCTCCGCTATCTCGTACCCCATGGTCTTAGTCCCCTCGACCCTGTACGGGACCTTCATAGTTGACACGTCTAACCAGCCGTGCCTGGAAACACCATCAGCGACAACCTTAGCGGCGTCTGTTATTAACCCGTTAACTAGAATCACCTCAGCTCCATGCACGAGGCTCTCAGCATATATAGCCTTCGGCGTGTCCGACGGCATCGCTACGTGAACTTCTAAGCCAGCCTTAGCACCGTATGCCGTCAGAGCGGAGCCCGCGTTACCGGCGGAAGGCATCGCCACCGACCTGACCCCAAGCTCCTTTAACACAGACACCGTGACTGAGACGGGCCGATCCTTAAAAGTGGCTGTAGGGTTCCTGCTCTCGTCCTTCAGATACGTGTTCTTCAGCCCTATCCACTCACTGATGTTGCTCAGCTTAACCATTGGTGTGTAACCCTCACCCAGGGATATGACGTTATCCATGTTAATCACTGGGAGGAGCTCAAAGTACTTCCACATCGCTGGCGGTCTGCGGGCTAGGGTTTCCTTGTCAATCACGTTCTTGACGGCCTCAATATCGTAGACGGCCAGCAGAGAACCGTTACACGAGCGACACGTGGAATGAGGGACTCTACCTTGATGTAGGGCGCCGCACCTGCCACACTTATACCCGATCACGTGAGACATGTTGCCAACCACTAAACAAATGTAGCTAGAGTATAAAGCACTGAACCCGTGGTTCAAATATATAGGGCTGAATGATTCTATAACGGGTGTTAATCATAGTTAGGGTTCTCGTGGTAGTCCCTGTAGGGACTGACGTTCGAAACAGAAGCCGGAAGGCGGTTTGTGAGAGATATGCGTCACCAGGCACAGGGATCGAGGTCGTCTCCCTCCCGCGAGGGCCGCTCTCGCTTGAGACACGTAAAGATCACGACGAGGCCGTGCCGTTGATTATTGAGACCGTTGTGAGAGAGGGTGAGGGGTACGACGTTATTGTGGTTAGTTGTTTCCTAGATCCTGCGGTCCCGGAGCTTAGGAGAATGTTTAGAGACAGGGTTGTTATAGGTTCTGGGGAGGCATCGCTACGTCTGGCTGGGTTCTTAGGAGCGCCTGTAACTGTAGTGACTGTCGGGGCTCAAGCAGAAACCCTTGAGATGATGCGGGAGTTCGTTGAGAGACTGGGTCTTAAGGACGTAGTAGAGGTTAAAGGCATTCCATACGGGGTTCTAGATGCGGATAGAGATAAGGCCACGGCGCTCAGGCTATTGATAGAAGAATCCAGGAAAGCTAAGGAGAGCGGTAGTAAAGCCGTGGTCATAGGATGCACAGCCCTAGCTGGTCTGGCGGAGGATATTCAAAGAGCAGTAGATATACCAGTTATAGACCCTCTCAAGGCCTCCATTATCTTAGCCGAAACACTAGTGAAGCTTTATAAGTGAGAGGCGTCCCAATGTTTACCGGCAGACTCGAGGGTCTGGATAATCTGCCTCATATAGGGTGAATCCCAACCACTATAACATTAACGCCACGTGCTCGGTAAGTTTAAAAATGATGTCCCCGTAGTTTCATCGGTGGTCTTAATGCCTCAATACGCGGAATGGGAGCTTTACCGTGCAGCATATAAGCTTGTGAGCGAGATGCTTGGTCTGAAGCCGGGTGAAACAGTCGTTATCACGGCCGACACTGAGTCTGATCAGAGAGTCGTTGATGTAACTGCGGGTGCTGCTTACCACGTGGGGGCTAAGCCCTTGAGTGTGTGGATGATCGCGTCACCCTTAGGGGTCGGGAAGTTAACAGATCCAGTGGTTCCTGTAGAGGCTCTCTCGGCATTACTAGCTAATGCTGACGTATGGGTGGAGTTCAACTTTAAATGGCTCCTATACTCAACACCCTACGAGAACGCCATAACACAGAACAAGAAGCTTAGGCACTTATGCCTGGTCGGTATGGACGTCGACATGATGATCAGAGTCATTGAGCGTGTTGATTTACAGGTACTCAGGGAGTTTCAGGACGTGCTGGCTGGCATGTTGAGATCCGCTAGACGCATCAAGATCACGAGCCCTGCTGGAACTGATGTCGAGTTCGAGAGAGAGCCTACGGGCTCGGTGCTGAATAACAAGGGAGAGGCATTCACACCAGGTTCGCATATGCTACCGGGCCAGATAAGCATAGCGCCTGTATTCAAGACCATCAACGGCGTGATAGTCTTCGACGGCTCCGTTTACCCGCCGTTAGGGCTGCTTAAGCAGCCGATTAAACTCCATGTTAGAGAAGGAGTGATAGAGGAGATTGAAGGAGGTGAGGACGCCCTAGCGTTTAATAAATGGCTTAGGGAGTTCAACCACCCACAGATGTTAAGACCAGCACACCTGAGCTTCGGCATCAACCCAGGCGCTAAGCTGACTGGCAATATACTTGAGGACGAGAGAGTCTGGGGAGCTACTGAATGGGGGATAGGTTACGTGAGCCGTAGATTAACTGGTTCAGCCCCTATCGAAGCCCCATCACACACTGACGGGATATGCCTAAATTCGTCAGTGTGGTTAGATGACGTGCAGGTACTCGATAAGGGTAAATACATAGAGCCCAGGCTCGCTGAACTAGCTAGGAAGCTAGGTAAGTAGTGCGTGTTTTTATTCACGTTAACCACTATTTCCAAGGCTGAAGTATGTGGGGCTCAACGTTAAATTGTCTAAAAGCTTAATAGATGATGGTTACGATGGTGGTTAAATGAGCGGCGTGAATTATTCAGGGGAGTTAAGGGTTCTTGTTGCGGAGTGGCCTGTGAATCCGTTCTTTAACCTGGCTTTCGAGGAGGCGCTTTATCTCGAGGCTCGTTGTCCGACACTTCGTTTTTGGCGTAACGATAAAGCTATAGTGATAGGAAGGTTCCAATGCCCGGCATTAGAGGTTAACGCCCTTGAAGCTAGAAGGCTTGGCGTCAAGCTTGTGAGGAGGTTCACTGGAGGTGGGGCTGTTTACCACGATCTAGGCAATTTAAACTACGCTTTAACGCTACCGGATTACAGGCTTGACATGGAGAAGTCTTTCGAATTAGTGGGGGAGGCTGTTGCCGATGCCCTAGGGAGCATAGGCGTTAACGACGTTCACTACCGACCTCTCAACGACGTAGAGGTCGGTGGACTGAAGATCTCGGGCATGGCCGCGTCTAGGTCTCGAGATAGGGTCTTCGTGCACGGTGCTTTACTTGTCTCAAGCGATCTCTCAACGCTATGGGCAGTCCTTAAAACGTCCAGGGAGAAACTCTCTGATAAGAAATTCACGGAGAGTAGGGTTAAAAGAGTAACAACTCTCAGCGATGTTCTCGGGCGAAGCGTTGACGTGCGTGATTTACTTGGCATGATGGCTGAAGCCATAGCAGACAAGCTAGGTCTCAGAGCGTCGTGGAGCGAGGTTCACGGTAGCGAGCTCGAGAGAGCCTTAAGTCTTTATGAAGAGAAATACTCAAGACTAGAGTGGAATTTAGCGTTAGTCGATGAGCTTAGGGATTTAATTAATGAGGAGGAGATGGATGCCCTCAGGGAGATAGCGACACCTAGTCTCGATCAAAGGAAGGTAGTTGAGGGGGTGAAACCGTGGGTGGGGTAAGGGTATTATGCGGTGAGAAGAAGCACGCTGGAGGAAAGCTCGTTAAGGTCTGTCTGAAGATCCAGGGGGATTTAGTGAAAGGCGTTTTTATAACAGGCGACTTCTTCGTAGAGCCTGAAGAGGAATTCATTAAGTTAACTTACTTATTATCTGTTTTGGAGGCACCCATACATAATGTTGCAGACGAGGTCACAAGGGTCTTAGAGGAGGGGAAAGATGTAAGGATCTACGGAGTGACTATTGAGGATGTGAGGGAGGCTATTTACACAGCGGTAACGAGGATTTAAGCGGAGCATAATCCATGTACTGTTTAATGATAGAAGTTCCCGCGTAGACTCTTTTGAAGGTTTTTAACCTTGAGGAATGAAGTACAGGGAGTGTTAAATGAGGATCGGTTTTCTGACTATAGGACAGTCACCCAGGGTTGACGTTCTAAGGGACTTACGTGAACTCCTGCCGAGATGGGTTGAAGTCGTCGAGGCTGGGGCTCTAGACGATTACGACGAGTCATACATTAAGGAGAACCTAGCCCCGAGCGAGGGAGATGTCGTGTACGTGACGAGGCTTCGCACTGGGGTCGAGGTTAAGGTATCAAAGAGTAAGGTCATACCCTTAATGCAGAGGAAGGCAGACTACTTAAACTCGGTCGGCGTTGATTTAATAGCGATACTATGTACTGGCGAGTTCCCTGAGTTCTCCTCGAAAGCACCGATAATCTACCCTGAGAGAGTTCTGAAGGGTGTAGCTTCAAGTCTATGGTTCCGGGGTGTAGTTGGTGTCTTAATACCGGATCAGGCACAGGTAGATTACGCTATGAGGAAGTGGTCAGAGTTCTTCAGAGAAGTGGTTGTATATCCCGTATCACCTTACTCCTCAACGCCTCAAGATTTCGCTGACGTGGCTGAGAGGCTCTCCTCAAGCAACGTTTCTCTAGTGATAATGGATTGCATGGGCTACACCCTAGAGCACAGAAACATAATCCGGAGAACAGTTAAGAAACCTATCATCGCGTCACGGACTATATTAGCTAGGGCGTTAACTGAGTTACTAGATTAATGTAAATCATTTTATTTACATCTAAGATCGTTATTTTTTAAGCTGTTAAATTAAGTGTTTAACGGGAACACAATGCGCTGGTTTAAGGTCTTATCGGTAGTCGGTGGCGTGGTTTTAATTACGTCGTCACTGATTTACTGGTTTACATGCTTAACCAACCCCCCAACCGGTCTTGAGGTCGTTGGTCTCGGTGTGGAGTTCAACACGCACGCCACGCCTGTTTGGGTAGCCCTACACGCAGGCCTCTTCAAGGAGCATGGCCTCAACATCACTACGTTGCTTAAGTTCAGGACAGGCGCTGAGCTCGCGGCCGCCGTGG
>JAWBLQ010000023.1:3958-15604 GCA_038830105.1 Zestosphaera sp. | reverse complement strand
CAGTCTTTAGATTTCCTTAAGCGAACTGAAGTAGATATATCTTAAGAACCATGAATCAGTCTTTAAATCCTCACCTCACTATGTTACTTAAGGGTAAAAATGATACGGGTTTTCCATGTATGGTTTAGAGCGGGCAGTACGAGAGTTTGTGTAGGTATGGGCAGTGAGCACAATTAGGTGTGTTTCCCCAGCAGTCGACTTCATTGGTTGATGTAAACCCACATCCATTCATGAAGGGGCATTCCAGGCATGATGGGAGGTGGTTGAAGTAGAGTCTGAAGAACATCTCTGAGTACCTGTCCCTCCAGATATTCATGAGGCTCACCTCCCCGAGCTTGCCGAGCAATATCTCCCTCAGCTCTCTAGTGACTCCGAAGACGCTCGTCCTCCACGATCTGGAGTAGTAGAGGCAGGGAGTCACCCGCCCATCACACCTCACGAAGAGCGCTCTGTTGGTGGCAAAGGGGCAACTCCTGGCGAACTTCGGCGTCGTCTCGGCGTGGGTGAAGCGAACACCAGCCCCTAAGATCCTTGGAGTGGCATCGCTCAGCAACTCGTTGAATTCCCTCCTGCATTCGCTGTCGTTGAGGCAGTCAAGCCCCTCCGGCCCTCCGGGGTACGGTATGTAGTAGTTGAAATACAGTTCCCTCACACCCAACTCCCTAACGCACTTGATCACCTCCCCCACCCTCTTGACGCTGGATTTAGTGACTGTGTAGATAGCCTTAACCACAGGCTTCTCAGCCCTCTTGAGGAGCCTCCGCGTCCTGAGTTGCTTAACGCCCTGAAGCGTGTCTCGACTTAACTCGGGTGGGCTGATGCTCACGAACACCTCATCCACCCCCAGCTTGACTAGTCCCTCAGAGAGTTCATCCAGTCTGGAGCCGTTGGTGTTCAGTACTATGACCATCCCCCTCCCCTTCGCCTCACCGATCATCTCAAGGATGTTGGGGTGCACCGTGGGCTCACCCCACCCAGAAAACACCACTCTCTTAACGCCTGCCTCAAGAGCTGAATCAAGCATATCGTGATATAACCTTAAGTCCATGTAGCAGGTCCTGAAGCCCTTGATGGAGAACCTGAAGCAGTGCGGGCACGCGTAATTGCAGGCTGTAGTAACCTCTACCATTAGCTCCTGAGGGTGGGAGTCCCTCCTCAAGACTACCGTCCAGTCAGCCGTCTTCATTCCAGGCCAAGCTCTCTCAACTTCTCCTTAGTCGGCACCCCGTCTCTATCCCATCCCTTTACCTCGTAGATCATGTCGAGGAGTTTGTCTTGATCCACCACGGCGCCGTCGCCCGGCTCCTTGCTGAACCTCTCCGGCAGGTAGTCGTCCTTCCTGCTGAAGCCCTCCCTAACGTTGAAGAGCCTCTCAAGGTTTACGACCCTCTCACTCACCTTAAGGAGGTCTTTCATCGTGAAGTCGTAGCCGGTGGCGTAGTTGAAGAGCTTAGTCCAGGTCTCAGCCCTGACCGCGAGCGTTATGACTGTGAAGAGGCATACGCCAAGCAAGTTGGTGCTCATTGAGTACTCCTCCAGCGGCTTAACCCAGGACTTGAACTCTTCCTTAAACGGGTCTGGCCTCTCAGTGATGCTGAGCTCCTCGCTCAAGTACCCGAACGCATCCACTATCGATGCCCATGGCCTTAAGTGATCAGCGCCCCTCGGGGAGACCATGTGAGACCACGCCTCACCCTTGCTTGTCCTGACCTCGTCAGCAGCCATCTCAAGACCCTTCACGTGCATGACGTAGTACGTAGCATCCTCACTCAGCGCTTGAGCGGCCTTCAAAGACCCCTCGCCAAGCAGGGTCGCGAACCCGCCTTCCCTCATCCCAATCCTCTTAACGAGCTCTACCACAGCCTCGCCGTTGCCGAACCTGAGCTCCAGCCCGTCCGTCTTAGTCTTATCTATGATTCCCGTCTCATACCACTCCATAGCTGTGGCTATCACCTGCCCAGTGGATATCACGTCCAGACCCAGCTCGTTCGCTAGGTGATTCGCAGCGGTGACGTAGTAGAGGTCTTTAACCCCTGTCTTAGCACCGAAGGCCGCCAGAGACTCATACTCAGGACCCCCGCTCTCAACCCCCTTAAACACCCCCTCAGGAACTACTGTGTGCCTCCCGCACGCCACAGGGCAGTTGAAGCACGCGTAGGGCTTAACGGAGAGCCTCTCGTGGTAAGGCTTGTAACCTAGGTGGTCATTAAATTCAGGCATCTTACTCCTCCTCCAGTTGTAGAACGGCACCAGCGCTGTCGCGTTCATCGCGTCGAAGAATGAGGGCGTCCCATACTTCCTCAGCTCATCCCTGACGAAGGGCTCCTCAAGCAACTCGCTCAAGGCCTTCCTGACGGCCTCCCTGAAGTTGGAGGGGTCGGCCAGCCCGGCCTTAAAGCGCGTGCCGTACACGACGAGAGCCTTCAGGTTCTTAGAACCCATCACAGCCCCGCCGCCGCCTCGACCTGCAGCCCTATGCCCGTCCACCATTATCGCCGCGAACCTAACCAGCCTCTCACCAGCAACGCCTACGGCGGCCACCTGAACGTCCTTATTGTTGTGACGCTTCCTTATCTCCTCCTGGACCTCCCTGGGTGAGCGCCCCATCAAATCCCTGGCGTCGAGGAACTCAACCCTACCGTCATGCACGTAGAGATACGTGGGTTTCTCGGCCTTACCGTGAATCACTATCATGTCATAGCCACTCCTCTTGATGTGTGGTGCGAAGTGGCCGCCAACGTTGGAAGCAAATATAGTCCCAGTCAGGGGGGACTTAAACATGACTACAGTCCTACCGCACGTCGGGGCACCGGTATCGGTTAGGGGTCCCGTTACGAACAGGAGCTTGTTCTCCTCAGATAGAGGATCTACACGAGGTCTTAAGTTGTCGTAGAGGTACCTCGCGCCGAAACCCTCCCCACCAACGTAGAGTCTGTGCCAATCCTCAGGAATCGGCTCCTCCCAGGCCCTCTCGATCGATAGGTCAACATGTAGCATCCTACTAGGAGAACACGGTGGAGGCATAATCAAATTACCTCAACTTAACTATCGGTAACACAACTTATAAATCGCCATGGAATCAAGCTTGCAAGGGAGGATGAATAACTCCACTGACCTCCTTAAGGAGGTCTCAGAGGTTTTTCCTAGGGTTTATATACATTATTGAGGCTCCCGCCAGCCCTATTATCGCTGTGAGGGTTGTTGCTGCTACTAGCCCGTGTGCGTCGTATATGTGGCCTATGGGGAGTGTTAGGGTGTATGCTATGTATATGAAGGTTCCTGCGACACCCATCGCGAGGCTTCGCTGTTCCGGCTTGGCTATGTCTAGAGGCGCCGCGAACATCGTTACTAGGATTGGCGCCATCGCAACCCCCATGGTAGCTATGGTTAGGGTGGTCGTTACTCCCGGCGGGGTGTACGTGAACAGTAACGAGGTTAGGACGCCGAGGAGGGATCCGAAGAGGAAGATCGGCCTCCGCCTGCCATGCAGGAACCTGTCCGACACCCACCCGGCGACCGCCTGTGAAGCTATGCACCCCGCGTTGAGAACCGCGCCGAGGAGTGAGGCGCTCATGTAGTCGTAGCCCTTAGCCATACACCACTTAACGACGTAGGTGGTGTAAGCACTCCACACACCGACGCCGAAGAATATCGCCACACAAACCATCAAGTACGTGTGATCGCTGAGTAACTCAAGCACTCTAAACCCTCCTACAACCGTTGACGGGTTTAGAGGGTGTGGCGGCTGTCTTCTTAAAAGAACAATCAGAGGACCCACCATAATCAGGGAAACAACCGCGAAGAGCGCATAGGCGTATCTCCACCCCCAGTTAGAGATGACCCATGCTGTGAGGGGTAACTCCCAGACAAGCCCTAGAGTCATGGAGGATGACCAGAAACCCATGGCAGTTCCTAACTCCTCCCTCTCAAACCACTCGGAGATCACCACGGGAGCAACCGTGGGTATGACCCCGGCCCCCAGTCCCATCACGAACCTTCCAGCCAACACCGTCCAGTAGTCAGGTGCCACAGCCGCTGTAACCCAGCCAACAGTCGACAGCAGAACCCCGGTGATAAACGCCGGCCTGGTCCCCAGTCTCGCCGCTACAGCGCTGGCTGGAACCGAGGTGATAACTCTCGCCAACGCCCAGACAGAGGTAAGTAAACTAGCCACTGCGGCACTCACGCTGAAGACCTCCATGTAGACTGGGATCGAAGGAGACACTACGGCGAGCTGGGAAGCCACAACTAGCATGAGGTTAACGATACATAAAACCAGCACAACCCACTTGTAGAGACCTCTAGACCGCATGGCAACACCACCGCACAAACCATAGAGAGCATCATAACAGGGGTTATAAAACGGCGTGAGGTTTCATAAGCGGCTTTAGCGAGGAACGATCAATACCTTAAAATCAAAGAACCAACCTCAGCATTACCACGCACGCTGCAAATATTGCAACCCACTCGATAGGAGATCTCTTAAGCACCTTAAAGCCGTCTAACGGCGGTAGCGGGAGCATGTTGAAGAAAGCTATCCACATGTTTATTCTTGCTATGTAGTAGATCAGCTCACGCGACGTGAACGTCCCTACAGGCGTCATAGTGAGTGCCAGCCAGGCTACAACGCTTAAGGCTATGTTCGTCAGCGGGCCTGCCTCAGCGATCCTCAGTTCCGCGCGCGGACTCACAGAACCCCAGTACCCATAGATAACCACGGCTCCCGGGGCTGCAAAGAGGATGGGTAGCCTGACGAAGGCGTTCAGGAGGGCTACGGCTAGAGTGATTACCAGGCCTAAGTACCAAGCCCTATACCTAGCTGCTAGCCTGTACTTCTTAGCTACCTCCCTGTGAGCCAGCTCATGAAGTATGAAAGCCGAGCCAACCCCTACTGAGGAGTAGAGGAGGCTCAGGGGTAACTGACTGAGGTCAGGTCTCATGAAGAGTGCGAAAGAGAAGCTGAGCAGAGCCCATGAAGTGAGGAGGTCGAAGACCTCGCTTCTCCAGTATACACCCCTACCACGGTAAACGAATGAAGACATCACCTCACCCTAAGGACGTAGGGGAGGAGCGAATATAAGCCTAACAAAGGGTTAATCAATGGTTGGTGAGTAATGAGAGACGAGCAGCGCTTATACGGCTTCCTGACGAGGAAGCAGTACGAGGTCCTGAAGCTCAGGATGGAGGGGAGGACTCAGAGGGAGGTTGCTGAAGCTCTAGGCACGACCAGGGAGAACGTCTCCATAATAGAGAGGAACGCTTTAAGGAAGGTGAGGCTGGCTGAAGAAACTCTTAAAACCTACAGAGATCTCATGAAGGTTGGGGAGGCTGTAGTTGAGCCGGGGACGCACCTAGTAACGTTACCGCAGAGGCTGATCCAGCTAGCTGACGAGAGAGGGGTGAAGTTGAGAGGGAACTTCACAGCTATATACGACTACGTGAGAATCAACGCGAGTGAGTGCGTTGAAGGGACGAGAGTGACGAAACCGATTAAGATAACGCTATACAGAGACGGCACTTATCAAGTCAGCGAGTATCGCTAAGCAAGACAGAGGTGAAGCGAGCCGTGATAGCGATGACCTGAACCAGGGCCAGTTAATCTCAAGCCAGGGTTTAAGTGCTTAACTCATCACATAGCTTCCCGACATTAACTTAAGTCAGGATCCGTCCTTGACCGCTCAAACCACGCTTGCTGGCATTCTATCGCGGAACGTTTATATGCCCGTGGTTCCTCAATACATAACCGTGGTAAGACGGTGAGCAAGTGATGAGCAGGATCAGTGTAGGTGTCCTGGGTGCCGGCAGGATAGGGTCGGCAATTATTAAGGCTCTCAACGCCTGCATGTCTGGGATTAAGATATACGCTAGCGGAAGGAGGGAGGAGACCCTCCTGAAGGCCTCAGAGCTCGGTGCTTTAGTGAGCAAGGATAACGCTTACGTAGTGAGTAACTCCGAGCTAGTGATTATAAGTGTTAAGCCCTACCACTTCCCGGAGCTCTATAACCAGGTCCCGAGGGGGCTGTGGTCAGGCAAGACCGTGATCTCGATAATGGCCGGCGTTAAACTAAGCACCCTGAGTAAGGCCCTCAACGGGGCTGAGGTCTTCAGAGCCATGCCAAACATAAACGCCTTAGTCGGGAGGTCGACCACAGCTATAGCGACTAACAGCAACGTCAGCGCCTCCGGGAAAGCCACTGTAGAGGAAGTCTTCCAATGCCTAGGTAGCGTCTACTGGGTTCCTGAGGAGTACCTGGACGCGTGGACGAGCCTGGTAGGTAGCGGTCCAGCCTTCATGGCTGAGATAATAGACGGGCTCGTCTTAGGGGCAGTCGCCTCCGGCATGTCTAGAGACATCGCATATAGGGCGGTGCTTGACATGATCGAAGGAACCACCAAGCTACTCAAGGAATCAGGGATACATCCCGTGGAGGTCAGGGATGAGGTAACAACCCCGGCAGGCACCACGATAAGAGGGCTGAAGATCCTCGAGACCAAGGGGATTAAAGCAGGGTTAATGGAGGTAGTGGAGACGTCCTACGTGAGGTCGATGGAGATAGGTGAGGAGATAGATAAAAGCATTAAAACCAAGATACGTTGGAAGTAATCAAGTTTGTATGAGGTTGGTGATGAGTGAAGCCGTGTCGCGCATCAATCCCTGATGTTTAGGAAGATTTATATTGTTTTAAACCCCCAGTAACTAGGGGACCGATTACAGTGAGAGGAGCCTCTATGAAAGCCACAGCCACACTAATCCTTGCCTTCTTGATTTTGATCGCTTTAGCCCCCATACACGGCCTTGCATCACCTGCTGAGGAGCTTGTGAGGGTGGTCGTCGGCTATGTTAACGAGGAGATTGTGGGTAGTGTGGCTGAGTCCTACGGTGTCCAACCTCTGAAGGTCCTTCGGGAGATTAAAGCTGCTGTCTTCCTCCTGCCTAAACACTCCATCGAGAAGGTCTCAAGACACCTCGGTGTGAGGTACGTTGAGGAGGACGGAGTTGCTAAAGCTCTTGAGTTCGGCTCAAGCCCTGACGTTAAGTGGAACATAGCCATGATAAACGCCTCTCTAGTCTGGGACGAGTACTACGGATCAATGGGCTGGAGCTCCCTCGGGTATGGAGTCGCTGTAGCCATTCTCGACACAGGCATATATTACGGGCACCCCGACTTAAAAGGTAGGGTTCTTTGGTGCGTCAATACCGTCGGAACGAAGACCTACGCAGGTTACGGGCTAAGCAAGTGCGTTGATAAGAACGGGCACGGAACCCACGTTGCCGGGATAGTGGCTGCTCAAGTAAACGGACTCGGGTCTGCAGGGGCTTCACCGAACGTAACTCTATACGCTATCAAAGTGCTGAACGACGCTGGTTACGGGACATACTCAGACATAGCTGAGGGAATCACGTTCGCGGTGAAGGGTCCTGACGGGGTGGTGGGGACCTCCGACGACGCGAGGGTCTTAAGCATGTCCCTCGGCGGTTCGACGGACTCTCAAGTCCTGAGGGAGGCTGTGAAGTGGGCATACGAGAGCGGCTCCGTCCTAGTGGCTGCGGCTGGGAACTCGGGTGATGGCAACCCATCAACAGATAACGTAGCTTACCCGGCCAGGTATCAATGGGTTATTGCGGTGGCGGCAGTGGATCAGTTCTGCAATATCCCAAGCTGGAGTAGCGACGGTCCTGAAGTTGACGTAGCTGCTCCTGGAGTAAACATATACTCTACGTACAAGAACAACAAGTACGCCACGTTAAGCGGGACTTCTATGGCCACACCCCACGTCTCAGCAACCATAGCCCTGATTCAGGCGTTAAGGCTAGCCAGTAACAAACCCTTACTCACACCTAGTGAGATTTATAGTGTGATCACGAGTGCAGCGAGAGATATAGGGCTTCCAGGCCCTGACGTGTACTCAGGCTACGGGCTCATTGACGCCTATGCAGCCGTCCAAAAAGCGCTAACATAATTTTTACTTAACCACACCGATCATGTGAAACGAAACGTCATCCTCCTATTAATTATAGCGTGCGAGCCTCAGAGGTTCTGAAGAGAGTTGTGTAACTAGCGTATTCTTTCAGAGGGTTCACTGACTTGTAACATGTCTCGTGCTTGCCGTCATAGGGTCTTCACTGCCTCATCCGTTAGTGGGTTTAGGAAACCCGTTTTGCTTATCTATTATCGTGTATTCTCTAAGGGTGTTGTGGGGAAACTATCACGTAAAGCCCCCTCCCACCTAAAGGAGGGCTTTAAGTTAGGCATACCTACTCCCGCCCCTTCGGATGATGTGAGGCTTAAGTTTTTAAAGGATCGAGTTGCTTAAGATTATTGTGGGGTCTTGTATGGATATTGTTACTGCGGAGCCGTTCATGCTTTATGTTAGCAAGAGGTTCATAGACAAGGCTTCTAAGACTTTCGGTCTGGGCTTGATAGTTAGGAAGCCTCTAGCGGATATCCTGAGGAGGATGGGCGTCGGGTTCGTCGAGCTTGACAGGGATGAGGCTCAGAGAGCTCTCGACAGAGTCGCTGAGTCTAAGGGCATGAAGGTCTCCACAGCGCAACTCATAAAGGGGCTTGCGCTCGCTTTCCTGCTCCCTACAGGAGTGTTCATGGCTATGCTGAAGAAAGTCCTATACAGGGCCGGGATAGAGACCGACGACTATATCATGCTGGAGTTCCTCGCTGAGATCCCAAGGGCTTTCAGACCGACGATCTTCTACGATATCTGGCTAGTCATACTCAAGTCTGATGACGGTGGAGTCAAAGCAGTAAGCACGTTAAGGGAGATAGTGAGGAGGGTTGGCGCTCCCCCATTGAGTGAGGAGGAGTGGAGAGACGCAGAACCCATCAGAGAGAAGCTCGCTGGGAGAATTGAGGTCAGAGGCCTAACTGAAAACCTGTGGACCTCGATTTGAGCGGGTAGTGATTCGGATCCTTGTCTGCAGGAGGCCTCACACTTATAAGTAAAAGTAGCGTGATAGAAGGAACGGCCGTTCCGTTCTGGAGCACTCTGCCTTTAAGGTATGTAGAGTTTAGTTTCCTTAATGTTAAAAAATTAATGAGTGGTTCTAAGCAATTGTATAGATTGTGGCAGCGCAGTTGTCTAACCACTTAAGTTTTTAATACTGTCTTTAGCTTACAGAATATTAAGTACGTGAATGAAGTAAAAAAGTAATTAAGTAAAATTTATAAATCCTTATCATGCAATGTATTGTGAGGTGTCAATAACGGTTCACTTCGCTACTTTGATTCTAAGCGATAGAGAAGTGTTTACACTGGTAACCCCGAGAGAGGTTGTAGACGTATGTGAGAGGACTTGGGCTGAGTTCGCTCTCGGCAGAGTTATAAACCCGGCTAAGCTAGGCTTGGATCTCGGTGATACCGGGAATTGGCCGAATCTCTCAGCATTTATGAACGCCATGCCAGCCTACATACATCGACTCGATGTTGCCGGTCTAAAGTGGGCTGGGGGCTTCTGGAATAACTGGAGAACAGGCTTGCCATCCGTATCTGCTATAGTGCTCCTCATAGATCCTCACAACGGAGTGTTTAAAGCAATCATAGAAGGCTCCGTGATTACCTCTCTGCGTACCGCTGCTCAGACAGCTATAGGTATAAAACACCTAGCACGGAAGAATATAGAAACGGTTGGAATCTACGGCGCCGGCACTCAGACACGATACCACATCTACGTTCTATCTCAAGTCTTCCCACACCTCAAGTTCAGGATCTACGATCCAAGGGAGGAAGCCGTGCAGAGAACTCTTGACCTACTTGATAGGAAGTTCAGAGTTAAGGCGACCGTCGACGTAGCGAAAAGACCTGAGGAGTGCGCTTCAGACGTTGACGTTATAGTTACGCTGACAACCGCTCAGAAGCCCTTCCTGAGACCTGAGTGGATTAAGGAGGGGCACCTCATAGCGGCTTTAGGCTCTTATCAAGAGCTCTATGATGACGTCATTAGAATGACCAGTAAGATAGTTGTAGATCATAAAGAGCAGACACTCCATAGAGGGTGCTTAGCAAAGCTCGCTGAAAGAGGTGAGATAACGGAGAAGAACTTCTACGCTGCGATAGGGGAAATCACGGCAGGTCTAAAGCCTGGCAGGGAAAGTGATAAGGAGATAATCCTATTCGTCCCCATAGGTACTGGGATGCTCGATGTGGCAACGGGTGAGCTAGCATATAGGAAGGCCGTAGAAAGCCGTGTAGGCACTTACATGATATTGCTAACTGATAAGGAATTACATTAAGAGGTTGATGGTTATGGGCAACGTAGATCCGGTAGCACTAACGGCCTTAGTCGTAGGGTCTTCTCTACCTCTGATAGTTGCCGTGTACTTCACCTTACGTTATAGATCTGCTGATGATTGGGTTATCGCAGGGCGGAGGCTTCCTTGGTACGTTGCTGCAGGAACTCAGTACGCTACTGCTGTAGGCGGTGGAGTGCTTGTAGCGCACGTCGGTATAGGTTACGCGTGGGGCTGGTCCGACCTAACTTACATCGGTCTTGTATGTATAGGTCTATTAGTGTTAGCTGTAATTGCTCCCTGGCTTAGGAGGGAGGGATTCACTACAATACCAGATATCTTAACACGCCTCATTGGACGTGAGGACAAGATCGTCAGGTCTTTAGGAGCGTTCTTAGCCGCTGTAGTCCCCTTCGGCTGGATCGGCACCCAAATTACAGCGTTTGGTAAGTTATTCTCCACCGTAACAGGACTGGATATGTGGATGGTATCTCTTATCGGCGCCCTGATATCGTTACTCTACGTGATACCTGCGGGCTTGCTCTCAGTAGCGTGGACGGACTTCATCTTCGCCTTCGTGATGTTAGCGACCTCATTGTCTATAGCCGGCTACGCTCTCTCCATGGCTGGTGGATGGGGAGGGATAACAGCCAATGTCCCAGCCGAGTTATGGGGACCACAGGGTTTAACCGCAGCTGGTATGCAAACTATAGCCCTCTGGTTCGTCTCAATATTTCTAGGCACGGTAACGAACCAGCTATACTATCTGAGGATGCATGCCGCTAAAGACGAAAGGAGTGCTAGGTTAGGTATACTTGGCAGTATACCACCCATACTAATGGCAGGGATTTACGCCGTGTTACTGGGTCTTAGTGTGAGAGCGATAAATCCAGGCTTCACCGTAGCGCAAAGGGAAATGGCTGCTGGATGGTTTCTGACTCAGATACCATACTCGCTATTACTGGTCTTCATGATTTTCGGACCCATTACTATAATAACCACGCTTGACAGCTCCATACACTCCGTGGTGGTGAATATCACCAGAGACGTTTACGTATCTCTATTAAGACCTAAAGCAAGTGACCGCGAGCTTTTACTCATCAACAGGGTACTGTCCGTAGCCCTCACCCTACTAGTTTACGGTCTAGCCATGCTCTGGCCTGAAGCGCTGACGTGGCTGGTGGTAACGTACGGAATTTCAGCTGCTACCCTAGCGGCACCTATACTCCTAGGGTACGCTCTAACGAAGACGAAATATCGCGGGGCTATTAATAGCTACTCAGTGGTAACCAGTATACTGGCTGGAGCCGTGGTCACGTACATAATGTACGTCAATAAAGACCCTGTATACTCTGGATGGGGGGTGTTAGCGTCAACGTTAGCGCTCTTGATCGTAGGAGTGC
>JAWBLQ010000023.1:2787-3948 GCA_038830105.1 Zestosphaera sp. | reverse complement strand
CCCTACCAAGGCAACGAAGCGGGTGAAGCATAAACAATGACTAAAGCGAGATTTGCCGTCCTTGGCTGTGGTCACGGCGCTCATACTATGGCCGGACACCTAGCCTTAAGAGGGATGGACGTCTCCATAGTTGGGGCAGATCCCGTAGATGGAGAACGGGTAAAAGATATCAGAGAGATGGGCGGTATAGAGCTGAAGGGCGCTGTGGAGGGATTCGCTAAGATACCTCCAGAGAACGCTACCCTCAGCGTGGAGGACGGGATAAAGGGAAGGAACGTAATATTAGTAGTGGTGCCTGCTACCGCTCACGAGTACTTCTTCAATAAACTTGCTAGATTCATTGAAGAGGATCAGTATATAATCATAATTCCCGGGAACTTCGGCAGCCTGCGCTTACTCAAAATAATAAGGGATTTAAGAGGGATATCCCAAGCGCGTAAGGTTGTAATAGCTGAGACGTCCTCGTTACCTTACGCATGTAGGCTCGCCGGCAAAGCCTTAGTGAATGTCTTCGCAGTGAAAGACCCAGGGACAGTGCCTCTCGCCTCTATTCCGGCAGATAGAACCCGTGAAGTCATAGAGCTCCTGAAGAGAGAGTTTTACGAGTTTAAGGAAGGGAGTAATGTCCTCGAGGTAGCTCTCAACAACATAAACTTCCCAATACATCCTACAGTCTCCCTGTTTACCCTATCGCTTATAGAGTACACTAAAGGGGATTACGACTTCTACGGTATGGGCGTAACACCGGCAGTCGCCAGAATTATAGAAGAGGTAGATAAAGAACGCCGAAGGGTCGGGGAAGCCCTAGGACTGAATTTACCGTCTCTCTTCAACCTAATCACATCCATGTATAAGTCCTCAGGTTTAAGAGGTAAAGACATATACGAGCTATTAAGTAAGAGCCCAGTACATACAGGAACAAAAGGCCCTAACAGCCTAACTCATAGATACGTGATGGAGGACATACCGTTCGGGTTAGCTCCTATACTATCCCTCTGCAAATACCTCAAACTCGAATGTCCTGTAATAGAGTCGATAATAAGGCTATGGTGCATAGCAACAGGAGAAGACTTAATGAAAAAAGGCGTAATTATAGAAGAACTAGGGTTCACAGGTTTAAGCGCGGAAGAAATCATGAGATTAGTCAGGCAAGGTTATGCT
>JAWBLQ010000023.1:0-2777 GCA_038830105.1 Zestosphaera sp. | reverse complement strand
ATTTTTAGACCTTAAGTCTTCAAAATACCAACTATTGTTTTAAGCTTGACAGACTCTACACATCCGCTTCATATAGGACGAGGAGGAAGTCAGAGAGTTCATGGTGATGGATAAGGATTTCGACTAGTTAAGTCGATCAGGATCATCGTAGCCTCATCTTATGAAGTCTTTAAGCTTTACTAAAGTAAGCGTCACCGCTGCAATGACTATGACCACGAGTAGTAGCGTTAGCGGCAGTTGTGTGGGTTGCTCTGCTGTGGTTGTTGGTTGAGTGATGGGCTCTGCTTCCTTGGAGAGAGTTATAGTTACCGTTGAGCTCCTCTGCGTATGTCTGTACGTAAGCCGTGCCCCAACCACACCGCTAAACATCGATTGATTCAGTGCCTCAACCTCTACGGGTTTCCCGTCGATGGTCGCTGATTTAACCGTCATATTAAGTTGTTTCGGTATCGTGATGATTATGTACCCGGAGCTCCCGGGCGTTCCTTCAACAATCAATTTAATCTCCTGAGGCAGGCTAGACTCATCTATCTCCCTGACTGTCGTGTTCGTAATTACGGTGATCTCGGCTGGCCCGAGGTCAGATAGTTTGATGGTATACGTGTATATCTTCGATTGCTCCTCTTGAGGGACATACCCTAATGGAGTCAGCCTCCACGCTCTCATGTACGTTACGTTAACAATCAAAAACACGAAGAGATCCCCGTCCACCGGCATGCCGCCCAGACCCTTATACATAGGGACGTAGCCTCCCAACACTTCATCTAAGCCGTTGACTTGCCTGTCAATGGTCGTCACTAGATACATGGAAAGCCTCGTGCCGTTGAAGCTGGGCTCACTCTTAGAGATAATCACCCCTTCACCAACTCTCTCAAGAGCCGATATGATGAGGTAGTTCATCACAGGTACCGGCTCTAGGTCTAGAAGAGCACCCTCCACAACCCCCGCGTCCCTCAAGGTCTTCTCCACCCTAGTGTTTCCAACCCGCAACCACGAGATGAGGATCCGTGCCGGCCGTTGGTGAACTACAGTCACGGCTTTACCGAGTCTGAAGACCAGCTCACCTCTATGTGGTGGGAGGCCACCGTCCCACGCTAGGAAAGGTATGAACCAGATTACGTCGTCAGCCAGGTATAGTCGTCCTGAACCCCCATCGTAGTAGTCAATGTTCACGTCGCTCGTGTAGAACGTTGCCTCACCGACGTACTCAGCCTTCATGTCATCACCACCCACCATGTCATGCAACACGACCCGCTGCAACCCGACCTCCCTAACAGATATATTGTCGTAGTAGGTAGCTTCGAAGAGCTTGCCCTCGTACGTCAAGTGGTCAGGTATGGAAGTCGCAGTCGCCGTTGGCATTACGTAGTAAAGCAGGGGGCCTACCTGATGCTTTTTCTCTGTGATAAACCACATGTCGTACGACTTGAGAAGGTTCGTCCCATCAAGCCCTCTGATTCCCTGCGTTAACTCAACGATGTAAACGCTCTCGTAGTCTAAGTGGTAGTTAGGGTAAATGTATAATGTCGTGTTGTTTGAATCGACCTCGTATCTGAAGTGCTCCAGGAACGGTCTCTCAACGCCATTCACGTGGAGCGTGATTGAGTTCTCGTAGGGCGGGAGGGAGCCCCTGTCCACCGGTTTGCTGAACTTCACCGAGATTCCTTCAGTAGCTGATCTTCCCTCTCCTTGAGGAAGCTCCGAGATGACCTCGGGCACGTTGTAGTAGTCTAAAAGCACCCCACCCACGAATACACCGCCGTAATCCAGCCTCCAGACGTCGACCCCGAAGTACTTCTCTAGGAGGCTCTGCCACGGAGGATCACCGCAGAAGTTCACTATGTTGGCTGAGAATAGGTAGGACTCAGTCACGCCCACGAAGTGCGTCCAGACGTACACCGCGTCGCTTGACCTGGGATCCACTCGCACGTCTCGAAAGACAATCCTCCTGCTACCGTTCACGATATCATCGTATGTTAAGCTCCAAAAGAGCTCCGCCCATTCAATGATTTGAGCGACGTACGGAATGAACTTCAGAGCTGCCTTCCCTAAAGGCGATTTAATGAATTGTACACCGTAGTCTGCTATCAAGTCGAGCGTTATGTCCTCAACCCTGTCCGCAGCGAAGCCTGTAGCCATCTCAATCCAGCCCCCTCCCCCCTTCATGTAGAGAATAGTCTCGTAGTCCTGACCACTTACAGCATTACCCTGGGAGGCCTGCTTAACCCCGACGTCTAATTTAACTGTGTACTTCCCAGTACCGTAGGAGCTCTGGGGCGCTATGTTGAAGCCCCCCATGTAGCCGACGTCCACGTACATATCAACCATACCCCCCATCTCGGGCTTGAACATCCTGCCATAGTACACTGATACCCTGCTCGTCCCCCCTCCCTGAGAGAAAGTAGCGACCTTTAGCTCGCTGGGAGACTCTGGCGTTAGGGCCGCATGGTATGTACCGTAGCTATCCCAGCCATCTACGTACATCCAATACAAGGAAGTAATGTTTACTGCCTCCACCCACGACCTCACTGTGTCAAGTCTTGGGTATCCACCGTCAGAGTGTAGCACCAGATCAACGCTGTTCACGTAGGTAGTGTTAGGCAGTAGGTAGTAAATGATGTGCAGGCCGTCAGCGCTTCCTCTCTCATCGCCCTCGTAACCAACCTTAGAGTATCCAGCGACATACCTGCTGTACTCTATGATGCCTGACTCTTCCGTAGTCACTATATTCCCTAATACTATCACCTTAAGCCAGTCCCTACTGATGTTACCCGATG
>JAWBLQ010000022.1:7261-16197 GCA_038830105.1 Zestosphaera sp. | reverse complement strand
AAAACTCTGATTCTTTAAAGCTAAATGGTATTCAACTCAGGATTAATGGGGGGAGGAGTCGCTGGAGGTAGTTACTACTCAGGACGAGGCGCTGATGATGAGGGAGTACCTCAAGGACTACGTGCTTGAGTGGTTCCTCAGTAAATACAGTGAGTTCACGCCGCCTCAGTTGATGGCGATACCCAGGATTAAGGAAGGTAGGAACGTACTCATATCCTCCCCCACAGGAACCGGTAAGACATTAGCAGTCTTCCTCCCGATAATAGACGAGCTCTTCAGCGAGGGTGAGTCAGGTGTTCTCAGCGATCACGTTTACGTTGTTTACATATCCCCCTTAAGGGCGTTAAACAACGACATGAGGAGGAACTTAACGCAACCGATACAGGAGATACGTGAGTACGCCCGCAGGATTAGGGGGGTGGAGTTACCGGAGGTTAGGGTCGGCGTGAGGACAAGCGATACTTCATCAACCGAGAAGGCGAGGATGCTCGTGAGACCGCCTCACATCTTGATAACGACGCCTGAGTCACTGGCCATCTCGATAACCGCGCCGAAGTTCAGGGAGAAGCTGAGGAACGTTAGGTGGGTGGTAGTGGATGAGATTCACGAGCTAGCCTCAAGCAAGAGGGGGGCTCTCCTCACATTAACCTTGGAGAGGCTTGAGGAGCTCGTGGGTAGGAGGATTCAGAGAGCGGGTTTAAGCGCGACTATATCGCCTCTCGACGAGGTAGCTAAGTTCCTCGCAGGCTACAACGACTCTGGCGAGCCTAGGGACTGCGTGATTATTGACGCACGGTTCGTTAAACCCATAGAGCTACACACAGTAACCCCCAGGGTAAACATAGTCAACGCGGCTGCGGAGAAGCTTAACGAATCCATATATAGGGTGCTTAAGAAAGTGATAGACTCGCACAGAACAACCTTGGTATTCACTAACACCAGAAGCTCCACTGAGAGAGTCGTTCATAAGCTTAGGAAGATACTCACCGGAAATAGTGTAGAGGGTCTCGACGAGATAGAGGCGCACCACAGCTCACTGAGTCGCGAGGTAAGGCTTGAAGTAGAGAGCAAGTTGAAGGAGGGCAGGCTGAGAGCCGTGACGTGCTCGACGTCGCTCGAGTTAGGTATCGACATAGGTTACGTGGACTCAGTAGTGCTGCTCAGCAGCCCTAAGAGCGTCACTAGGCTCCTGCAGAGGGTGGGACGCTCAGGACATAACGTGCGTGACGTGAGTAAAGGTTACTTAATAGCTGTGGATAGAGACGACCTTATTGAGGTCGTTGTACTGGCTCAGTTAGCTAGATTGAGAAAGCTTGATAACGTCCACATACCCATGAATCCTCTGGACATTCTTGCTCAGTCACTCGTTGGGATGTCGCTGGAGAGGAAATGGCTTATCAGAGACGCCTACAGAGTTGTTAAGAGGGCTTACAACTACTCACGCCTTACCTACGAGGAGTTCCTCAATGTCCTTAAGTACCTCGCCGGTGAATACGAGGCCACGCCAAACAGCATACCTGTGTACTCGAAGATATGGCTTGACGCTGAGGAGGGGGTGTTCGGCAGGAAAAGGTCAGTTAGGATGATCTACTACCTCAACGCCGGCGCGATCCCTGACGAAGCTAAGATGAAGGTATTCCTTGATGGACATAGGTACATAGGTGACCTTGAGGAGGAGTTCGTCGAGTATTTAGAGCCCGGAGACGTCTTCGTCCTGGGCGGCAGGACTTACATGTTCATTAGGAGTGAGGGGCTCAGGGTGATTGTTAAGGATGCTGAGAAGCAGAGGCCGACAGTCCCATCCTGGTTCTCCGAGGCCCTCCCGCTAACTTACGACTCAGCCCTTGAAATAGGTAATTTCAGGGGCGTCGTTGGTGAGTGGGTCTCAAGACATGGACTTAAGAGAGCCGCTGAGATGATCTCATCCAACTACAACGTAGGGATGAGGGAAGCCATGTACGTGGCTCGGTACGTGTGGGAGCAGCTTAAGGCATGTGGGATCATCCCGACTGACAAGAGACTCTTAATCGAGATCTGGCGTGAGGATGACGCCGTCAACCTAATATTTCATTATCTCTTCGGCAGGAGGGTTAATCAAGCCCTCTCTAGGTCCTACGCACACATCCTCAGCTCTAAGTTAGGGGTTCCTGTAAGGGTTACGGTGTCGGACAACGGCTTCATGTTGACGGTTTCGAGGGACGTTCACATAGAGCCTGAGCTAGTCAGGAAGCTGGTCAGTGACTTAACTCACGAAGCGCTTAGAACAACTCTTATTAAAGCACTTAGAGGGAGCGAGATCCTGAAGAGGAAATTCAGACACGTGTCTGAGAGATCCTTAGCCCTGCTTAAAGTGTATAAGGGGGTTGAAACCAGTGTTAATAGAAGAGAGTTGAACTCGGAGACCTTGCTGAAGGTCTCCGAGAAGATTACGGGATATCCTCTACTCACCGAGGCCTATAGGGAGGTCTTAGAGGACGCAATGGTCATACACCACTCTTAGGAAGTCATCAGGAAGATATGGTCAGGGGAGATACTAGTAGATTACATAACGTCCCTCGACGTACCGTGTCCGTTTAGTCATAACCTAATAGTACAGGGGTATAGCGACGTCGTCTTAATGGAGGATAGAAGGAGGATTTTAAGCATGCTTCACGAAAGAGTACTGGCCAGGATAAAAACATCAAGGTTACCAGGGTGGAGGTGACTCGATTGAGGATCTCAGTAGTTGTGCCGACGTATAATGAGAAGGAGAACATAGACGAGTTAATGAGCAGGATTGATGAAGCTCTTAAGGGGTTGGATTACGAGGTAGTGGTGATTGACGATAACTCCCCTGATGGGACTGCGGAACGCGTGACTGAGTTGTCGGCTAGGTATCCTATCAAGTTAATCAGGAGGGAGGGCAAGCAGGGCTTGATATCCGCGGTTTTCGAGGGTCTCAACGCTTCAGACGGTGAGTACGTGGTCGTTATGGATGCTGATCTTCAACACCCTCCTGAGGTGATTAGGGAGCTCCTTAAGGTGATTGAGTCATGTGATTTAGTAGTGGCTTCTAGATACGTTAAAGGTGGTGGCGTTGAGGGCTTCCCGCTCGTCAGGCGTGTCATCTCCTTAGGGGCTACCTACCTAGCCAGGATCCTAGTACCTCAAGCAAGGAAGGTTAGGGACCCTCTTTCAGGGTTCTTCCTGGCTAGGAGGGAGGTGCTTAAGGGCGTGAAGCCTGTCATGCCCAGAGGCTACAAGGTATTGCTGGAGGTTCTCGCAAGCCGTAAGAGTCTGAGGGTCTGTGAGGCCCCCTACGTGTTCCGGTCTAGGCTCAAGGGCGAATCAAAGCTAGGCAGGAGGGAGATACTCAACTATGTTAAGCAATTGCTCTTACTCATGCCTGACTACTATAAATTCGCGGTGGTCGGCGTTACTGGCGTCCTAGTTAACTTAGGGTTAGTGGCTCTACTTGAGTACCTGCTTACAATACCGCATATAGTGGCTTCAGCCATGGGCATTGAAGCCTCCCTAACCAATAACTTCATCTGGAACGATGTCTGGACCTTCAGGGATCGTAGGGGTGGAAGCCTCTTGAGGAGATACCTTAAGTACCACTTATCCACTCTCGTCGGTAATACCTCTCAATACCTAACGTCCCAGCTGACGTACTACCTACTGCTAAGGGAGTCTGTGATCTCACAGGCAACGGGGATTGCAGTAGGATTCATCGCTAATTACTTAATTAGCAGTAAGTACGTGTGGAGCTGACACACTCCCCGCCCTAAAGAACGAGTTCTCAGTTGCGACCGTCTCTAGACACTAGGCGTCCCTGAGTCTGAGGCTGATGTTTTTAAGCCTTAGCTCTAGATTCGTGTAGGGCTTTATTGATGTTGGGGTATTGGTACGCGATCGGCACTGCTGTAATGTGGTCTTTCAACCCGGCTTTCATCAGCAGGTATAAAGAATCTTTACATCCCATATTCTTCACAGGGCTCAGGGCTTTAATGGCTTTCATCCCAGCCGTGCTATTAAGCTACCTTGTCGGGTTTAAAGCGGTCTTCACACCCCTGAGCATCTCACTATTCGTTTTCTCCGCGCTCATAGGGCCCGGCGTCGGTGACGCAGCTTACACAAGGGCTATCCAGCTTCTAGGCGGGGGGAAGGCCGTGGTAATCTCATACACCTACATATTCATCGCTCAAGCGCTCTCAGCACTCTTCGAGGAAGTAGTAGGTCCTGGTATCCTAGTCGGCGCTCTCTTAGCGTTTTTGGGATTGTTGGTCTCTATGCCTCAAGACACGGGTTCGTCGAGGACATCCCTGAGAGGGCTCGGCTACGGAGCCTTGGCTTCGCTGAGCTGGGGTTTCGGAGCTGTTTTAAGTAGTTTCTCACTACACTTCACCGACCCTGCATCCCTGCTAGCGATTAGACTATTCATCCTATTCATTGTTTTCCTCCCACTAGGCATGTTAAGCATCGCTAGAGGAGGGGATTACAGTATCTCCAGGAACGCTAGGGGATTGCTCATAAGCGCGGGCGTCACGGGCATCATAGGCTGGTTTGGGGGAACGTACTTCTTCCTAGCCTCACTGGCGCTCGTGGGCACGGCATCGACGGTGCTGGCAACAGCGTTAACACCGATAATCTCCATGATGACTACAAGGAACATAGCCAGGGAATCCCACAGCCACAAGCTAGTTCTAGGCGCGATACTCACCTCGCTAGGTATAGGGATCGCGGCATTCTTAAGCTAGCCGGTAATCAATACACGTATTCAAATGACTAGACTGCAAAGCCGTCTCCCATCTAGCACTAAGTTGAGAGTCTGCACAGACTCACCCATAAAAACCCTGGACTGATTAATATCCGGTGACTCAATTGGAGTACACCTCACGATTGCCGTCCTTTCACAAGTTGAGTCTCTTAGAAAGGATTGAGAAGCTGAGGGAAATTGCTCAGTTAAGCGATGAAGATGTTAAGCTCCTCATGAGGGAGGGCACTCTGCCTCTTGATGTGGCTGATAAGATGATTGAAAACGTCGTGGGGACCTTGTCAATCCCTCTAGGGATAGCCACTAACTTCATGATTAACGCGAAGGACTACTTAATCCCCATGGCTATTGAGGAGCCTTCGGTGGTTGCAGCCGCTTCAAACGCCGCTAGAATGCTTAGAGAGGGTGAAGGCATTAAGGCTCGGGCAACTGAACCGCTGATGATCGCACAGGTACAGGTTGTTAAGGCCCCCTCACCCAGTAAGGCTAAGTACGTGATTTATGAGCATAAAGAAGAGATTAAGGAGATCGCTAACTCGACTAACCCCGTATTGATCAACCTGGGCGGTGGCGTGAGGGATGTTGAGGCCTACATCATTAACTCCCCTGCAGGGCCTATGGTTATAGTTAACCTTGTAGTGGACGTTAAGGATGCGATGGGAGCTAATACCGTGAACACTATGGCTGAGAGAGTCGCCCCCTACATAGAAAAGTGGACAGGCGGTAAGGTCTACCTGAGGATAGTGTCTAACTTGGCTGACAAGAGGTTAGTACGTGCTTGGGGTAGGGTTCCGAAGGACGTTCTAGGAGGAGATGAAGTAGTTGAGGGGATAGTCTATGCGTGGGCTTTCGCGTCAGCTGACCCATATAGAGCGGCAACCCATAATAAAGGTATAATGAACGGTGTAGTGGCAGTCGCTCTAGCGACTGGTCAGGACACTAGAGCTCTTGAGGCTGGCGCCCACGCGTATGCCGCCCGGACAGGTAAGTACACGTCGTTAAGCACCTGGGAGAGGGATGAGAGAGGAGACTTAGTAGGTTTCCTGGAGATTCCTATGGCTGTAGGCCTAATAGGCGGTGCCGTTAAGGTGAATCCAATAGCTCAACTCAGTCTGAGAATACTCAGGATTAAGACCGCTGGGGAGCTAGCTGAGGTTATGGGGGCTGTCGGCCTGGCGCAGAACCTAGCTGCGTTGAGAGCCCTAGCTACTGAGGGGATTCAGAAAGGACATATGAAGCTACATGCGAGGAACATAGCGATGACTGTAGGTGCTAAGGGAACAGAAATAGACACGGTCGTTGAGGAGATGATTAAGAGGGACGCTATAAGGATCGACGTAGCTAAGGAAATACTCGAGTCAATAAGAAACAGGAAGTAGACCAGGTTATTTCTTCATCATTATTACATAACGTGATAGTTACGTTCCACCTACCTAGCACCCCACAGCTTGGAGGCTTAATATAGCTATACTGTCTCATGAAGGGTGGGAAGGGAGTCCTCAGACGTTGTGTCTAGGTCAAGCAACGTAATTAGTACTATAGTTTTTAAATCTACTAGCAATAAGACATAGGAATCATTAATCAGGGAAGGTGGGTAAGTGACCTCAGAGGATGAATCGCGTAGGAGATATGTTGAAGGCGCTATCATATCGGCCCTAAGGCTGTACCGACATTGGAAGAAGAGAGGTCTGACCAAAGACGAGGCTTTCAAGAGGTCGGTGAAGCAGGCCTTAGGGATGGTTGAGGCAAGTGGTTTATCTAAGGAGGAGGTGGTCGATGTCTTAGATGACTTCAGCAGGATGCTTGATGGATTGAGGAGCGAAGTAAACAGCCAGGACTTCAATTATAGAGGAAGGAATAGAGTGAGGTGGTAGGAAGGAACTGTGGGTGTGTAGATTGACCTCACTGCCTATTAAGGGGTTGCTCTTACGCGTGTTCTTTGAGTCAGCGGACGGCGGTTACTACTCGCCGATGTTCAAGAGTTGCTATGAGGTCCTGCCAGTCCCGGAGCCGTTGAGAAGCGATGCTGATAGTGAAATGATTCGAGAGTTCCTGTACTCAAGCATCCCCTGCAGGTGCGGCGATTGCACGCTAAGCAAGTACATCCCGCATGACTACGTCCTAATCGACGGGTCTAGCTATCACGTCAGCAAGGTAGTGGCGCACTGGGATCCTAGATTCGATGAGGGGGTTTACGCGAATTACTGGAGAACCATAGGTGGGAGGATACCTAGGGACTTCAGAGGGTGTGATGAGTGCTACATGTTGTTCGTAGCAGGATTAGCAAAATACCCTCTTGAATTCTTCAGCGAGAAGAGGGGCTTCGCAGAGCTCAGAAAGACGTTCATGAGGTCTGATAGAGGTATCTACGTTGTAGGATACATGAAGGTGGACGAAGTTGTTGACCTGACCGAGATATCGGCTGAGATGAGCTCAGCGAGCATTGAGTATAGTGTGAAGGATGTATGGGAGGAGGCCGCAAGTAGGTACGGACACAGAGTGAAACGAGTGCCTCACCACATCAGACATACTGACCTACCAGTCATAGTGTTAAGTGACAGAGGTAACTATAAACTCCTAGAGAACCCGTTACCGCTGATAGAGTGGGTTAAGGATCATAAAGTATTAAGCAGTTACTCATACACGTTCGGTGTTAAAACACCCGATGATAGGATCAAGTACAAGGTCTACACTCAAGAGGAGCTGAGGGAGGTTCTGAGAACGCTGGAGCATGAAGGCGTGCTCTAACTTTTTCAGGCTTAAAACTTAATAGCTCCTCAACACACATACCACACATAAGGTGTTTGAATCTGGACGTAGGCTTGCTTGCGTCTTCGTTGATCATAGCTACGTTCCTTGCATGGAGCGCAGGATCTAACAACGCAGCTAATCTTGTGGCGGCTGCTGTGGGAGCCAGGGTGATAAGGCTTAAGAGTGCATTACTCATTGCAACAGTGTTTGAGGTTGTGGGCTCTGTGTTGCTTGGTTGGTGCATTACTTCAACGCTAAGCATCGGGATAGTTAACGTTGATAGCGTGCCTAGTCAGGCTTTGAGCATGGGCATGCTATCGGCAATGTTTGCCGCTGGGATTTGGATCCTGGTGGCTTCGCTGCTTAGGGTGCCGATCTCGGTTAATGAGACTGTAGTAGCGGGCATCGTGGGCTTCGGGCTGAGTGTTAGTTTAAGAAGCGTTCAATGGTGGAGGGTCGCTTTCATCTACGTATCCAGGTTCTTGATGGTACCTCTATCCGGGCTTCTGGCCTTCACCCTTAAGAAACTATTCGCAAGGAAGCTTGAGAACCCCAAGACCTTACCTGCGGCGAGTAACCTCTCGCTATTCGCGATATCGGTCTTAGTAACCTTCTCAGCGGTCGTGCGGGTTCTAGACTACGGCCTGAGTCTACTGGTTGCGTTAATCCTTGGCGGTGCCTCACTCCTCATGTTCAACGCATACGTAAGCGGGAAATCCGGAGACCCTCTTGAGAGGGTAGTGATCTATGAGAAGACTCTCTCAGCAATTATAGTGGGTTTAATGGCACTATCGCACGGGGCAAGTAACGCAGGCATAGTGGTTGGACCTCTTATGAACGTGTTGCTCAGAACCTATGAAACCCCTAACGAAGGGACCACCTTAATACTGCTCTTAATCAGTGGCTCGCTCATGTCTTTAGGCATCATATCATGGGGGAGGAGGGTTGTGGGCACACTGGGTGAGGAGTTAACCACGCTGAGCTACCCTACTGCGATTATTTCGTATTTCTCAGCATCAACGACTGTTATGATCCTCGCTCAACTTGGAGTGCCGGCGGCAACGACTATGGCTGTCACAGGTAGCATCGTCGGTGTAGGCTTTGCTGAGGGCTATAGCGCCGTCAACAGCAGGGTTCTGAAGAAGATACTAGTCCTTTGGCTAGTGACGACTCCTGCATGCATCGTGTTTTCCTATACATTATTCAACGTCGCAACGTACTTCACGCAGACGAGGTTTACTTAAGTTCCCTACAGTAGAGCGCTAGAGTTCTTAGGTAATCGCCTGCGTCCTCTGCGAAATCCGTGATGCCTTCTAGGGATTCAATAAGTTTATCTACCATGAGCACTACAGCCGGGTTCTTGATCGTGACCCCGTATTTAACTAGTAGTTGACGCCCCTTAACCAGTGTTTTATCTGCCTCCTCCTCA
>JAWBLQ010000022.1:0-7251 GCA_038830105.1 Zestosphaera sp. | reverse complement strand
GCGACCTCGGTCTTATAGGCAATCTCTATCACCTTACTGTAGTCACTGTTAAGCAGTAGGTAAGTTAACTCATGAACCATCAAGGCCGCCTCCAACGCTCTCTGAGATAGCTCATTTATAGACTCTTTAATCTCTCCGGGAAGCTCTAGGTATGGGAAGAGCGTCATGTTCCTAGCTACTTCCTTCGACTGCTCAGCTATTAAATCCAGTCTTCTAATCAGCGTTGAGATCCTCTCCCTCATGAATCCGGGATGGAGGAACTGGAGCTTAACCAGTAACCCACGTCTCACCTCATCAGCTGCAGTATCTTCACGTATTGCGTTAGCGAAGTGCTGCATGGCCTCAGCACTCCTGAATTCCTCAAGCATTTCAATGCCTTCCCTACTATGCCTGACTATGTTAACGACTGCGCTAACGTACTTCATGAGGGTCTCGCCCAACTCCTTTTCAAACACACAGTACTCCAACCCAGAACCCCAATTAATATAGAGAGGAACGTCAGATTTTAAAGCACGGCGGTGGATCCTGCAGGCGGGTCTCAGTCGGATTGTTAGAGAAGCCGAAGTACTTCTTCACTTCAGCGTCACGACCTCTGATTTCATCGACGTGGCCCCTAAGCTTTAAGAAGTACTTGAGGGAGTAGTATGTAGTGAACACCGCATGTAAGTACATACCGATGAAACCTAGAAGGCCCTGCATGGGTCTGTAGCCTGAAAACCTCTCCCTAGCAAGGAGCTCCAGCTTCAAGACCATATAAGCTACCCCAACCGTAAACGCTGTGATCAGTGCTTCCGGTAGGATCGACAGTGCGTGGACGGGCCCGAGAGACCTAGTGAGATAGAGGGTCGTCAAGATGAATGGTGATATCATGAAGAGAAACCACGGCGGGAAGTCTGGCGGAAGTCGCCTACCAAGAAGTAAGGAGCCCTCAACAAGTCCTCTGACCCTGCCCCTCTGCCACACGAGAACCCCTCTGAAGGACGTCGGTAACGCGGTAGTGAGTGAAGCCTCTTTACAATGACAGATCGTGACGTCGTTACGTATGGAGAGGCTGAAGAAGAAGTCGTCACTTCTGGACGTAGCTGGGTATATGTGGGTCTTGTAGACCTCTGACCTGACCGCTTTATTATTGCCTGGCGCGTGTCTCTTAGAGACTAACTTAAATAAATGATGATACGCGTGATACCAGTAGAAGAGCTTTCCCCATAAACCATCTCTCACGTACGTGCTTCCAGAGCATATGGAACACTCCCTCGCGGAGTTAATGCATTTAAGGATCTCACTAATATACGTCTTTCCATAGATGTTCTCAGAATCCCCCCAAATAATGATGTCGTAGCTAGCATCAAGAGCGTGCCTCACCGCTTCAATCCTGGCCTGACCCACGCCGCCTGGGAACCTTTGCCTGATAAACTTAACGCATTCGAACCTGCTTGCGAATTCCCTCACTACGTCTTCAGAGGAGTCAGTAGACCACCCGTCCATAACCAGAACGTCGAAATCCGAGCAGAGCTCTACACTCTCCTGCGTGGACAGCGTCTCAAGGGCTTTCTTCAAGCCATTGGCGTTATCCTTATTAAGCAACGTCACCAACACACGCAATTGCTCAGCACCAATAATAACAGTCAGTGAATGATTTTTAAGCGGTGGATTTAAGCTCCGTGCTTGAAATTAACTAACTTAGAGCGGGAAACGACACAACCCTCCAGCCGTTTAGAAGCTACCTACTACGCCATATTAATTTAAACAAGTTAAAGGTAATTACTGCTGTCGGTAAGGGTATTAACAGGAGCGAATTCCATTTTATAGTGATGTCATTACAGGATTTTTAATATCAAATAAGTTAATAATATGTTTTTAATTGCGTTTATGCTCTTCAATTATTTTTATCAAAAATGCCTTAAAAACTCTCTAGGCTTATATTTCACGAGGTGTGTGTCTTGGCTTCAACTCCTAAAACAAGTATGTTGCTGGTTGGTTTAGTTATAGCAATAATCGTGGTTGGTGTGCTTGCGTATTACCTAGGGAGCATGACAGCTCCAACGCAGACAGTGACTCAAGCCGCACAAACCGTGGTAACCACTAAGACCATCATCCCTACGTACACGCCTCCTGAGAAGATAAAGGCAGGGTTCATCTACGTAGGACCTATAGGCGACTTCGGCTGGACATACATGCATGACCTAGCGAGGAAAGTGGTTGCAGGTCTTTACGGGGATTGGCTTGAGACAACATATATAGAAAGCGTGCCTGAAGGCGCTGTGGCTGATAAGCTAGAGGATCTAGTGAGTCGTGGTTATAACGTGCTTTTCACCACGTCCTTCGGCTTCATGGAGGGAACGTTAGCAACAGCTAAGAAACACCCAGATTTAATCTTCTGGCACTGCAGCGGCTACTTGAGAAACGATAACATGGGCACTTACTTCGCAGATCTATACCAGGTATACTACCTCAACGGCCTGGCGGCAGGGGCTCTAACTAAGACCGGTAAGGTCGGTTATGTGGCGGCGTTCTTAATACCTGAGGTTGTCAGGCACTTAAGCGCTTTCGCCGTGGGGGCAAGGGAGGTCGCCGAGCAGAGAGGGCTTAACTTAACGCTGTACGTTATCGAGATAGGGGCTTGGTACGACCCAACTAAGGCTAGATCAGCGGCTGAAACCCTGGTTAACGAGTACGGGGTTGACACTCTAGCGTTCACTGAGGACTCGACAGCCATAGTTGAATACGCTCAAGAGCAGTACAGCCTTGGTAAGGAGATATACGTCTTCAGCCACTACAGCCCTATGTACACTTCCGGACCGGACGTAGTGGTGAGCGGTCAACTAGTCAGGTGGGAGGTCATCTACGCGGATATACTAGGCAAGATCAAGGCCGGTGTGTACACTACAACCAACCTTAAGAACGTTGATTATTGGTATCTCCTAAACACAGGGGCGGTCGATATGGCCGCTCATATATACCCTAACGGTAGCCTCATGTATATAAACCCGAGATTCTCTAACGCTCTCAAATCAGTGATGGTGACTGACAAGACATCAGGGCAGAGAATTAACGTCTACGACCTAATATGGCGTAGGTACGAGCAAATGAGGAACGCGCCAATGCTCATAGCCTTCCAACAACTGGCGTCAAGTCACGTGTACGAGAACATATCATCCATAACTATAATGATTGGAGAGACCCCAATCCCATACCCCATCGCGCCTGTCTTCGAGCCTTTCACAGGGCCCTTAAGCGGTTACAAGATAGATGACCCATCTCGGAAGGTCGTGATGTCTCCCGGTGCCAGACTCGGTCATGATGACCTATGGAATATGGACTGGGTTCCAGACTACGTGAGGATCATCGGTAGAGCTGGTTAGGTGGGTTAAGGTGACTTCCGAGGTCTTTTTTCCCTCAAATAAATCAACGCAGGCCCAAATCCCAGTTGTTTCCGTGCGTGGTTTATGGAAGAGCTTCCCCGGCGTGACCGCCTTAAGGGACGTAAACCTAGACGTGTATGCTGGTGAGATCCACGCGGTCTTGGGGGAGAACGGAGCAGGTAAGTCAACACTCGTTAAGATATTGTATGGGGTGTACGTGCCGGATAAGGGAGATATAATGGTAAACGGTGTAAAGGCCGTGATCACGTCACCCCTAGACGCTATGAGGAGGGGCTTAGTGCTGGTCTCCCAGGTACCTCAACTGATAGACACTCTCACGGTTGCGGAGAACTTGGCGCTTTCTTTAAGGCAATTCAGCTTTATGAGTAGTGTGAAGAACGTTGAGAAGTTCCTCCTGGATAAGGAGGAGGAGTACGGGATAAGGATTGACCCAAACACGGAGGTTTGGAAGTTAAGCTACACACAAAAACAGTTAGTCGAAGTCTTGAGGGCGTTGCTTCTGAATGCTACTCTCGTAGCTTTCGACGAGGCAACAACTCTCCTCCCATCCTCAGAGAAGAAGAGGCTCTACGAGTTCATCAGGTTGTTCAGGTTAAAGGGCGGGACCATTCTCTTAATAACCCATAAGATACCTGAGGCGATGGAGATCTCAGACAGGGTCACTGTTCTCCGTAAGGGTGAGGTGGTAGGAACTGTTAAAGTTGGTGAGGTCTCGATAGACCAGGTCAGGTTAATGATGTTCGGTGAGAGGTTCGCGCAACTGAGCTCTATAGGCGATGGTAAACGTAGTGCTGAAGGCTGGGAAGCCATCGTCATCAAGGATCTATGGGTTAGAGGGGATTACGGGACTTACGCAGTGAAGGGGGTCTCACTCACTGTTCACAGAGGCGAGATCCTCGGGATAGCAGGGGTTGCTGGGAACGGACAGCTAGAGTTAGTGCAGTCGCTCGCAGGCTTAAGGAGAATTGAGAAGGGCAACGTGATACTTCGTGTTGAGGACAGGGATGTGGAGGTCACTAATAAGGGCCCAGCCGTTATGAGGAATCTCGGTGTCGGGTATATACCAGATGAGCCCGTTAAGACAGGCATTTCTGTAGATAACACTATCGAGGAGAACTTCGCTATACATCCGAAACTCTCGGGATTCCTGATAAACTGGAGAGCTGTTAAAGACCTTACATCCAGTCTAATCAGCAAGTACAATATAACAACTCCTTCAACAACCGCTAGGGTTAAGATCCTCTCAGGAGGTAATTTGATGAAGATCCTGATAGCAAGGGAGCTAATGGTTGCCAAGAACATATTACTCGCCTATAACCCTACGAGAAGTCTAGACGAGGTATCAGCACACCACGTCAGGGGGCTTATAAGGTGTAAGGCTCTGAATGATGGTATGAGCGCTGTGGTGGCTTCAGAGGATCTAGACGAGGTCATGGAAGTAAGTGATACGATAGCTGTCATTAATTCAGGCAGGCTCGTAAATTTTTTTAAGAGAGGGGTTGACCGAGGGGAGATCGAGAGGGCTATGGTGACCTAAGGTGCGCTTGGTAGTAGTGAAGCGAGTGAGTACCTACACTATATGCGATCTACTACGTCTGCTGTCAGGAGGGAAACTAGCGGTCAGGCCGAGTAGGGCTTGCTTTGACCTGTACTATGTGGGAGTCCCTATATTCTCAATAGGCATAGGGTTATTGATCTCTGCGATTATCTTCTACACAGTAGGAGTCCCTCTTGACCTCTTCATTAACGAGATAGGAGCGGGTTTCCAGAGTCACCAGACACTGAGGTACTCTGTCCTGCTCCTGATACTGGGCGTGGGTCTAGTTATGAGTTTTAAGGCCTCAGTATGGAACGTAGGTGCTGAAGGACAGATGATTTGGGGTATGCTAGCCGGGGGGTTCGTAGGTCTGTTTATAGCCTCTCGCGCTATATACGTAAGCCCTAGTGAGTTACCTGATTACATCGGTGTGCCGGGGGTCGAGGTACTAGACGCCTCGCCCGTTAAGCCCGTGATCTCAGTCCTCCAGATGAACCCCCTACTAGGGCAGTTGCTCATGATTCTCGCTGCCATGTTGGCCGGTGGTTTATGGGCTTTAATTCCTGCATTCCTCAAGGCATATGTCGGGATTGATGAGGTAGCATCAACTCTGATACTGAATTATGTGGCTTACCAAGTATTCAACCACCTAGTGGCGTACGTTATGAGAGGGTTAAGTGTTCAGGCCAGGCAGTTCCTAAGAACGGATAGACTGAACTCAGCACTCCTCTTCGAAAGCCTCCCAGGAACTACCGTCACATTACAGGAGGTAATACTTTCATTACTATTTTTCATATCTATGTTCACCTTGTATAAATACACCTCAATAGGACTTAGGCTTAGGGTTGCCGGCTCTAACCCTCAACTCCTTAGATCCGTGGGTATTGATGAAAGGAGGTACGTCCTGATAGTCATGCTCTTGAGCGGTATGTTAGCTGGTGCCGCTGGGGTTTCGATTTTCGCTAACCCCGGGATCGGCAAGCTGGAGAAGATAGCTAACGTAGTTACTCCGCCTACGTTTAACCTGGGGTACACTGCGATACTGGTCTCATGGCTCTCAATGCTTGACCTACGCCTAGTCCCGATCTACGCGTATGTAGTAGCCTCACTCTTCCAGGGAGGGAGTTTGCTTCAGTCAGAGGTCAACGCAAGGTTCCCAGGACTCTCGCTCACCGGAGCTGCCCTAACCTACATACCTATAGGGTCGATACTCCTGGTCTACGTGGTGTTGAGGGTGTTGGTTGATTACTCAGTGAGGTTCAGGAGGTGATGTGTTTGTTAGACCAAGTACAGGGTCTTGTAATATCCATAACCCCGATCTTCACGTGTCTCTACCTAGCTAGCCTAGGTAACTCGATCGTGGAGAAGTCAGGCATCCTTAACCTAGCCATAGACGGTGCCTACACTCTTGGAACAGCTATGGCTTTCATTGCAGTTGCCTCAGTGGGTAATCCCACGTTAGCTTTAATAATAACCTCGATCTTAATAGGGTTGCTGGGTATCCTGATCGCGTTCCTAACGACTAAACTACCTATATCACATGGAGCGGTTGGACTCTCGACACAGTTCGTTGGCTACGGCCTAGCATCATTCCTCGCTTATCCGGTTTCCATTAAGGTTAGGAACGAGGGGATACCTCTAAACACTTACCTCCCGGTCGCTGAAGTAGTGATTTCGTATTTAATCATCTCGTTGCTGGTCGGCGTCATGACGCATGTCCTGATATATCGAAGCAGGTTAGGAGTCGCTATAAGAGCTGTCGGCGAGAATCCGGCAGTGGCGTCCTCGCTCGGCACTAACGTACTTAGCGTGAGAGTTATAGCAGCATTCACTGGGTACGTCCTGATAGGGGCTGCTTCATCCCTCTATATACTCCTATACACGAAGAACTGGCAGGAGGGAGCTGGTATGGGATACGGGTGGATCTCATTCGCCATCTCTATATCTGCCGGTAGACACCCACTCGTAGGTATGCTGACCTCTCTAATATTCGCATCTCTTATTAGGTACGCCTATGTACTGCAGGACATTTTAATTAGCTACGGGATCAACATCTCGAACTATGCCGTGATCGCAATGCCCTTCATCGCAGCCATCATTATTCCGCTCACGGCTTCAGCAATCCCGCAGATGCGTAGGAGATTCACACCACCAAAACATCTCGGGAAAGTATTCTTTAGCGAGGAGAGGTCTGTCTAGCGTTTGAAGCCCCCTCACTCGCATCCTAAACTCTATATAAGAAATGTTTCTAATTTAAACCTAAAATGCGAGGTATTGATTTAGATTAGTTTACTGGGAGTCATGAATTAATACCGATCGTTTCAGGTTTAT
>JAWBLQ010000021.1:15640-16246 GCA_038830105.1 Zestosphaera sp. | reverse complement strand
TATCAAGGCAAACACACCAGATAAATGGTACGAGCCTCAGATACTGAGGACGCTAGAGGAGTACAACGTAGTGGAGAGCGTGACTAAGGAGGCGGAGAGTCTCGAGAAGGAGGAACGAGGTAAGAGATCTGAGTTCGTAGGTAAGATGCTGAAAACAGATCTGAGTGAATACAAGCGTTCAGCAGTAAAGTGATAATATCTGCGACGCTAAGTCAAACCGCTAATAATGAACCCCCTTCTGGAAAGACTTTACGACGTGAGCCTCAAATATTTAACCTGCTGTCCGTTGATTTCTTGGTTGATTGACTTGACGTATGACGTAGTAGTTATCGGCGGTGGTCCGGCTGGATACACTGCGGCGATAACAGCTCTTCAAAACGGCTTAAGAGCAGCTCTCGTGGAGCAGAAGTACGTAGGTGGTGAGTGTAGTAACTGGGGATGCATCCCTTCTAAGGCGTTGATCGAGTTAGGCAACGCAGTAGGCGTTGCGAAGGCATTAAGCAGGCATGGCATCACTCTTAAGATAGAGAGCATTGAGAGGAATAAGGTTCTGAGACACGTCTCTAGAGCCGTTACTAAGGCTAGGGAGGGTGTTAAGTATTTACT
>JAWBLQ010000021.1:9565-15630 GCA_038830105.1 Zestosphaera sp. | reverse complement strand
CTCAGTGAGGTTGAAGTTATTCAGGGTTTCGGGAGGCTTAAGAACGCTCACTCAGTGAAGATCAACGGCTCAGAGAGTAGGGAGGTTGAAGCAAGGAATATAGTCATAGCAACGGGAACAGAGCCTAAGACTGTACCAACCTTCAGTTTCGATGGCGTAAAAATAATTCATAACAGGCACTTCTTCGAGTTAGAGTCCCTGCCTAACTCAATAGCTGTAATAGGTGCTGGAGCGATAGGATGTGAGATCTCAGGGGCTCTAGCCAACTTAGGTGTAGAGGTGCACTTAATTGAAATAATGGACAAGATATTACCTGAAATCGACAAGGATTTAAGCGATGTCGTTGCCAAGTACCTAGCCAGATCCGGTGTTAAGATATACACGTCCTCTAGCGCTCAGTTTAAGGGGTACTCAGGCGACGAGGTCTTGATAAGGATATCCGGTGGAGGAGGGACCGCCGAGATACGGGTTGAGAAGGTGCTCATAGCAGCGGGTAGGAGCTACAATACCAAGGACATAGGATTAAGTGAAGTAGGTGTTGAGACGGATGACAGGGGCATGGTTGTAGTTAATGATTTAATGAGAACAACGATCCCCAACATCTATGCCGCCGGGGATATCACAGGACCCCCTCTACTAGCGCATAAGGCGTTTAGAGAGGGTGTAATAGCTGCTGAGGCTATCGCAGGCGTTAAGGAGGTCCTTCCAAGAGGGCCTGTGCCCATGGTGATATATACGCATCCTGAGGTAGGTTTCGTAGGGTTGAGTGAGTCACAGGCAACCAGGATCGGCGTTAAGTATAGGATTGTAAAATTTCCTTACGTGGCGTTAGGGAGGGATTCAACCACCGTTAGGTCAACGCCTGACGGCTTCGTTAAGCTCATCCTGGAGGAGGAATCAAGCAAGGTTCTGGGAGCCGCGATAGTTGGTAATGGCGCTGCTGACGTGATACACCTATTCACTCTAGCGATGAGTCAACGTATGGAGCTACGTGACTTAAGAAAAGCTCTTGTAACACATCCAACATACTCAGAGCTCTTCAGCGAGATCGTCTCAAGCGCGTTAGGGAGACCTCTCCACGCTCTCAAGTCGTGAATAGAGGCAGCTTATTCAGAACCTCGCAACCGCTTTTTCTAACTAACACTAGGTTCTCCAGCCTCACACCGAATTTACCGGGCACGTAAACACCGGGCTCGACTGTAATTATCATCCCATCAACTAACACGTCGTCCACCCCCTGTGCTAGTCTAGGTCTTTCGTGGATTTCTAACCCCACGCCATGACCTAGTGTGTGGATAAAGTACTGCTCTAGACCGTGTTTCCTAAGGACGCTCCTTGCCAGGGAGTCAGGCTCACTAGCCTTAACACCATCGCTAATCAGGTCGGCCGCTCCCGTAAGGGCTTCACCGACTGCCTCTATAACTCTTGACACCTCGTCACTGAGATTGTCTATGAACACTGTTCTGGTGGTGTCGGAGCAGTACCCCTTGTACTTAGCGCCGAAGTCTAACACCACGACGTCATTGCTGATTATCCTCTCAGTAGGATATGCGTGTGGATACGCGGAGTTAGGGCCTGATGCAACTATAGTCTCGAAGGCTATTGACTCAGCCCCGCCAAGTCTCATAAGACTATCTAGCTTCGCGGCGACGTGCATCTCGCTTAAGCCGTTAATCCCTTCAGAGACCAGCCTGCTGAAGCTGCTCTCAGCTATGCTTAACGCGCTCTTTACGAATTCAATCTCCCCAGACTCTTTAACGGATCTCTGCGTAGCTATTAACGTCCCTACATCCTCCACTTTAACATGGTTCTTTAGCCTCCCGCCTAGTTCCTGAGAAAGCTGTGTTGAGTAGCTTAGATCACACCCGACCTTAGTATACCCGGAGTCTATAAGGTACTTGACAAGCCAGTCAGAGAGTCTGCCTTTAAGTAGCTTAGGGATACCAGGTAGCTCGTACGTTGAGTATGGCAGGACCTCAACGGATCCCCCCACTAGGTCGGAAACCCTCCAGAAGTCAAGCGCCGGTGATAACACTTTCAAGATCCCGCCGTCTTCATAAAGAATGAAATTACCGCTTGCCCTAGGAATGCCTAGATAGTAGAACACGTTCCACTCGTAAGTCACTAAAACCGCGTCTAAATCGCGGTCTTCAAGCACCCTCTTAAGCTTACCTAACCTCACTATGACACACCCTTAGAGATCAAGGATTAGAGGTTTAAAACAGCGTAGCTCAATTGTTTACGTTCAGCTATAAAAATAATTTGTTGTTAAAGATCAAAAATTTTTAAGGCCAGAACAACTTATTACTAGGGTGGTTCTTTGATGAGAAGGACTAGAGTAGTTATCGTTGGGGCTGGGGGTAGGGATTTCCATAACTTTAACGTGTTCTATAGGAATAACCCGGACTACGAGGTCGTCGCGTTCACGGCAGCTCAGATACCGGGTGTTGAGAGGAGGAGATACCCGGCTGAGTTAGCTGGGTCGCTATACCCTGACGGAATACCTATAGTGCCTGAGAGCGAGTTGAGAGATGTAATTAAGGAGTTTCACGTGGATGAAGTCATCCTCTCGTATAGTGACCTGAGGTACGATGACCTGGGAAAGATAGCCTCCATAGCTTTGTCCAGCGGCGCCGGCTTCAGACTGCTCTCACCTAGGGAGACTATGCTGCATTCCCACAGGCTCGTGATAGCTGTCACTGCTGTGAGGACTGGCGCAGGTAAGTCAACGGTTTCAAGAGCTATCGTGAGGGAGCTTCTCAGTCGAGGTATTAAACCCGTTCCAGTGCGTCACCCAATGGCTTACGGGAACCTGAGGGAGATGGTGGTGCAGGTCTTCAAGACTTATGAGGACCTTGATAGGTGGAAAGTCACCATAGAGGAGAGAGAGGAGTATGAGCAGTACCTGAGACTCGGTCTCCCTGTGCTGGCTGGAGTTGATTACGGTAAGGTACTTACAGCAGCTGAGGAGATGGGTGATGTAATCCTATGGGATGGAGGGAATAACGACTTCCCGTTCTACGTGTTTGACTACATGGTGACAGTAGCGGATGCCATGAGACCAGGCCATGAAATAGGATCGTACCCTGGTGAAGTAAACGTCAGGATGGCTAACGCTGTAGTAGTGAATAAAGTCAGTCAAGCAAGCGAGGAATCCGTTAAGAAAGTGGTCCTAAATGTTAGGAGGGTTAACCCGAACGCTAAGGTATCCCTAGCCGATATGGAAGTCACGATCTCGGACCCGAGCCTAGTTGAAGGCAGGAGGGTTTTAGTGATCGAGGACTCGCCTACTGTGACTCACGGTGGTGTGCCTTACGGCGCTGGATATGTAGCGGCTAAGAAGTATGGGGCATCAGAAGTGGTTAACCCGAGGCCGTATGCTGTAGGGGTTCTCAGGAAGCTTTACGAGGAATACCCTCATATGAAGGAGGTACTACCCTCGACAGGCTATACCCCGGAACAGTTAAGGGATTTAGAGGAGACTATAAAGAGGACTCCGGCTGACGCTGTGGTCTTAGGGACCCCGGCTGATATAACGATGTTACTAAATATAGAGAAGCCCGTTGTTAAGGCTATGTGGGAGCTTAAGATCATCGAAGGACCAACGATAAGAGAGCTAGTCGACGAGTTCCTAGAGAGTAAGGGTTAAATCAGCTTAACTACTGAGTCTCGAGGAACTTACGATCCTCAGCTTCTCATTAATAGATTCGATGACTAAAAGGCACTTGAGGGCGTCTTGGAGGGATGGCGCCTCAGCAGGTTTGATACCCTCTATAGCTCTTATGAAATCCCTTAATTCAGTCTTTAATGGTTCCTCGCCTGAAACCCTCCGTATGTTGGTACTACTTCTGTCTTTAATCAACACCGTTGAGTCTGTAAACGAAGCTTCATAGTAAGCCTCCTCAGTAGTAATCTCGACAACCCTTACTTTAGCCGGTAACATGCCGTCGGTAATTAAGTATGTTGGGATGCCGTTCAGGAGGAGTGTCGCATGTACTTCCTGAGGAGTGCCGAATACCTCCTTAAACCCGACGGCGCTTAGCACGTCAACTTCCTGAGGCTTAACGAAGCTTAACGCTAGGTCTATATCGTGTATCATGAGGTCCAACATTATCGAGTACATCATCCTATGCGTTGGTCTGGCTGAGAACCTCTTAAAGATCAGACTCTTAGGTCTCCCCTTCATCAACTCCTTCACAGTTCTAGCCACGGGATCGTACCTGACTATAAACCCTGGCTGGGCGATCAGGGACGAGCCCTCGGCGATATTCATTAACTTATTCACCTCATCTGGTTTCGTGGAGACAGGTTTCTCTATAAACGAATGAACTCCAAGGCTTAGCGCCTCCCTAGCTACGGGGAAGAGCTTATCTAACGGGACTGAAACAGCTACGGCCTCCACGCCAAGCTGAACTAGATCTTTAACAGTCCTACCGTAGCTTCCAACGTTATATGTCTTGGCAACGCTGGCCGCCAGCTCCGTGTTAATGTCGGCCACGCCGATCAACTTAACTAGATCTTCGTTCTCCAGCTCTTTGAGAGCCCTCACGATGTTCTTACCCCAGGAACCAACACCGACGACGCCCACCTTAACGCCTCCCAATGTGTAACACCTTACCTAACCCTACGTAGTAGCTCCGTATAGTTATTATATACCCCCTGCATGACGTCTCTTGGGTTAACGCCTTTAATCACAGCTATTTCACCCACTAGGCTTGGGATTAAGTCAGGACCTAGCCGGAGGCCTCTATACTCGTAAGGTCCGTCAGACTCTGTTAGCAATAGCTCCAGAGGAGCTTGCCTCACTACCTCCCTAGCCTTGGCCTGTCTTAAGAGAGCCGCATTAACGCCTATGTAGTACCCCAGGTCTTTAACGTATTTAATGAGATCCGTGGGACCTGTATACCAGTGGAGGACAGCAACACCTACGGATGACTTGGCAACCAAGTTCAAGACCTCCTCCCACGCTCCCACAGCGTGAAGCAATAAACCCTTACCCCTACTCTCTGTCTCCTTAATGATATTTACGAAGACCTCTACCTGGGTTCTGAAAGTCCCAGGTACAAACCTCTTGTCCAGACCTACCTCACCAACGAACCTCACTCTATCAATCAGTTTAATGACTTCTGAGAGTTCCTCTAAAGAGATCTTGCCAACCATCCATGGGTGAACTCCAACAGCTGCCTGGACGTTCTGGCACTTCTCCATTAAGGAGATGTTCGTTAACGAGGACTTAAGGTCCTCAGAAACGGTGATCAACTCAAGATCATGCCTGCCGCAGTACCTCAACAAGTCCTTCCTTGTATAATCGTTCAGATGAATGTGTGAATCAACATACTTCATCGACGCTTACCTCATCATCACTTACCTTAACACATCTTGACGTGAAGCCTAAATCCCGGATTAATTTCCGAGTGTTCGGCGTTAATGACTGAGCCACTATAACCCCTCTCACTCTCTTCATACCTAGGGACTTGTAATACTCAACATACCTCATCAGTTGATAGATCGCCTCAACATCTGCAACCCCTCTCTTGACCTCAACCACTATTAACGCTCCGTCTTCACCACGGAGAACTAAATCCACACGCCCATGCAGGGTTGCTACTTCTCTCGCTATTAACTCACAGCCTTCCTCAATCAAGCCTGGGTTGCGTGTGAGGTATTCAACTATGTCGTGTTCAGTCCCTGTGAGGACGAATCTACCGACACCTAGCTTAATCACAAGGACCTCGCAGGGACATCTTAATCTAACGAGGAGCTCCTCACGCGGCTTGGTTCTGAGCGCCTTGATTATTAACACGTCCTCCCTGATTTCTGAGACAACGTATGAGTTAGGTTGCCAGTTAACGGGTTCCCTACCTGTTGACTCATGAATCAACACTGTTCCGTCCTCCTTTATAATTAATAACCTCCAGGACCTGCTTGCTTTGGAGGAGGCCCTCCCTGAGTACACTACCTCGCAGTCCGCTATAATCACTATGGTTGAGCGTCTGAACCACTTCCTAATTACATCATGGAGCTCCTTAAGCGTTGGACTTCCTCTGTATAGAACCCTCTCTGAC
>JAWBLQ010000021.1:0-9555 GCA_038830105.1 Zestosphaera sp. | reverse complement strand
CTGACATTGTACATCACGTCAACGATTAAATCAGCTACTTCCTGGAGGTCTAGTTCAGGTAGAGTGGCTGAAGCCGCCTCAGCGTGCCCGCCGAACCTCCCTTTACCAAGGCGTGCGATCTCTCTGCATATCCTAAGCGCTTTATCGGTAAGGGTCCTCACAGTCACGACCACCTTATCTTCCTCTTTCCTTACAAGCACCACATCAGACTTATACATCCTTGCTAACTCGGTGGTTCCTACCCCAAGTAGTCCAGCGAATATCCTTGACTCAGGTAATGTGAGTGTCGTTATCTTTACAGTGTTCCTATAGGAGAGTGCATTCTCACCTAATTGCTTGAGTAGCCTGCTAAGAAGGAACTTAGCAGTTCTGTATCTCTTGCTTACGAGCTCGTCTGTCTCAACATCCTTATTCCTCATGACTAGGTTGAGGAGGTAATTCATGAACTCGTAATCACCGGGATCCCTAGCTATGGAGAGCTTAATGACATCAGCTATCCTAGCTACATCCAGCGATGAGGCCTCACCACCTTCACATACGTCTGCTACGTCAACAAGTAATTTCTCGTAAGGGTTAGGTGAGATCCTCAGGGAGTTCACGATTAACCGAGGGCATGACTGGGTCTTCTCACATACAACCCTCACATTCCCTGGCGCACCGCTTAAGACCTGGTCGACGAACTCTAATGAACTCACGTGATGATCAATTACCGCCACCCTCCTTAAACTACCGCTCACGCTGAGTATCTCCTTAACCAGCTCATTACTAAGCGCTAAATCAAGAAGTACGACCTCCTCAACGACCTTCTGCAACCCCCTAACTAAGTCTAGGTTAGCCCTCCAGGGTTGAGTGAAAACCACGGTCACGTGCGACGGCCACATATCCTTCATGAAATGTTTAATGTACAGGTAGGCGGAGATTATGCCGTCGCAATCACCGTGAGTCACTACCATACTGGTGCCCAACCATCATCACTAATAGAAATCTCTATAATGCAACTTTAAAAGTGAGGTAGGGCAGCATTGATTTAACTATTTAATTAACGATACCGGACTATCATGGTGGGTGTGAAGCCTGGATAAAGAGCTGATTCAGATAAAGGACCCAATACACGGGTACTTGAGGCTAGTTAAGCATGAGATATGCCTGGTTTCCTCATCACCCTTACAGAGGTTAAGGAGGCTTAAACAGTTAAGCACATCGCATTTAGTTTATCCAGGCGCCGTCCACGCCAGGTTCTCCCACTCTCTAGGGTCTATGTACGTGGCAGGGGTTCTCGCCGAATACACTTACTCTAGGTTAGGGTTAGAGCCTTCAGAATTAAGGAGGCTTGTGTACATAGCGCGTCTCCTCGGTTTATTGCACGATATAGGTCACGGGCCTTTCTCACATACCTTTGAGGATCACGTACTCGTGAATTATGGGGTGAACCACGAGATCTTAGGAGGGAGGATAGTTAGGGAACACCCGGATCTCTCTAAGTGTTTCGACGACTGTATTGAGAAAGAGCTAGGCCTCTCTGCCGAGGTCATGGCCAGGCTCATTGAGGCCTCATCACTTGATTCCTGGCCACTCACATCAAGCATTAGCAATGGGGTCACGGAGAGAACTCTTTACTACGTGACTAAGGGGGCCTACAGTGCTGATATAATTGATTACCTCTTACGCGATTCATACTTCACAGGCGCCAATTACGGGTTCGGGCTTGACTGGGAGAGGCTTGCATTCCACTCAAGACCTGTTAAGGACAGGATAGTTCTTGAGTATAAGGCGAAGGACGTCTTAGATCATCTACTCATAGCGAGGATCTTCATGTTCAAGACAGTTTACTACCATAAAACCGTGAGGGCCTTTGATAAGATAGCTGGTGAAATGCTGCTTAAGGCGGATAAGGTCTTCAACTATGGGGGAAGGTTTGACGAGGTTGACAAGTACGTTGAGTTAGACGATGAGTATGTCTTGTCTAATCCGGAGGTACGTGGGTTTGATGAGGCTAAATACCTGCTCAACAGAGTAGTGCCCTACAAGAACGTTTATCAGGCAGTCCTGCCTATAGACCAGACGTTTAAGGGATTCCTAACTATGAGTAGAGAGGTTCTTAGGAAGAGCGTGGAGAGCAGGTTAAAGGACGTACACCCAGACCTATCGAGTAGCGATAATATAGTGTTCGTAGACACTCCTAAACTCCCCACAAACCCTATGTTTGAGGAGGCTGAGGTCTTTATAGAAAACGAGGAGGGAGACGTCGAAGCGAAGCCCGTCAGGGAGACTCTAGCCGGGTCGATGCCTGCTGAACTAGCTTTCCTCAGGATTTACGTTAGGGATAAGTACGTGAGGTACTCAAATGAGGTTAGGGAGATAGCCAGGGACATACTCTCAGGTAAAGAAATCCGCAGTTTCTATTAGGTGGGCACGATATACACGCATCCCGTATGTAAGGACCGTCCTGACAATTGACTCGATCTCCTGATCGAAGCACTGCACAAGCGGTTCTCTTTAGAGACGCTCTATCGTGACCCCCTCGTTATATATTGAGGCTTCAAACACGTGAGGTGTAACTAGCTTAAGTGCGTTCACAAGGGTCTCAGCGTTTCCTGGCAGGGTCAGCGCTACTGACGCACCACCGCCGCCTCCTCCTGTGAGTTTAGAGCCTAAAGCCCCTGCTACTCTGGCTACGTAGATAACTTCACTCAACCTTCTTGAGGAGACTCCTATCGCCTCTAAGAGGCCGTGGTTTACGTTCATCAACATACCGACCTCGGCTAAGTCACCCTTAACCAGGGCTTTCTCAGCCTCTAGCACTACCTTACCAATGTGCTCCAGTATTCCGTTAATTAAGTCAGGATGCTTCTCTCGAAGGCTCTTAACCAGCATCAACATCTCTCTAGTTGTCTTCTCTCTCTCAACATACGCGAGTACGAAGACTGGCTCACCGCCTACGTTAACAGGTGTCCTGTACACGTTGTCCCCCTCGAACTGTACTTTAAGTACCCCGCCGAAAGTAGCTATGGATGTGTCCATAGGGGATGCGATCCCCTGAACGTTCCTCTCAACCTCCCACCCTAAACCAGCAACCTCCTCCTTACTTAACTCGTAACCCAGACAACTACTGTAGGCTGCTATCGTGGCGATAGAGACCGCGGCTGAAGTTCCGAGTCCAGCACCTACAGGCATCTCAGACTTCACCTCTAGATTAACTCCCTTCCTCACCCCAAGATACTCAGACGTCAGCTCTATCGCCTTACTTAAGTACCCTATAGCCGATAAGGTTCTCCCATAGTCTGTCGTAACTTGAATCTCGCCATTACTTATAGATACTATAACTCCAGGGGTCTTCAGATCCTGAGCGTTTATCCGGATGTTATCATCATCTCGAACCTCAGCAGTCACACGAACCTTCTTGTTAATAGCCACCACTATCGCCGGGTACCCGTAAACCACAGCGTGCTCGCCGAATAGCGTTATCTTACCTGGTGCTGATGCAACCACCTTACCCAATTTAACACCCTCTAAACAATTGATTCAGGGAATTAATTGTTTCGGTCTTCAGTAGAGCATGAAACTCGCATTGCGTTCTTCCTTAATAAAGGCGTCTCACTGTAATTTATAATGGTGAGTGTATGCTACCGCCTCATTTAAGACTTGACTTCCAGAAGGCTGAGGTAATTATCGAGGGTTTTATTAAGACTAAGGTTAGAGAGGCGGGTGCTTCAGGAGTCGTTATAGGTCTCTCAGGCGGCGGGGATTCATCAATATGTGCAGTCCTATCTGCTAGGGCGTTAGGGTCTTCATCTGTTCTAGCGGTTCACATGCCTGAAGTGGAAAGCGGACCTATATCTACTCTCATAGCTAATAAAGTAGCGAACGGTCTGGGTCTGAACTTAATGAACATAGACATCACCAACGTGGTTACTGCGTTCCTTAAGTCGCTCGGACTGAGTTACGAGTCGTCCGAGAAGTTAGTTAGAGGCAATATAAAGGCCAGAAGTAGGATGACGATTCTCTACGCCATAGCTAACAGGGAGAACATGCTAGTCGTCGGAACCAGCGACAGGTCGGAGTGGCTGATAGGTTTTTTCACTAAATGGGGTGATGGCGCTGCTGACATGTATCCAATCATAGGACTCTACAAGACTCAAGCAAGGGAGTTCGCTAAGTACTTAGGGTTGCCTGTTGAGGTTGTCTCCAGACCTCCATCACCTGACTTATGGCCCGGGCACACGGCTGAAGGCGAGCTAGGCCTGACCTACGATGAAATCGATGAAGTTCTCTATAGACTCTTTGATGAAGGTCGTAAACCCCAAGAAATACCGGGAGTTTCAGGAATCCCTGTTGAAGTAGTTGAGAAGGTTATGAGGCTTCACGCCAAGACCAGGCACAAGAGAGTAATTCCCGAAGCCCCCTTCCGCTCATTTAAAGAGTTAGAGAAGAACTCAGATGCCTTATGAAAGCCAGCCTGAAATACCGTAGCCGTCTTGACTGCTCGAGGATAGATGCGTACACCCCCTTTATTAATTACGTTAAGCCTTAATATCTTGAGATCCATATGCTGAATCACGTGAGGTATGCAGAGCTGATCAGGCCTGACTCAGTTAGGGTGTGGAGGGATGAGGGGGTTAGAGAGAGGCTCTCGTGGTACTACTCCGTGATGCGCGGTGAGGCACCGCCTAAGTACATCATAGTTAAGAATACACCAATATCCGTCAGGGGTCGTGAGATCGCCTCTTTAAGCACTGAAGAGTTGCTGAATGAGCATATGAGGACCCGTCAAGAATTCAGCAAGTTATGGGTCGAGATTAGAGAGTCAAGCGATCCCTGGAGGCATGTAAAAGTTAACGGGATTGAGGACGTCTCCTTCCTAGACCTTAAGGTGGAGCTAGCGCGTCGTTACTCAAGCCCCTGCAGGCTTTGTGAGTGGGGATGCAACGCCCTGAGAAGTGAGGGGAAGATAGGGTACTGCAGAGTTGCAGGGGTTAATGGTTTCGTCGATAACTTCTTCCACCATATGGGGGAGGAGGCCCCGCTGATCCCATCAGGAACCATCTTCTATGTGGGCTGTAACTTCAGGTGTGTGTATTGTCAGAACTGGAGTATAAGTCAACGCGAGGGCTACGCTGCTGAGGAGCAGAGTCCCGAGGACCTCGCTAATATTCAGAGGTGGCTAGCCGCTGGCGGGGCCAGGAACATAAACCACGTTGGCGGTGAGCCAACACCTAACATCCCAGCCATACTAACATCGCTTAAACACCTAACCATTAAAACCCCTCAACTATGGAACAGTAATATGTATCTAAGCGAGGTAGCTATTGAACTCATAAGGGACGTCATGGATATATGGTTGCCTGATCTCAAGTACGGGAACAACGGATGCGCTCTCAAATACTCGATAGTAAAGAATTACTTTGACGTAGCCGCTAGAAACATTGCAATTGCCCACGCCTCCGGAGACATGATAATAAGACACCTAGTACTACCTAATCACGTTGATTGTTGCACTAACAACGTGCTTAAGTGGATCTCGGGGAATGCTAGGAGAGCGTTAGTGAATATCATGGATCAGTATAGACCCGAATATATGGTGCTTAAGCAACCTAGGAGATGGGAGGAGATAAGCAGACGCGTTAAGGCAGAGGAAATGAACAAGGCGTTTAGGCTGGCTCGTGAATACGGGTTCGTAGGACCTGTTGAGGATCTATGGTATGTGGCGTGACCTAAACGCTTATATACTGAGTTCTTTAGGTTTAAATTGATGTGTATGTCTACATGAGAGCCGCACACGCCTCATTCACGTTGAACGTGGTATCGTTCTCGCTTAAAGCCGTAAGCATGCTGTACACTACCTCTGTAGCGGTCAACGCTGAGTTCCTCCACTCTCTAGGCGATACCGTGGGCTCAGGGCTCCTAATCCTCGGGCTCTCGATTACCGGGAGAGGACCCTCGATTAAATATCCCTTCGGTTTAGGCAGAGCGATATACGTTTTCGGGTTGATAGTCTCCTCTCTAGTCGGGGGTTTCCTCTTCGCGATAACATCGATTTCCGGGGTTCAGCAGTTAATGGCAAGAGAACAAATCATCTCGACAGACGTATCGCTTGGTTCTTTCGCGTTGGCCCTCCTACTTGATTTCCTCGTTTTAACCTGGAGTTTAATTGAGTATAGGAGGGTACCGAGCGATCCTTCGGTAAGGGGAACTATAGTCGAGAACCTGGCTGACAGCGTCGGCGGCTCAGCAGCTCTTTTATCCCTCATGCTGAGGAACCCGTTCATTGACGGCTTAGGTGCGTTAGTGGTGTCACTGATCTTGCTCTCCTCTTCAGTATCACTCAGCTACAGGTACTTCGAGGTGTTGGTGGGTAGGGCTGCACCGAAGAACATCGTCGGGAGGGCTGTTAAGATAGCTCTTTCCGACCCCAGGGTGGTCGACGTTAACGACGTGAAGTCGTTAGTAGTAGGTCCTGGCGAGTTCCTCATACTACTTCAAGTCGAGATCCCTGAGTACTCCAGCATCGAAGACGTGGAATATATAAGGGAGGAGTTAAGCAGGAGGATAAAGGAAGGTGTGACAGGCGTTAAATACGTAGTCATAGAGTTCCAGAAACCCACGTCACCCCCCATGAGCTTCAAGAAGATACTCAAAGACATCCTCACTTTAGGTGAGATGTAGTTTAGATTCTAAAGACCTAAGCCCTTATAAGGATGATCGCGTGCTTGAGCTCTATTAAGGGAGCACTTGACACATAACACCGTTAACGAACTCGAGATTAGCGAGCTAGCGGCTGAGGGTGAGATACTCGCTGAAGGCGACATCCTAGAGGGCTTTAGTCTGGTCATGAGGATTGATAGTAAAGGTCGTGTCACTGACGCCGTGGTTAACGCCCCAACCAAGGTCACAGACCCAGAGATCGTGGCCAAGATATCGCTAGTGATAACGGTCCTTGCAAGGAACCTCCTTAACTACATAAACATGGAGGGAGTTGACGAGATTAACATAAGCTTTAATAGAGGCATGCTCCTAATAGTTCCTGAGGGGGATGTAGTCAGGGTCGCGCTCACGACAGCCCCGTGAGCCCGATCTGAAGTATAGGTCACTGAAAAATTTTTTAACACTTATCAGATATATAGCTGGTGATGGAAATTACCTACCTTGACTAGCACGGAGTTAGTCAGGTCTTCTAACACTAGGTTCCGTGTGAACGTGTTAACCAGTAGGTGTAAGGAGTGTGGTATATGCGTTAGCGTGTGTCCTACTAAGGTCCTCGTCAGGAGCGATAAGTATAACAAGTACGGGTTCAGATACCCGGAACCCGTTAACATAGCTAAGTGTATTGGCTGCAGGCTCTGCGAGTTTAACTGCCCTGACTTTGCTGTTTTCGTGGAGGTTATCGGTAAATGAGGAAGGTGTTTATCTCAGGTAACATGGCTATCGCGGAAGGAGCCGTAACAGCTGGGATGAAGTTCTTCGCTGGGTATCCTATAACACCTGCATCAGATATCATGGAGTATCTAGCTGAAAGACTTCACAAGGTCGGGGGTGTGGTTGTTCAGTTCGAGGATGAAATCTCATCGATTAATGCAGTGCTCGGGGCTTCTTGGGCAGGGGTCAAGTCGATGACAGCTACTTCAGGCCCTGGCTTCTCGCTCATGGTTGAGGCCCTCGGTCTAGCGGTGATTAGTGAGACCCCTCTTGTTGTAGCTGATATAATGAGGGCAGGACCCTCCACGGGCGTGCCTACGAAGACTTCACAGAGCGACGTGCTTCAAGTCAGGCACGGTGCTCACGGGGATTATGTGATCCCTGTGCTTGCGCCGTGGTCAGTTCAAGAGACCTTCGAGTTAACGGTCAAGGCGTTTAACATAGCAGAGTTCTTGAGAACCCCCGTGATAGTGCTCTCTGACGCTGTGATCGCTCACTTATGGGAGTCGGCAGTCCTAAAGGATCCTGGAGAGATAGAAGTAGTGAGCAGGAAGAAACCCACAGTACCGCCGAGTGAGTACCTGCCCTATAAGCCGGATGAAGATCTAATACCACCTATGGCGAGCTTCGGGGATGGTTACAACGTGATTGTTGAGTCGCTAGTGCACGATGAACGTGGGTATTACAGGCAGGATCCTGATGCCTACCGCAGACTTATTGCCAGACTTACTGGTAAAATCATGAACTACATTGACAAGGTGTTTGAGGCTGAGAGTTACTACGTCAACGACTCCAAGTACGTCGTGGTGTCATACGGATCCACAGCTAGAGCTGCTTTAGCAGCTGTAAGGGTTTTGAGGAGATCCGGCGTTAAGATAGGTTTACTGAGACTTAAGACTTTATGGCCTCTTAAGCCCGAGGCTCTTAGGGAGCCCTGCAGGAATTCTGATGTAGTATTCGTAGCTGAGAATAACGTCGGGAAGATAATCGCCGACGTAGAGAGGTTCGTGAAGAACGCTGAGGTGATCTCACTACCGTTACTAGGTCTAGAAGTCCCAACGCCTGACGAGATCGTGGAGGGGGTTAAGGAGTGGTTGTAGAGAGTGTTCATGAGAGGGGAGCTCACCCACTAGATAAGTACTTGAGGGTTGCCAGGCTACCTCACATATGGTGTCCCGGCTGTGGGTTAGGCATTGCTTTGGGAGGGATTATAAGGGCTATAGACAGGAGGATTAGCGAGGGTATGCTCAAAAAAGAGAACGTGGTCTTCGTCACTGGGATCGGGTGCTCGGCGAGGACTTCGTTCTACGTTAATTTCGACACCGCTCACACACTGCATGGGAGGGCCATAGCCTTCGCCGCCGGGGCCAAGCTCGTGAGACCTGAGTTAGATGTGATAGTGATCGGCGGTGACGGGGATATCGCGGGGATTGGAGGTAATCATTTAATACATGCAGCCAGGAGGAACATGGACTTAATAGTTACTATGATGACGAACTTCGTCTACGCCATGACGGGAGGGCAGGTAGCCCCAACAACGCCGCAAGGAGTCTACACCACCACCACGCCGTATGGTAACCCTGAGTTCCCGCTGAACGTCATAAAGCTGGTTTCATCGCTTAACCCTAACTACGTGGCTAGAGCTTCAGTAACCCACCCGCCGCTTATAGAACAGTTCATGTATAAAGCTTTAGGTATGAAAGGCTTCAGGTTCATAGAGATCCTCTCTACATGCCCTGAAGTCTTCGGGAGGCACGTAGGTCTCAGAGACTCTGTGACTCTCTACAATACATTGAGATCTAAGGTGGTCGTTAAGCATAACCCGGGGGTCGAGGAATCAGAACCTGACTGGGGGAAGGGTTTGGTTATCGGTGAGTTTTTAGTGCGTGATAAGCCTGGTTATCTAGAGATGCTTGGGAGGCGGTGAAGGTGAGGCATGAGATACTCATGATAGGGAGGGGAGGTCAGGGAGTACTCCTCCTGGGACGTATACTAGGGCTTGCCGCGTCGAAGTACTCTGATTTATACGTGACCGGTTCTGAGACTTATGCGTCAGAGACGCGGGGTGGAGAGTCACGCGTTGACCTTATAATTGCTGACAACCCAGAGGACATAGACTACATCAGGGTTAGGAGGGCCAAC
>JAWBLQ010000020.1:0-16548 GCA_038830105.1 Zestosphaera sp. | reverse complement strand
ATCCCGGCATTTATTTCACCAAATAATATAATAATGTTAAGGCATTTAAGCTTTTTGTTAACATTAACTATTTTAATTTCTACTTAAGTAAATATTTCTAGGTATATATGAATTGGAAATATTGACATAGATGTTGCAAAAATTGAACCTACGATACTTGATAACTCGTGTCCTGAAAGACCGTGGCTAAGGTTCAACCGTGTAGTATATCCTCTTCCTCTTTTTACCTTTATTCTCAGTCTTTAGAAGTAAGAACCTGCCTATCTCGATTGTGTTCCTGACGTGCGGTCCTCCATCGGCCTGTATGTCAACCCCCGGTATCTCCACTATCCTGAGGATGTTAACGTTTGGGGGTGTTCTAGCGGCCAGCTTAACCACGCCAGGTATCTTCATCGCCTCATCTCTACTGAGCCAATATATCCTGACTTCTATACCTCGCTTAATGATCTCGTTAACCCTTTCAGCAGCCTTGGAGAAGATCTCCCTCTCGTCACCCTGCACGTCATAGTCCTCCTTCGCTTTATCCGGCTCTACACTCCCTCCAGTGACTAAGGATCCATAGTCATCGTACATCACTGCTGACAATATATGTGCTGCTGTATGTAGCCTCATTAACCTATACCTCCTCTCCCAGTTCAACTCGCCGACGACGGTCGCCCCAGGTGATAAACCCTCAGTAGTGTCGAGGACATGTATCACCTCTCCGGAGTCCCTCTCCAGAATCACGCTCCTGACCTCATACCTCAAGTTGCCTAGGTAGAGGCACCCAGTATCGTCGGCAACCCCGCCTGTCATCGGATGGAACGCCGTCTTATCGAGGATCACCCCATTATTCCTCAAATCCATTACGGTGGACTCGAACCTTCTTAAGTAGCTGTCCCTCTGGAAGAGCAACTCCGTAACCACGTAAACCACCGGAGATATTACATCAAAGATGAATATAAGTGAACGCAACCGTTATGGGGGTTTATTTTTAATACTATAAGACTTAGTTAATTCTCCGGGGTATAGAATGACTAACGAAGACATAGCACTCAGGGTTAAGACCTATATTGATATGGTTAAGCATGCCCTTAAGAAGCTGGTTGTTAAGTCGTGTAGTAAGGAGGTTGGTGAGGTACTTAACCTAGCGAGCCTTTACCTCAACGACGCTAAACACTACTTCAACGTAGGTGATCACGTAACCGCCCTCTCCTGCATCGCGTACAGCGAGGGCTTGATAGACGCGTTGAGGCTTACAGGTAACGTCGATGTTGAGTGGGTTAGGAAGACGCCGAGCAGGGTCCTCATAGGAGGGACTTTCGACCTGCTTCACCCAGGACATCTCTACTACATGCGGAGGGCGTCTGAGAAGGGCCTGGTTTACGCCGTTGTCGCGAGGGATTCAGTTGCTAGGAGAGTTAAGGGGAGGAGCCCCATTCTCGATGAAGAATCAAGGCTTGAGCTGGTTTCATCCATTAAGTACATTTACAACGCCTTCCTCGGGGATGAGGAGGACTTCATGAAGTCTGTGGCTAGGGTTAAACCTGATGTGATATTGCTCGGGCCTGATCAACCAATAGATGAAGACGTCCTTATTAAGGGTGGGGAGAGGCTAAACCTCAGTTTCTCTGTTGAGAGGTTGAAGGAGAGAGTCGGGGGTTTGTCGATGTCTACTTCAAGCATAGTTAAGGAGCTCCTCCGTAGGTACTGTATAAACCAGGTGTGGGAGAAGCAACGTTAAGAGGTAAAAACCTAACACCTCTCCGGTCCTAGATCACGCCCCAGCGTTACCTCTTCTTTAGCCCAGTCCTCTTAGCTGCTATATGACCTACCTTCCTCCCAGGCGAGGCATGTCTTGAGACCGTGGATGGATGTGATTTTCTCTGGTGATGACCACCGCCGAACTTATGACTGACTACGTTCATTGCGACTCCTCTTACGCTAGGCCATTTACGTGCCTTAACCCTCCACTTATGGTAGGCCGCACCAGCCTTAAGCAACGGCTTCTCCGTCCTGCCGGCCCCAGCAGGAACCCCTATAGTAGCTCTTGCAGTGCTTAGGATGCTCTTCTGCCTCTTGCTCGGTAGTAATACTACCGTGTATTTCTCAGACTTGCTGAGCACGAGAGCGTAGCTCCCAGCCTGCCGCGCGAGCTTACCGCCGTCCCCTGGTCTGAGCTCTATGTTATAGACTCTGCTACCCTCAGGTATGCTCCCGAGAGGCAGTGTACACCCCAGGTTCGCCGGAGCATCAGGGCCTATGAAGACCTCCTGACCGATGAACATGCCCTCTGACGCAGGTACGTAGTACTCCATACCGCTCTCCAGCTTTACCCTCGCTAGAGGAACCCACCTGCCTGGGTCATGAATTAACTCAACGACAACCCCTCTAAGTGTCGTGTTAGACGGTGGGGGGTACTTAGCGTCAGCCACTCTAACGTGGCTAGGACTCCTGAAGTTCCGCCCCCCGCGGCCAGCTCTCTGCTGTAACGTCTTCTTACCCACTCACATCACCACTTAAATAAGGCCTAACCTAGTCGCTACCTCACTTGCTTTGTACTCTGGCTTTAACCTGACGTACGCCTTCTTCTCCCCCTTCATAGTAACTACGGTACGGACCTCCTCAACCTTAACGTTGAACAGCTCCTCAACAGCCTTAGCGATCTCGTGCTTCGTGGCGTTCAAGTCAACCACGAAAGCTAAAGTGTTAGTCCTCTCCACTTGTGAGAGGACCTTCTCCGTAGCGAGTGACCTCTTAATAATAGATGAAGGGTTTCTCAAGGCGTCATCACCTCGAACCTCCTGCCTAACTCCTCCACTGCAGATTTAGTGTACACAGTCAACCTGCCGGGGCACCCTCCAGGAGCCAGGTGAAGGACGCTCAGTAGCTTAACGGGCACTACGTCTATGCCTGGCAGGTTTCTGAATGCCCTATAGACCCCGCCTGCATCACCGTGAACCACTATCAAGATCGACTTAGGGGTTACATACTTCCTCCCCCTCATCTTCCCTTTACCTGCTCTAATCCTCGTCCTCTCACTAGCCCTCACCACGTCCGCTAGGACTCCTAAGGTCGCCAACACCTTTCTAGCCTCACCAGTCCTAGAGACCTTAAACACGTCATCATCAACTATTATTGGTAGTGTGTCTCTCTCGAAGAGATGCCCCCTCAACTTGACAAGTTGTAACTCCCCAGTGGCGGCTATTGCTGAGGCCAATGCTAACAGCCTCTCCTTCTTATTAACCCTCTCTTTAACGACCTCCTCGATTTTAGGTGGGTGTGCCAGCCTACCACCCCTCACCATGGGGGCCAAGATAGCGCGCGCGTTGCTGAGCCTAGGGACTCTGGCTACGCTATGCCCTATACCCCACGACTCCCCGACCCTCCTCTTACCTGCCAGAGGGTTTCTCCCTTTAGGCTGTAGTCTGGAGGTGAAGGCGGCCAGAAACGCCCTCCTAATTAGGTCTTTCCTCACCGGCACGGAGAAAACAGGCGGGAGTACTACCTCACCAACCACCTCACCGCTCGCGTTCACGACCGGGGCCTTCCTCACCTCGACCTTCCCAACCATTAATATCCTCCCTGACATCACTCAACACCTAGCCCTAAACCTTGCTGTCAAGACTTATATAGACCACCTTCGGAGCTCTTGAAGGAGCCCACTTAGGCGGTCTTACGGGCCATCTGAGGATCAGCGGCCTCTTAGGGGTTCCTTGAAGAGTACCTGCAATGACCACGTAGTCTGTCTTAACAAGACCGTAGTGCGGGAACCCGCTGACCGGCGTGATCTTGCTGCCGTCCCCACCGATCATTAAGATCCTCTTGTTGTACTCAGTCCTCCTGTGGAAGCCTGTCTGACCAGGCTGAGGTACTGGGCTTATCGAGCCGAATGCTGGGCTCCTCGCGCCTATCCTCCTGTGACCTTTCCTATGCTTATGCCATCTTGGAAGCTCCCTAACCCCGAATCTCTTGACCACTCCCTGGAATCCCTTACCTTTAGTCACTCCTATGACATCTACAAACTGCCCTACGCTGAAGGCATCCATTATCCTCAGAGGCTTACCGAGTGACTCAAGCGCGTAGCTGGTCTGTGCTTCTAAGCTACCACCACCTAACCTAACTTCAATCACATCAGGGACCTTCTTACTTAATCCACCAGCAAGCTTCGGTTGAGTGGACATGATTAAAGACACACTAGCGATCCTCTCTCTCAACCCCTCAAGCCTCGTGACAGTTTTCTCGAGGGCGTCCGTCGAGACTGAAAGCGTCTTAATCCTTCTGTGGATTTCTAAGGACTCTGGAGGCGTGGTCCAGACCTCTGTCAACGTTCTTAAACCACTCACCGTCGCCTCGTAGAACCTGGCAGCCAGCGGGATCATAGGAGGTGTTTCAACAACCGTCACAGGAATGAAGATCTCCTGACCGTGCGTAGGTCTCCCCTCACGATCATCTATCATCATCAAGTGTGTCATGCCAACCTTATAGCCTAAGAAAGCCAGCGGCTTAGGCGTGTCGAACTCCACCTCAGGCCAGCTCCTCACAGAAGGCACAAACTCAACAGCTCTCTTCCTAGGCCTAACGCCTAAAGACCCTCTGCGAGGGGCGCTCCATTTCCTCCTAGCCATTAACTTCACCTGACCTACTGTGATCCTAAATGATCTGGCGAACAATGCTTAAATACTTTTCAGAAACACCTTGACGTGATAAAGCCGTTTACGGTAGATGAGTTTAAAGCGTCCTGTGGAAAGACGTCCTAGTTCTTCATGGTTAGGGGAAGGACAATCAACGTGAGAGGTCTCTGAATCAGTGATTTCGTCCCTACATCACCGCCTCAGTACTCGGCAAATACATCATTCAAGACTAACTCCTTTTAGAACTCTTAAATACGTTGCTCTTTGACGCCCTGACTAACAGGGCGTCAACCTGTAACACCTTCCTCCGATGCTTGGCTAGGGAGGCTCTCAGGGGGAATTGGAATTCCTTAAGGACCTCGTAATTAAAGCCCTCTACCTCAGAGAGTTTTCTAAGGGTCTCGTGAACACCCTCGCTAGACTTATGTATTGAGTAAGCAGTATTACACACGTTCAACGACGTCTTAAGGAAGTCCATATCAGCACCTCTTGACTTAACCCCGAACGGCGGGTTCATGACAACAACGCAGTCACAGGCTCTGAAGGGCGGGGCCTCCCTTAAGTCGGCGAGAACGACGTCGTATGGAGCTGGTGACATCGCCTTGAGAACCTCCTCAGCTATCTTGAGGGCTTCGGGGTCAACATCGCTACACACGACGTATCTTGCGTTAAGCATGGATGCGGCTAGAGCTAGCCTCCCAGTCCCGCATCCTAAGTCATACACAACCCTTCCTTCTACATCGCCAAACATGAAGGCATCCCATACCATCTCCGCAACGATATCAGCCGGAGTGACGTACTGCTCAAGCCACTCCTTAGGCGCTTCAAATCCAGGCACGCTAGATATGATTATCTCCAGCTTCTTCCTCGAGACGCATACCATGTGCATCACCACGCAAATGCCTGTAGAGGGGACTTACATGACATGCTAGAGGGTTAATCCTGGAGTACGGGTTGTAACTATTCGTATTCCCTCCATGTATGCCCGCATTTAGTACACTTATAGAACCTCGTAGGGGGTTCATCAGCCCTCCTGGTCTGGAGGACTGTATAGTAAGCTTCGTCGTTACCGCATCTAGGACATTTTACACCCTTAATCTTAGGCAGGGTCTTGAGAGAGTCTTCAGAAGATACCACGTAGAGCCTCTCTTTTTCACTATGCGCTATCCTCTTGGATAGTGTCGGAGGGCTCTTGCTCTTCAGCGCGTCCTCCCGGTAGCCGCACTTAGGGCAGACCAGAACGGTCTTACCCTTCTCCTTCCTAGCCATCATCATGGATCCGCACTTAGGGCAGAAGTACGTCAGTACATCACCTCGACTACTAGGATTATCTAACACAGCAACTTATATACCTCGTTGAAAAAACGCTTTACGAAGTCCGCGTAATCCAGCAACCCCTGCGTGGCTATGCTGGTAAGCCCGCTGAAATGTGTTTTAAGTCTCACCTCCTTACCTAAGTTTGACTCTATGAGGAACCTCTCTAGCTCATCCTGACCCCCGTTAATCAAACCCACGTGCTCCACTGATAACGTTCCTCTGAAGATAACGTAGGCTACGTACTCGTCGCCATCAGGGCATTTAATTAAATCGTAAACCATGATCCTGCTCTCTCTCTTCAAAAAGAGACACCGAAGAACGTCTGGTTACTCACTTAAGCACCTCTCGCAGGATGAACTTACTTATTAACCTTCAGCACGTCGCTGATTAGCTTAAGTATCTGCTCTGCCTCCCCTCTGGTGTTAGTGACTACCTCCTTAAGTACCTGGATAGGGTCTGTGCCGTCAGTGACTACCCTCAAGACAGGCGTTCCGATCAACGGATGCTCAACGACGTACGTAGCCAGCTTTGTATGCGGGTTGCTTAAAGCATATTTAGCAAGTAGGTTAGCTAGCGTGTGGTCCTCGCCCTCTATAACGAGGACTAACTCCCTCTCCGTGTACTTACGTATCTTGATGTTCACCCTTCATCATCACCTCTACTAGTCCTCTAAACCTTAATAATCTATGCCTTATATCTACGACGAGACGCCTAACTCTATTGAAGACCTTGACCGAGAAACCTCCTAAGTGCATTTAATGTTGTTGTATTCTGGGGCGGTCTTCCTGTTTTCAGAGGACTTACATGCTGGGCAGCTTAGGGTGTTGCCGTGTTTAACGAGTTTAGCACCGCAGACGCTACAGTAAGCAAGTACTACTCCTAGCTGGCGTTCCTTAAGCGTCAGGCGGTAGGGCGGGGTGTCTGAGAGAGACTTAGCCTTAACAACGTCGCCAGGCCTCACCAACTCATAAACACTCCTCACATACATATCTGAGATCTGCGAGACGTAGAGGATCCCTGTGAAGGTAGTAAGGTACTTCCTGCATTTAGCGTCGCAGTATATCCTGGCTAACGCGTACTCGTCCTTAACGAGCGAGACGATCCCGTAAACAATGGACCCTGCGGTCGGCATGTATACTCGATTACTAGACGGTCTAACCTCAACGACCCTTATATCAAGGTCAATGAGAGGACGTCCGACGATAGTAGACCTGACGATGCCTTCATGCTCGTAGGTTCCGTTACCCGGTAAGAACTCCTCCAACACACACACCTCCTCACCGGGGACCAACCTCAACTTATTGAGCTCATCCAACCTCAAGCCGTAGCCCTCAAGATACTACAGAACCCAGCTATTAAAGCTAATACCAAAACCTTATCATAATAATATTCGAGCTTTGTTCTAGTAGAGTTGATTTTACTGCTATGGGTATGGGTCAGGAGATGTTTGTGTGTCTTCATGTGGGAAAGCAATGAACATACTCCTGAGTCCAGAGGAGCCGTGGATGAAGGCCCTTCACAACTAGAGATAGGGCGACTAGTCTGAGACTAGGCCGTGGTTTACTACCGGATAAGTAGGGCTAGGTGAGGCTGAGAGCACCTGCCAGCGATGAGAGTGAAGGGGGTAAAGAGAAAGTCAGCTCAGTATGGAGTGACCATAATGAAATGCTAGGCAAAGGTCTATATGAATCCTGAAACAGCTACGTGAGGCTTTAGTTCTTCTTAGTGAAGACGCCTAACCCACTCCTCTCTCGAGGACCTTTAGGGGACTCGCCTTGAGTGTTAGTACTCTTACGTGTCCCGGGCTTCGTAGCTCTGGCTTTAAGCTCCCTCCTCAGTTCTCTTACCCTGGCAATTACTTTGTCAGCCTTGTCCTGTGAGAGATATTTAATCATAGAGTCCGTGAGATTTAGCGATACGGCCAGCTCCGCGGCTAACTCCGTGTTATTCTCAAACATCACCTTGATGTAAGGCAGTACATCCTTCAGTATCTTCGCTTTAGATGTGTGGGTGTGTGTCTTTATTATCTCCGCTATGCTGTCCCTCAGCGCTCTAGCCTCCTTGCTCTGCGACATTATCTTTATCCTCTCAGGGAATTGATACTTAACCCATCTGTACTTAGACTTAACGTCATTCCTCGGTGATAGAGCGACTCCAGCAGTCATTAACTCTGTAGCGTACGTGAGGAGATCCCATGAGTTAGTCCGTATTATCCGCCCTCTGTAGACGTCGGCCCTAGCCAGTGCCTCGTAAGCCCTCCATAGATCTTCAGGGTCTGTGAATTGTCTTGGCAGATTCTCGTTTATCCACTCCATGAGCATGTCGGGATCTAGATCCGTCTGCGTTGCGTTGAGTCTAGCCTGCCAGATGTAGTTAGACGTGAAGATCTTTCGAACGACTTCAAAGGAATCCAGCACCCTATCCCTAGCCCTCAGTATTTGTTTAGCCAGCTCCTCCGTGACCCTCCCCACGCCCTCGGCAATGGCCTCTAGATCGTTTATCGCCGATCTTAAGTCCCCTTCAGACCTCTCAGCTATGAACTTGAGGGCGTTCTCCTCGCAAGCCAGCTTCTCAGCTACACATATTCTCTCAAGGATTCGAATAGTGTCTGTTTTCCTTAACCTCCTGAACTCGATGAGAAGCGATACATCCCTTAAAGGCCTTAACCTCAGGTCCCAGGGGTTATTAGCGGTCATGATCACTGGATTCCTGGTGACCTCTATCAAGTTGAGGATGGCTTCGACCGCCCCCGCGTCAGCCGCGCCGGTGACCGTGAGTCCGTCAATCTCGTCTAGAAGTATTAACCTCCTCCCGGCGAAGAGACCTCTCTGCATACTGGCTAACTTAGCCACTCTCTCGATATCCTGGGCCCTCCTGTAATCGCTTGCGTTCATCTCGATCAACTGAAGCCCGTAGTCCCTGCAGAGAGCCTCAACTATAGAGGTCTTTCCCGAGCCAGGCGGGCCGTAGAGGAGCGCTGCCTTCCTCACAGGCTTTCCTGAGAGCCAGCTACTGAGCCACTTACTTATTGATTCCTTGGCTTCCTCTTGATCAATGAAGTCGCTGAGCCTCCTAGGTCTGTACTTAATAACCCAGGGAAACCTACTTATTGACACGTTTAGGAGCTACCCCCGACACCTTCTTCCCTATGAGCGTGAGCCTAGCCAGTAGAGCGTCAAGCTGGATCTCCTCGTCAGCGCCTTCAACCAGCCGGAATTGAATCTCTCCTACATAGTCAGCTAACTCGACTTTCACCTCTTCAGGCAACTCGACTTCGGAGGAAGTGAGCTCTCTATGTATCTGCTTCAACACGTCAATACCTGAGAGACCGTAAGTAACCATTAAATTCCTCAAGACCCCCCTAGCCTTGATGAAGTCACCGCTTAAGGCAACCCTGATCATCTCCTTCACCTCCTTCGGGTGAGCTAAGCCAACGACCTTATACACGTTGGATACGGTAACCCCGCCTAGAGCCGCTGTGGTTTGAAGTATGTTTATGGCTTTCCTCATATCACCCTCGCTTAACTCGTATATGGAGTTCAGCGCGTCCTGAGAGCACTTCACGTCCTCCCTACCGCATATCCACGCAAGCCTCTCAACCACGTCCTCCCTACTTAGGGGTATGAATCTGAAGACGGCGCACCTGGATTGAATGGGCTCGATGATCTTGCTCGGGTAGTTAGCGACTAGGATAAACCTCGTGACAGCCACGTACATCTCCATAAGCCTCCTTAACGCTTGCTGAGCATCACCGGTCATATTATCTGACTCATCTAAGAGTATTAGTTTAAAGGGCACGTTACCCGGCATCTTACTCCTTGCGAACTCCTTGACCTTAGTCCTGATGACGTCGATACCTCGTTCATCAGAGTTATGTAAGAGTATTGGTATAGCTCCAGCGAAAAACATTTCATTGCCAGGTATGGACACGTCGTACACGTAATCGTTATAGTCTAGGACTTCGACACTCTTAACCTTAACGACGTGCAGATCTGATGTTGCGAGTTTATAGAGCGTACCGTATACAATCCTCTCCTCAGGATTTAACTGCCTCCTGTCCACGGACTTCATGATCTTCACTAACGCTTCCTTAGAGGCTCGTCTTTCACCCCTGTATAAAGCGCTTCTCAGCAGGCACCTCCAGTCAGCCCGGGTCTTATAGTCCACCCTCTCAAGGAACTTAATGAACGGTTTTACCGGTAGGAGACCGGACTTCCTGCGTTTCGTCGAAGCCTCCCATACTAACCTAACCTCCCTCCCATGTACTGAAGTCTCAATACCCGTTAACCTTCCAAGCCAGGCCATGTCTACGAGTAAGGCGTCAGAGGCTGAGGAGATTCTCACTGCTTCGCCTCGCACACCGTTCCTGTCCCAGTCACACATCCCCTTTAGGGATGCCTCCCTTAGGCAATATCTTAATTTATAGATAAAGTCAGATAACTCCTTATAGGCTACCCCTAGGCTCGCATAGTACGGTAAGCCGGCAGGCGTGGCTCTCTCCATTACTTCAATTGTTAAATCCTTATCTCGAGGACAGCCCAAGGTCTCAATAGCTTGATAAAGCTCCTCTCCCTCCGGTCCTACACGCTCTTCAACAACAAACAGCCTGGGATCACCTCCCACGTCGCTGTTTACTCTCAACAGCTGTGACACCTTAACACGGCTGGCATTAATAGACTTTCCACGACTCTTCGGATTAGCGATGAAAGAGACGAGGTAGTCTCCAGGTTTTAGCTCACTAGCGTGCTTAGTTACGAGCCTTCCTTCATCGTTCAGCGCCATGACTGAGTGATTGCCTGTAAGTTTTACCTCACCGCCTTCAACTCTAACCCTTAGTATCTTAGAGGTTTTATGCCGTATCAAGTACTTCACCTTGCCCCACACTACTCTGCCGTCTGCCTGAGTCAGAACCTCAAGACCATCAACCTTCACGTACTCCTGATCCGGGTTGCTGAAAAACATGTTATCCAGGTCCTCGAAGGTGACCCTCATAACTCTCTTGTTCACCCTAACGAGCACCGGGCTATCCTTAGACACAGACGCGTTGAGTTCAAGGAAGTATGGTCTGTAGTCGCTTCCGTAGAGGTCGTGAGCGAACGCGTGTGCCACTGTAGTCTTACCCGTCCCTGGAGGGCCTGCGAATAGTAGGTGAGGTGTGTTCCTCTCCTTTATGAACTGCCTGAGCCTCAGGACGATCTCGCTTTGATTCACCACTTCGTTAAGAGTTTTCGGCCGGTACTTCTCCGTCCATAACAGCTCGGCTAAAACCTTACTTGAGTCATTGCTCAATTCGGGCACCCAAATAATATTCTAGCACAGCGTCTTAATAACGCTGGTCACCAGGTCTTAAGGAAGCTCCATAACAACTACTTCCTTGAAATCCCTAGCCTCTCAACGACGGACGCATATAGGACGCCGTTCTCAATCTTCTTAACCACAACCCTTACTTTCTCTCCTAAGACCGCTCTCGGTACAACCACTCTACTGTTGTTATAGTGCCCTATACCTCTGCCCTCGCTATCGACCTCAACAATCTTCACAGTTATCTCGTCACCCACTTGAGGATTTGACCCAGCCCCGCCACTCCTATCGTAGTATATGCTGAAGCGTTGAACGTTTACTGAGTACGGGTCAGAATATTTCCTGTACTTAGTCATTCACTCCACCTGTATTACCTAGAGATATGTACATGACTTCTACACATTATAATATAGCGTGTTTAGGGCTTATAAATGACGTGTCAGTGGATCCACGTCTTTAATAGAGCTCTGAGTCTATTTATTGTGGTGTGGATGCTTGGTTACGGCTGTAGTGCACGTTAGTAAGGAGGGTGCTAGAGTCAGTATCTACGACTGCGAAGGTAAGTTAAATGAGGTTAGGGATTTCAGTGAGGGTCGAAGAGTTGTCTTGGATTTCGACAAGGTCGACGAGGTTCGAGTTGCCCCATATACGTTTGAAGAAGGTTTCATGATTGTGATTAAGGGGTTTAAGGTGTTTAAGGCGCTGGAGGTCGGGAGGGTTGAGGAAGCCCCTGCAACTGAGGATGGAAAGGTCGAGGAGCCGGAGTAACCTCCATAAGAGGACCTCCCTCTACGTTGTGATGAATAAAGATTGTGAGAAAGTCGACTACAGCATTGTTGAGAAGGTCAGTGAGAGACCGACCTATGTCGTGGGGAGTGCCGAGCTACATAGAGTAGTGATCCCTGAGGGCTCGTTCGCTGTTCAGGCTACCTTCACCCTGAACCCGCAGGGCAGGGTGAGTGGGGAGATCCTGATATTAGATTCAGAAGGCAACCTACTCTCTAGAGCCGTTTACAGGAAGCTTAAGGTGAGGATCATGCAAGGCGGTAACTCCTTAACGTTGAAGATGCTTAAGTGTCTATTCGACTCACTGAAGTTATTGGTGAAGAGGTATGGGATCGTCTCTAGGTGAACTAAGGAACAGGATAGTTAACCACCTGCAGAGCTTCAGCTTCAGCATCCTAACCACGTCTGAGTATCAGGTAGTAAGTCGGTTGCTGGTATCCGCCGGCGTACACAGAGAAGTAACCCTTAGGAAGATACCTCAAACTCAATACTACATTCTCGAAATCGATAAGAGAGCCTTCATATCCGAATGCAAGGACTTAGCCAGGAAGAATGAGGCTACGAACGTAAGTACTCTGGTCAACTGCGTCGAGGCCAGGACGCGTGAGACGCTGAGCAAGGTCGTGGAGAAGCTGATTCAAGTAGGGGGTTGAGGGCCTCTGAGATGTCGGCGTTCAAGTATAAGCAAGTCATACTGATACGTACTGATCTCGAGATGAGTAAAGGTAAGCTAGCTGTACAGGTGGCTCACGCGTCAGTTACAGCACTCCTGGAGGGCCTCAAGACTAAGAGGGATTGGGTTGATGAATGGTTGACTGAGGGGCAGAAGAAAGTGGTTCTCAAGGTATCCAGCCTAGAGGAACTCACTAAATATTACGAGGAAGCTAGGAGGCTGGAGCTCCCGACGTCGATAATAGCTGATGCAGGACTTACGGAACTTCCTGAAGGAACTATCACAGCTGTTGGGATAGGACCTGCTCCCGAGAACGTAGTAGATAAAGTGACAAGGGATCTGAAGCTTCTCTAATGCGTGCGTGCTTGTGAGACCGCTCACGGAGTTAGTTTGGGTTAATGCTAGTAGCAGATAAAGCTCAAGTTCCTGAAGCTGATGGCAAGGACTGAACCGTGACGCAGTCTTCATGGGTTCTCTGAAATACGAGGAGTCTATCGGAGCCGTTAGCCAGACCTATAACGTCTAAATAAAAGAGTGGAAAGGGAACTAAGGTAGGGCTTAGGACGCACTCAACGAGGGTAATGCTCTCTGAGCACTGGTTAGATAAGTCTACGGGTGTTCTAGTGTTCAGCAGGCCTGAATTGAGACTCAGCGACGGCGTTAGGTTCGACAAGCGTGGGGAATGTTTTAAGGTTTATGAAGTGGACATTAACGGCGTTCAAGCTTTACCTAGTGAGGGAGCTTCGGTTAGTGAGGCGATAACCTGTCTTCAGGGTGAGGCCCTCAGGTATGTCTTGTGTAAGGAGGATTTACCCACGCCTGACACAGTTAGGCTGGTCTCAAGGGCCCTGGGCTCTGAAGTTACTTACGCTGGGATTAAAGATGCTGATGGTTTCACGTGTCAGTTTGTAACTGTTAAGTGCAGGCCCGGCGACGTGTTCAGGAGTAATTATGAGTTGCTTGGTGGAAGGGTTAAGCTCTTCTTCCGTGGTCGTGATGAGACCATGTTGAAGAGGGGTGAGTTAGGGGGTAATCTTTTTGAGGTCGGTCTGAAGGGGCTTAACGCGATTGACGTAGCTACTTTAAATGAGTTTAGGACTAGATACAGGTCAGTTAGCTTCCTCAACTACTACGGTTACCAGAGGTTTGGTAGTAGGAGGCCGGTAACACATCTCGTTGGCAGAGCCCTTTTGAAAGGGGATTTAAGGGAGGCAGTGGACTTAATCATTGGTAGACCGTGTCCTGCAGAGTCCTTGGGAGTCGCTAGAGCTAGGGAGGCATACGATAGAGGTGACCTGAAGGAGGCTCTGGAGCTCTTCCCGAAGAAGTTCAGGTTTGAGAGGTTATTGTTGAGAGAGTTGATCAAGGGGAGGGACTTACGGAGGACGCTGAAGGTGATTGATGAGTGGCTTCTCAAGATATACGTGGAGGCGTTTCAATCGTACTTGTTCAACTTATCTCTGAGTAGACTAGCTATCTCCTTTGGCAGTGTTGATGAGCTAGCGCGTACGTGTGAGGCCCTCCCGTTGCCCGGGACAAACGTAAGGGCTCCTGACAAATGTGCTCAGGAATCGATAAAGCTGATTGCGGAGGAGCTCAAGGAGCTAACTGGCAAAAGTGCTTACTCTAGATACCTCAGAGAAGGCGCTCGAGAAACGACCTTCACCTTACAAGAACTAACGCTTAAGCTGAACGAAAGCAACGTGTTGCTGAGTTTCCTCCTGAAACCGTCGACGTACGCTACTATATTCATACGTGAGTTAGTTGGCACTCCATCTATCTGAGTCACACGGCCTTGAAGATATGCGGATCTCTGGTCGCGAGCTGATTTACTCAGGCTCTACAATGACGGCGGTACCGTAGGCAACTATCTCCGCCGCACCGCTCATTATAGCTGAAGTTGTGAACCTGACCCCGAGAACGGCGTTCGCCCCTAGAGCCTTAGCTTTCTCGATCATTCTAGAGAGGGCCTCGTTTCTAGAACTAGCTAAGAGCTCCGTATACTCGACTATCTCCCCGCCTGCCAGATTCCTGAGGCTTGCCATTATGTCTCTGCCTATGTTCCTGGCTCTAACGGTGCTACCGCTAACTAAGCCTAGAACCTTCTTAACCTTATAGCCAGGTAGGGCCTCAAGGGTGGTGACTGGAAACCCCTCAGACATTCAACCCACCAATTAGTATGTGATCAAGCAACTAATAAATACTCGAGTTAAGTGAGTCTCCACAAGATCGATGTCTCAGTGACTCGCTGAGGTAGTCTCTCCCGCTCGATAAAGCTTATCACGGGGTTGTAGGCACTAACCTGTCGTAATCCATTAATTTGATTTCTCTTAACCCTAGCTTAACAGCTAGTTTTACTAGGTTGTGGTAACCCCCTAGTCGACGAATAACGTTGAGAGCTGCGTGTTGAGTGCTGAGGAGTCTTAGAGTTTCGCCGAATCTAGTGTTGAATAAGTTAATATCGATGCACCCACCCCTTAAGGAGGTCTCCAGAGCCTCCACCTCCTTAACTAACGGATACAGCCCACCCTTAGTCAGGGGTTTCACTATAGATGCAGCGTCCCCGACTACGACGTGCTTACTGCCAAGAAGCTCTCTGCACGGCTTATCGACCGGGATGAGTCCTCCGAAGAACTCTCTCACAGTGACGTCTAAGGGGCTTAACCCCACAGCAATCTTACGCACAACGTACTTAAGCAGGTGTCCAGCCGCCCTAGAGTTTGTTATTAACCCTACTACTGCGTGTTTATCGTCGATAGGTATAACCCACCCGAACCCATTAACCCCAAGTAGTGGAGATGTGATTACCTCAACAGTATCACTTACTTTACCCAGCTTAACCAAGGCCTGAGGCCCTATTAACACCTCACTCACATCACATATGCGTGACTCCCTGACGACGGTTCTCAAGGCGCCCTCACTAACTATTAGGAGGTCACCCCTCGTCCAGCCCTCCTTAACTCTCAATAAACCCTCGCCTAGCCTTGCCTCAGTAATACGGGTTCTTAGATGCAACTTACCGCCGTAACTCTCCACGGCTTCACACACTGAAGCTTCAAAACCAACCCTATCTATAAGGTAAACAGGCTCCTGGAAACTCAGTACTAGTTGGTCGTGAATGAGTCCTTTCTCAATCGCTCTAACCCTGTACTCCATGAACTTGCTTAACACATGGTCTCTAGCCAAGGGCCCTAGCGAGTTAACAACATAGCTACTCACGAGACCACTACAGTGCCTAGGAAGACCTACATTACCGTGTTCCTCGTAAATACTGACATTGAACCCCTTCCTAAGGAGTACGTAGGAAGACAGCAACCCGCCAGGCCCGGCGCCGATAACGAGAGCGTCGCTTAACGTAACTCACCTAATATTGCTAGTTCTATAGGAGTCTTAAACTAAGGTAACTGGCCTCCCCTCCAGCCCTTTAAGGCAGGCTTGGAGTGTTAGTGGTAAAAGAACTCCTTAAGTTAGAGACCTATCAACGACCTCTAACTCGTACCTACGGGCTTTCAGAGCCTCTACGATATACTTAAACGCGCTTAACGGGTCTGTATGTCTACCACAGGAGTAGACATCTACAGTGGCGAAGCTATACTCAGGCCACGTATGTATCGTTATATGTGACTCTAGTATAATGCCTACGATACTGACGCCGGGCTTCATGTACCACATCCTGATGTCGAGGAGCGTCATATTACCTACGCGAGCGGCCTCGCTAACAACCCTCCTCAGATACTTAGGATCTGAGAGAACCTCAGCGTCACAGTCGTAGAGACTACCGTAAACATGCCTACCGTAAACCCTAGCCTCAATACTTTTTCCACCAGACATCAGTGCACTGAGCCCGGCCATTGACAC
>JAWBLQ010000019.1:8585-17463 GCA_038830105.1 Zestosphaera sp. | reverse complement strand
TTCCTGCTTGGGTTGGTTCTCTTCACGGTATTTATTATGTATCCAATACGCAAGAAAAGCTATGCTGAAAAAGTGCCTGTTTATGATTATGTTTTGGGGTTTCTAGCGTTTGCTTCGATGGCTTACTTAGTAATAATATACCCGACGCTTGTTAGATACGGTTACATGGAGGCAACACTTCCGAATATGTTGATACCACTTGTAGCGGTGGCTTTACTACTGGAAGCTACTAGGAGATCTCTTGGAGTAGCTTTACCAGCCATAACCCTAATCATAATGGCTTTAGGCCTTGCTTACGAAGGATTGGACATCGTTGGTTTAAGGCGTTTAGTGAATCATATATACTATGCAAGGGAAGGGATATTCGCGATACCTCTCTACGTCATGGTCTCATACGTTTTCGCCTTCGTATTCTTCGGCTCTGTGCTTGAGAAGGTAGGTATTGGCGACTACATAACCAAGTTTGTAATGTCTTTCGTGGGGCATAAGTGGGGTGGTCCGGCTAAAACGGCTGTGATCGCAAGTGCTTTAATGGGAACGGTTTCAGGGAGTTCGGTCGCTAACGTCTTGACCACGGGAACCTTTACGATACCGTTGATGAAGAAAGTGGGCTATCCGCCAGAGGTGGCAGGAGCTGTTGAACCAGCAGCGTCAACAGGAGGACAGATTATGCCTCCAATCATGGGAGCAGCTGCGTTTGTTATGGCTCAATTTCTTGGCAGACCCTATAGGGAGATAATAATAGCTGCCGCAATACCGGCTATCCTCTACTTCACTTCCATCTACGTCTTTACAGATAGAGCTACGAAGAAGTTAGGGGTTAAACCCCTCTCGAAAGAATTATTGCCTAACTTAAGGAGTCTACTAAAGGGCGTGTACCTACTTAGTCCAATCCCTATTGTTACGTACCTCCTTCTCTCAGGGCTTGAACCACAGTACAGTGCCCTAGGCGCGATTGGAGCGGCCATAATATCAGCCTGGATTTACCAGAAACTAGGCCTTTTAATAAAGGTGTTAGTGGCTGGCGGGATAGTTCTTGTTGGAATAATTTCACACGTGCTCGGCTTGTCAGTGAGTGCAGCAGTGTTTTTCTCTGGAGTAATGTCGATCTTCATAGCGCTGCTCATCGGTTACTCAATTAAAGGAAGTAGACCCGTGGCTTCAGCGCTGTTCGAGGCTTTCGGTTCTAGTTTAAAGAGCGCTGCAACGATATTCTTAGCCGGCTCATGCGCTGGAATAATCCAAGGAATTCTAACCCTGACCGGCTGGGCTTCCACCATAGGTTATGGACTAATCGAGTTCTCAGGGGGCAATGTTTTCATACTGATGTTCACAGCCATGGCTATTAGCCTGGCTTTAGGGATGGGAGTTCCCACAACAGCGAACTACATAATAACGTCAACTATAGTCGGGACTCCTATGGCGAAAGCGTTAGTTGCGATAACGGGTGTGAGCCTTGAGATGGCTAAGCTAGTTGCTCACATGTTCGTCTTTTACTTTGGGATCCTCGCTGATTTAACGCCACCAGTCGCTCTAGCCTCCTACGCCGGCTCCATGCTTGCTAAATCTGAATTCTGGAGGACCGCTCTGAACGCGTCGAAATACGCGCTAGCTGGCTATCTGATCCCCTACATATTCGCGTTAGACCCCGCACTTCTCATACTTCCCGTGTTAAGTGCTGGTTTAGGGGTAGATGTGGTGTTTAAGATATTCTATGGTTTAACAAACACCATCCTCTCAATACTCATGTTGAGTGCTGGTGTTGAGGGATGGCATGGAACACGTATAGGAATAACGCAAAGAGTAGCGCTTATAGTACTCGGTATACTTAACCTAACACCCTACGTTATCATAACCCCCCTACTGGTAGCTGTATACGTATTACTATACCTCTACAACGTTAGGTTCAAGAAGGTTTGAACAATTCTAAATTAAAACCGTGAGTTTAGGAATTGAAGGTGAGGTTTTTAACATTCACATAAATCAGGACGTTTACTCAGTACCTCTGGGTTTGCCAGGTACTTAGGTCTACATCCTTTTAACACTCTTATGACATCTTCATGTGCCATGGAGGTCTCCTTTCTTAGAGCTTCGTAAGTAAACCCTGCAAAATGCGGTGTAATTATTACGTTACTCAGCTGTAGGAGAGGGTGGTCCTTAGGTAGTGGTTCAGTCTCGAACACGTCGAGTGCGGCGCCGGCTATCCGTTTCTCTCTCAGAGCCTTCACAAGAGCTGCTTCATCCACTATAGCCCCACGCGCCGTGTTAATTATATACGCTGAGGGCTTCATCAACGTTAACTCCCTCTCACCAATTAAGTGATGAGTCTGGGGGGTGAGTAACGCATGAATAGTAACTACATCCGATTCCTTAAGTAATTCATCTAAGCTCTTAACTAGAGTTATGTTAATGTTTGCTAGGGCTTCTGGAGGTATGTAAGGATCGTAACCCATTAACTTAGCTCCAAAAGCCTGTAGAATTCTCGCAACTCTCCTTCCTATAGAACCCAGGCCTATGATCCCAACGGTCTTGTCCTTGAGCTCATATCCGAGCGCGTTATTCTTAATTAGTGCGTCTCTCCAACCCCCGCTCCTGAGGAACTGTTCAAGGAAACATAGCCTCTTAAGCGTGCATAACATCAACATAACAGTGAATTCTGCGACGCTGTCGGAGTTGGCTTCAGGGGAGTACACCACGGGTATACCTCTCTCTGTAGCAGCCTCTATATCTACATTGTCCACTCCAGGTTTAGCACCATACTTAGCTATGACTTTAAGTCTCGGAGACTTACTAATAACGTAGCGAGACACCTTACGGTGCTGCGATGTTATTATAACAGCGTCAAAGTCCTTAAGTATTTCAGCGAGCTTACTTTCGTCATACTTAACACCAGGTTCTCCTATAACAACCTCAGCGAAGTCCTTAAACATTTCAAGGGTCTCAGGATACTCAGGCTCCGGTATAAATACCCTGAATTTTTCCAAGGCCTTCACCATACTTAAAATAAAGTAACGGTTTTTAAAGCTAACACCGAAACCCAGCATACACGTTCAGCTCTACGGTACTCTTTCATAGGACAGACCGGAAGTCATGAACTAAGACATTGAAGACTTATTGTAAGCTTGATTTAACGGGGAGCCTCTCTTGAAAGCGAGAATCTTAAGATAGCTATAATACCACCTAATCCCTTGAGTTTGACCGCCAGCGGCGATTCGGTTGGGATTATCCTAACCCCACCGCCCTTCTCCTCAACTAAGTTAAGGATGCGCTCCACGATGTCACGTGTCTCTGAACTGAGTAGTCCTTCCTCAACCAGCAATACGTCCACAGCATTGTTAAGTGCAGCGAATTCAACGTCTTTAAGACCGTAGGCGACTCTCTCAGACTCAGTTATGAGTAGCTTTAAGAATTTCCCTAATATGGCCTCACCCTCAACAATCACGAACTCTTGGAGCATGTTCTTAACGGAATCTCTTCTGAGTAGTTCATGTATTCCAGCCCTACCCCCTATAGATACTGAGTCTGTGAAGATCCTTAGTTTACTACCTCTCGCACACGTCTTAAGCCCCCTAGCCAGGGCCTCCCTAAGAACCACTGGAGACCCTACGACCACGAAGTTCACGTCCTCCGATTCAACGTACCTCAAGATTTCCTCAACGAGTTGGTTGGATATAGCTTCTATCGAGGATGTATCATCGCTCTTAATACCTGGGAGGGTTAAATCGTTCAAGAATCTCACACCCTGATCATAGAGTATGGCTAGAGACGCCTCGTCGAAATCCGCGGCTACTAGCAATACTTTAAACCTCTTCCTGTTAGAGGACGTCTCCAGCCTCCTTACCACCGCCTGACTTAACCCCTCTTTAAACACCTTCAACTCGCTTCCTACATCCACGTTCAGTGTGTGGTGGGAGCCCCTTAATCCATACTCCTCAGGACCCTCAACTATGATCCCATGGATCCTCAGCCTGCTTGCGAAAGGCTGGAAATACAGCTTCTCAACCCTGAGAGCCAAGGTCATCGGCAACCTCCTCTTACCCTCACCCTCCATCTTCACGTCCCTAGTAGTTCTAGCCACTATAACATCACCCTCTCTAATCAAATTCTTAAGTATCCAAAGGTCATCAACGTCTTCAACCCTGATCCTAACCCAACCCCTCTTCAGATCCTTGTCGATCACCCTCACTTAACATGCTACACCGAATAGATTATTGTAACTATAGCGTTATTAACTGTCCTTCGGCTCTTAAGGACCGGTGTTTCAATTGTCGTAAAAACGTTAATTTAAACTTCCAGTCGGTCTTAACTTACTCCCACGCCGCCATGTACTTGATTACTTCATCAGGCACTACGCCCTGGATTACATCACGTACCGAGTCCTCTATTATCTCAAGCCCTCTCTCAAGGTCCTCCTCAGGTATTGTCAGCGGGGGAGCTATCCTGAGCACATTGCCGTATTTCCCGTAGGTCATCATGATGAGCCCTCTCTCCCAAGCCCTCCATATGATCTTCAGAGCGGTGATTCTATCTGGTTCCTTAGTCTTCTTGCTCTTGACTACGTCGACGCCGAGCATTAACCCAATGCCTCTGACGTCCCCGATTACCTCGTATCTCTCCTTAAGCTCGTTCAGCCTTCTTAACGCGTAGACGCCGAGGCGTTGAGCTCTATCAGCCAGGTTATTCTCCAGGACGTACTTCACAGCGGCTATAGACCCGGCGACGGAGGCGGCATGCGCCGCTGAGGTTGCGAAGAACGTCTGCGGGGGAGCTGGCTCAAGCACGTCCTTCCTACCGATGACCGCCGAGACCGGCATCCCCCCTCCGAGAGCCTTGCCCAGAACCATTAGATCCGGCACGATGTTGTAGTGCTCTATAGCGAACAGCTTTCCAGTCCTACCCATCCCGGTCTGCACCTCATCGTCTATAAGGACCATTCCATACTCCTTAGTTATCCTTCTAATACCGTTCATGAAGTTCTCAGGCGGGATGAGAACTCCTCCATCACCTTGCACAGGCTCTATGATTAACGCAGCGAATGACTCACCAGCCACGTTCCTCCTGAAGAACTCCTCTATTCTACCTAGGTAATACTCCCCACACTCGACAGGGTCCTCAACACCCCCGGCACATCTGTACGTATCCGGGTACTCCAGGAAGTAGACGCCGTGCAGTGGTATAGAGTTCCTCAGCTCAGGGCTGAAGGACCCGCTTACAGCTATGTCGAGTGCTGTGGTGCCGTGGTAAGAGTAAGTGAACGACGCTATATTCGGCCTCCTCGTGAACATCAACGCCGCCTTTAAGGCAGTGTCATTGACATCTCCACCGCTCAACCCGATAACCACCTTCTTCTCATAGCTCCCAGGCGTTATCCTTACAAGCAGCTCTGCAAGCTCCACCACGGGCTCGTGGTATAGGTAAAGACAGTAATGAATGAACTTATCTAGGTGCTCCTTCACAGCACTGAGCACTCTCTCGTTACTGTGTCCAACGTTATACGTAGCGGCGCTCGACAGGAAATCAACGTACTCGTTACCGTCGAGATCCCATAGTCTGGCGTTCCTGGCTCTCGAAATCGCTATCGGGAAGTATTTGAAAGCTTGACTGAAGGAGACGTACTCCTTATACTTATTAACAACCTTAAGGCTCTCCGCGATTTTTTTAGTGGTTGGGATCTGTGTGGGGGTTGATGACATTAAACACCCCATTATTAAAATGTACAGAGGCTTTAATACGTTTCGAGATTATTTAACGAGAGCACTCAGGAAGCCGTCGATTCAAGGAACTGACTCTCATATCGTGGGGATGAAAAGACTAACACACGGTACTGTGAAGTCGCATCGAATGTATGAAGTTATAAAAACGAGGAATTGTACTTATACGTATTTCCATAAACCAGTTCTCTCGACTTTACCTCTCCCTATAAACCATGCGGCAGTCCCTAAGAACATCACTATCAGCACAGTCCCGACATGTATCCCTATATCCCTAATAACGCCCTCTATCCTCTCACTAAACGCTATGGATATTGTAAGTGAAGCCATAATCAACATGCCAATGATCCATAACACGAATGCTACATCTCTATCTTTCGAACGAACCTCGAATTCAGTCATGAAATCACCTCCACAGATTGACATACCAAGTAAATTATAGTGAATAGCTTTATAAATATTAAAACCTTTTTAAACCAGTTATCGTATATATTATGTGTATCCTCAGAGGTGGTGCAGGTGGACCCATTCCAATCGTTAATAGACTTTATGTACCTTCTTAACGGACTTGTGTGGGGGTTGCCTGCCATCATCATCCTCGCAGGAAGCGGGTTAGCAGTAGGCATCTTCTCGGGGTTCTACCACATTAGGAAATTCGGCACAGTGCTTAAGAACATGCTCTACAGGGGTGAGAGGGGTAGGGGTGAGGTCAGGCCGTTCGCTATATGGTGCGCCGTAATGGGCGCCACGATCGGTGTAGGTAACATAGCTGGCGTTTCAACTGCTGTGCACTTAGGTGGTGCCGGTGCGTTGTTCTGGATGTGGATATGTGCGATATTGGGTATGGGTCTGAAAGGGTTTGAGGCAACCCTAGGTGTGTGGTCCCGTAGAGTTCTCCCAGATGGTAGGGTTGAGGGAGGCACACCATACTACATTAAGTTAGTGCCGGTCGTCGGGCCTGGACTCGCCGTGCTCTTCGCGATATTCACGTTCATATCGGCTTACGGCATCGGTAACATGGTTCAGGCTAATAACGTGGCGTTAGCGGCTGAGTTCATCGCTCAGCATTACGGGATGGACGTGTTCACGGTCAGGCTCGTTGTCGGTATAGTGATGACTATCTTCACCGCGCTGGTGGTTATCGGGGGTGTTAGGAGGATTGCCGACGTGGCTAACTACTTGATACCCTTCATGGCTACCTGGTACGTGATATTTGGAGTTGGTATATGGATTATGTATGCCGGTAACTTCGGGCTAGCGATAAGTGAGATATTCACTTACGCGTTCACGCCGCAGGCCGCGGCAGGAGGCTTCGCAGGCTGGATGGTTTACTCAGCGATAAGGTACGGCTTCGCCAGGGGGTTATTCTCTAACGAGGCCGGTATGGGCAGTGCACCGAACCTGTACGCTTACATGACTATAGACCACCCCGGTAGGGCAGCTATGTACGGTGCCTTCGAGGTGTTCATGGACACCATCGTTATATGTAGCATCACCGGCATAGCTAACATAGTGGCTAGAACCTACATAGAGAGACCCGACTTAAGCGGGGCAGCGCTAGCCATGGAGACCTTCCACAGAGCCTACGGTATATACGCACCCATCGTTCTAGGCTTAGGTCTAGGATTGTTCGCCTATACAACGCTCCTGAGCTGGGAGTGGTACGGTGAGGTTAACTGGCTGTACTTCTGGAATAAAACACTTAAGCTACCTGAGAAGCCCTTGAAGTGGATATGGAGGTTTATGTGGATAATTCCGATAATCCCGGCAGCAATATCCCCCGAGCTCTTCACAGTGTTCTGGGACTTCTCAGACACTATGAACGGTTTAATGACCATACCGAACTTAATAGCGGTGGCGTACTTCATGCCGGTTGCCTTCAGACTGGCTAGAGACTTCTACGCTAGGTACGTGTTTGAAGTCAGCGGGGTGAAGAAGTAGTATAAGCTGAGTTACATTGTTATTTTTCGACCTAGACTCCCCTCATTCAGAACAGGATGAAGTTTTGCGGTTTTCATGCTCTAGTAGACACCTTGATGTCGAGGTGAGGTTAGAATAAACACATGGTAGAAACGCTATAGCTTAGCGACTTCGCTTTTCATAATTGTTATAAGCTTCATCTATATAGGTATATGGTGTGCACCATGGGTGTAGGGCTTAATTATTTCTTCTTTCCCGAGAGCGTCGCTGTAGTTGGCGCGTCTAGAACACCTGGTAAGATCGGTTACGAGTTACTCAGGAACTTGATGGAGTTCTATAGAGGGAGGATATACCCCGTTAACCCAGTGGCCGACGAGATACTCGGTCTTAAATGCTACCCCTCCGTTAGAGCAATACCTGATAAGGTTGATGTCGCCGTGATTTCAGTCCCAGCCGAGACCGTTCCTGAGGCGGCTACGGATGCCGGGGAGGCGGGGGTTAAAGGGTTGATAGTCATCTCAGGGGGGTTTAAGGAGGTCGGTCATGAGGGGGCTGAAAGGGAGAGGAGGCTTGTTGAGGTGGTGAGGAGGTATGGGATGAGGCTGATAGGACCTAACTGCGTCGGCGTTTACGTTCCTAAGTCAGGCATGAACACGTTATTCCTCCCAAGGACGAGGCAGGGGTTCCCTCCTCACGGACGCATAGCCTTCGTCTCTCAATCAGGGGCTTTTGGCTCAGCGGTCCTTGACTGGGCTGCGTTGAGGGGCTTAGGCATGAGTAAATTCGTAAGTTACGGTAACAAGGCGGACGTAGACGATGCCGACCTTCTCGAGTACCTTAGAACGGACCCGGACACTAGAGTGATAACGATGTACGTGGAGGGGGTTGAGGATGGCAGGGCATTCTTCAAAGCACTTAAAGAGACGACGCCTGTCAAGCCTGTAGTTATCCTTAAGTCAGGGAGGACGGAGGCAGGTGCTAGGGCTGCCTCGTCACATACAGGCGCTTTAGCGGGGCAGGATAGGGTTTACGACGCAGCTTTCAGGCAGTCAGGCGTGATTAGAGCTTACGGCATGGAGGAGTTGTTTGATATGGCTCTAGCCCTCGCGTTACAACCACCATCCTACGGGCCCAGGGTAGTCGTCCTCACAGTGGGCGGGGGCTCCGGAGTCATGGCTACTGACGCTCTCTCGGACCTGGGGCTTCACGTTCCTAGATTAAGCGACCAGACGGTCGAGAGGTTGAAG
>JAWBLQ010000019.1:0-8575 GCA_038830105.1 Zestosphaera sp. | reverse complement strand
TACTACCTATAGCCTCACCGTACAACCCTGTTGACGTGACTGGCTCAGCCAGGGACGAACACTTAATTCAAGCAGCTGAGATACTGTTACACTCGGGGGAGGTTGACGCCGTCTTATGGCTCCCTTACTACATAGTTCCTGGGGTCACTGAGAAGCTGAATAAGGAGTTCATGAGATTGGTTAGCGATATTAACAAATCGTTGCAACACCCAATACCAATAGTCGGAGTGGCAACCGGCGGCTCCTACACCTCAAGATATTCAGCAGAGGCAGAGTCCATGGGCATACCTATGTACCTCTCCCCGGAGAGAGCTGCCAGGGCCGTTAAGGCTCTAGTCGATTACGGTAGATGGCTAAGGAACGTAGGTACGTACAGTGAATACGTGGAGAACATCAAGAGGTTCTTATATAGTTTCTCCTAGGTAGTCATCGACAGTACTGAGTAGTAGTATGCGAGAATGAAGGTGAGGAGCACGACAATCGCGGGTATTAAATACTTGTAAACCCTCATCAGGCTTTCCTTAAAGTACTGCACCGTGAACACTAAACACAGGTGAGTGGGTGACACCATGTAAAACAGGAACGATGAGATGTATATCAATGACGCATCACCTAAGCTGAAGGCCGTTAAGTTAGCCATCAATGGTATAGACGAGGCGATGCCCGCTACGGAGGAGCCGGATATCAGACTCAGAACACCAGGAAGCAGGACCTCTACAGCAACTGCCGGGAAGCCTGAGGAGTTAATTAAAACACCTAACGAGGCCGAGATCCCTGTGATTATCATCGCGTGATATATCAGCATGGCGCCGAAGCTCGAGAGGACCATGCTAGTCACTCTTTCACTCTTTAACGCGCTGAAAAGCATTGCCGGTGTTACCCTGCCTTCAACGCATGTGCTTGATATCATAACTACCAGTATCACTCCAGTCAGGCCGCCTAAAGCCACGCAGTAGTCACCGTAGATGTTAAGTACTAGTAGTAAGGGCCTAATCGCGAGCGCCGCTACTATAGACGCGATTATCGGCGATACGTAAATCGATAGCTTACGCACGTCAGCCGTGCTGTCGTTCACCTCATATGGTGATCTGCTCCTTGCAACGCTGCCTCTCCGCGTTAGACAAACCCCCACTATTATCATTATAACCATTACAGGTATTTGATACGTTGCGATCTCGCTTACTGAATGATTAGTAAGAGCGGCGACAGTTATCAATGCCTGGCTCATCGGGTACACAAGGTATATAGTATGTCTGAACCAGACGTTCAGGAAGGACATCAAGGCAGTGTTCAGACCTATGGAGACTCCCGCCGTCTCGACTAGGGGTGCGGACATCAGGGCTCCTCCAGCTATGGGCAGTAGCCCCATTACGGCTGGCAGGGACGCTATGACTAAGTACGGTTTCTTAACTAGTCTGAGGAGCTCGTCGCCTAACTTGTTAATTAATTTAGTGGACTCGTAGAGCTCAACCAGTAAGGAGATGTTCAGCGAGGCTAGGATTAGCGAGTCAGTCCTCTCGCTGACGAGAGTCGACGTAAGAACGTCCGGGAGCAACAAGGGTTTCGTCAGGAGCACTATGAGGAGACCCTCAACCATTAAAGCGACGCCTATATTTACGTTGAGGCGAATCAAGGTGAGTAGCGCGACAACTGAAATTATGACGACCACAAGCTCTATCACCCACCATCCCCTCTGAACCGTATTCATTAACTACGAACTCAGTTAATAAGGCTTTGACGATTAATTCACAGCTGATCATGAATGAAGGCACTCATAGTAGGGTCAACCACTATAGACGTTGTGAGAGACACTACTCGAGTAGGCGGTTCCTCATATTACTGCAGTCTGGCACTATCCAAACACCTGCGTGATGAGACTCACGTCTTGACATCCATTGACGAGAAGTCCTCAAACCTGGTTAGGAAGACCTTCTCCGGAGCTGGGGTGTATCTCCATACAGTGGAGTGTGCTAGAATACCTCAATTCAGCATTAAGGATGGCAAGGCCGTAGACGTGGTGGCAGGCGAGTGTGTGATCCCAGCAGACATAGCAAGGAGTGTTATCGAGAGTGTTAAGCCTGACATAGTGCTCATAACTCCTGTCTACAACGAGGTCGTTATCGATGATTACATCGAGTTACTGGAGGGCGTGGAATGGGTTAAGGTTAAATCACTAGATATTCAGGGACTCGTAAGAGTAGTTGCCAGCGGCGGTATTAAATGCGCCTGGCGTGACGAGATACTTAAACTGATGAGTGTGGTGAACCTCACACACGGTCACATTAAGGAGTTCTGCTTTACCGATGACGAGGTGACGGTGGTGAGCGCTTTAGCTAGTAATGAGGGTCTAAGGAACTCAGTGGTTGCAGTGTCTATGGATTCAAGAGGTCTTTACCTGGTCACAAGGGGTGAATGCTATAGAGTACCGTCACTACAGGTGATGGAGGTCGATGAGGTCGGCGCGGGGGATGTGTTCACAGCTGTCGCAAGCCACTACATGGCTGTGGAGAGGGATTTACAGAGAGCGATAGTGAAGGGGGTTATTGCCGCATCACTCAAGGTAAGCAGGGCTACGGGTGATTGGTTCACAGTTGAAGAGCTTACAGAGCACCTGAGTCATGTGAATCCTCAACGCGTCCTACTTCCTCTAGCCACACCTTAACCACCCCTATACAAGGGCTTAGTAATGTTTGATGCCTATGTCGTTAAGGGGGTCTATAGCGGAATAGATGCGTCACTTAATAAAAAATAACTGAGACGTAGTGTGGCTTAAGTTAAGTTGTGTTTAAAAGGGGATTCATTGGTTTTGTATCTTAATAAATTATCTACCTAAACTCCCATGTTACATTGTAGTAAAATTATTTATAAGTTTCAATAAAAATTAGCCAGGCGAGTACATAGAGTCAGCCCGCAATAAGTTTATATACCTCTTAAGCGTTATTATTAATGCGGTGAAAAATATGGAGAAGTGGGTAGCCTTTGATGTAAAGGCTAAGAAGAAGGTAGAGATCCAGGGCCCGCAGTTCATGAAGTTGAAGAACAACAGATGGGCTGTAGTAGGGACAAGCCCTGAGACTAAGATAAAGGTAGTCAGGTTCCTGAGCAAGAAGGAAGTCGAGGACTTAAAGAAGAAGGGCAGTATTAAGGAGTAATCAGAGAGGGCTATTAAGAGTAAAACTCTTTTTCATACAAACTTTTACCTCTAACTTCTTAACACGTATGTTAGTTCGTTGACCAGTTGGGTTAGGACCTCCTCACTAACTGTCACTCCTAAGGCCCTTAAGCTGGTAATTATCTCTGAGGCCCTCCTCAGTTTAACGTACCCGCCTATCAGCCATAGCGGCGCGTCAAGGTTCAACGCAGGCACGCCAGAGACCCTGCTGACTAGATCCCACGCCCTTCTCACGAGCTCCGGGTGTTTCATCAGGTCTTGAGTCAAGTCCTCCAGTGAGTCTAACCCCACCCTCCTCCCCGCCTCAGGACCCACTAGTCCTGAGGTCAGTGTCACTGAAGTCACCCTCCTGTCGACTGGTATTGGGATCCTCGAGACATCGACTTCAATACCCATGGACTTAAGGGTGTAGTAAGCCATCTTGGCTGAGAAGACCACTGTCTTGGACTCGTCACTGCATCCTAAGCAATGCGAGATGTCATGCACGTAACCCTCTAGATCGCCTAGGTTTAGTTTTTTGAAGGCTCCCTCACATCCGGCGATTCTATCTAGCCTCCTCAATTTAGCCTCTAAACCCAACTTATTGAACCTGACGGTGAACTCCTTGATCAACTTTACGCAGTCCCTGAAGTCATTCAAACCACCGCACCTACTCACCACAAACCCTGCGAATAACGCCCAGAACTCCTCCCCCCGCATGGTGAGAACGTATGAAACAAGTCCGTTCAGTGCAGCGAGCTGCGTAGATAACATGCCGCAAGACCTAAGCTTGCTCAGAGCAGTAAACTGAGGATCAACGCGCTCAAAACCCTCACAACCCTCACGTCCTAGAGTTTTGAAGGCAGCCCCTAAGGAACTCACTCTGGCGTCGCTGATCACGTAGCTCCTAGCCAACACGTCAACCCTAAGTAGCCCTACATAACGCCTTATTATATAGCCACTCCTCTCTAGGGATTGCATTATTTTAGTTCTTCTATCTTCGATCACGAGCCACTGTTCATCGCTATCGACGTAAACTAATAAAGAAGTGACTCACAGGTAGCTTTAAATCATCACGACCTAAATTTCTAAATTATCGTTGAGGGTTCCTTACCTGACTTAATTTTAGGCGGCATCAAGGGGAACTCTTCGTTGAACGTAGAGATTATCATGAAGAATGCGTTGATCAATACGTAGACACGCTCAAGGAGCCTGGGCTTAAATCTATCATTAACCTCATCCCTGAATATGACCTGCGCTACTGTTACCGCCTGCAGGTCTGCAACACTTGGCTGAAGCCCTATATTACACGTGGGGCAGACGCTGATTACTCTGGTCATGAGCTTGGATGAGAACTTAATCACATCCTCAGAGCTTAATTCCCTTAACTTCTTCTTATGTTCAGGTGACACAGCAACTCCCAATAAGAGAACGTACCTGTCCTCCCTCCCTTCAGGCCTGAAGATCTTTAGGTTTATATTCAAGGGTGGCTGAGTGAAGATATCAAGACCCCACACGACCTTGAAGGGCGGGTGAGTCTCTAACCTCCTAACGTTAAAGCCCTCCTCAATGAGCCACCTACCTATCAACTCATCCGTCGCGGCACTCACTAAAACCACCACTCACAGCTACGTGATAATACCTAAAGCTCTATTTAAAGTCTCGAGAGAACGCAAATATTTAATGTTCGTCAACGATTATACCTTAGGTGATAACTTGCTGGGTAAACACCCTCTTGAGTTACCCCCACCTAGGAAACTGAGTAAGGAAGAATTAGCTGAGGCCTTAAGACTCTCGATCATAGCTGAGCTAGACGCAGTTAACCTGTACCTACAGCTAGCTAGGTACTCCGAGGACGAGAATGCTAGGAAGCTGTTCGAGGACATAGCTAAGGAGGAGAAGACACACGTAGGCGAGTTTCTCGCGATGCTGCAGTCTCTGGACCCTGAGCAGGTTGCAGAGCTTAAGGCCGGTGCTCAGGAGGTGAGGAAACTGACGGGCGTCTCAGCACCTGAGGGAGACCCGCCTAAGGAGGAAGCCTTGAGTGAAGACAGTGTGTTGAAGAATCTGGGAGCTAAAGTCAAGGAAGTGGTCGAGTCAACCAGGAGGTTACGTAAGGTGTTGAATGTTGTCTACGTAGGCAGAGGAGTTGAGGGGGTTCTGCTGGAGGGAACCTCAGTTGAGGAGACCGAGGTCATTAAGCCGAGGGCCAGTAGGGTTGTGAGGCTCAACGAGTTGAGCACGCAGTTCAGCCTTAAGGTAAGGACACTGGACTACTGGAGCAGAACGAACATTCAGCCGGACCTCTCATCCCTAGTGCTTGCCTCAACGAAGCTGGCTTTAGCTGAGGATAAAGCGATACTTGAGGGGGATCTTGAGAGAGGATGGCCAGGACTCCTGACCTGCGGCATGAGCGTTAAGGAGGAACTAAGCGACTGGGCTGTTCCAGGAAACCCAGTGGCAGACGTGTCGAAGGCTGTCAGAAGGTTGGTCAATGAGGCAATACCCCCACCCTATATGCTGCTAGTAAGTCCAGCGAGGTATGCGGACCTCCTGAGGTACACGGAGAAAGCAGGTGTCATGGAGTTACAGAGAGTTAAAGCGTTAGTAGATGACGTCGTACAGACACCGCTGCTGGATGACGACAACGTTCTTATAATCTCAACAAACAAACACGTGATAGATCTAGTGGTCGGGGCTGATACTATTCTTGACTACCTAGGGCCCTCAGGGGACGAACACCTCTACAGGCTTTGGGAAACTCTAGCACTAAGGATCAAAAACCCGAAAGCTATTGTCCACCTCGTAAAGAGATAGATCCCTGACACCTCCCGTAAATCAAATCCAGGTGGTTTATTTAAGATAACAAACCCTCTCATAAAGTCTTTCTTAGGGGTATGGGCTTCAGGATTTTTAAAGTCTTGCAACTCAACATGCCCTAGTAAGGTGACGATATTCTTAAGGGTTTGTTGACCGTGACCTGTTATCTTCTTCGTTAAGGTTTTTACATAATCAGGTTTAGGAGTCTTCTGCTATGCCTCCTAGTCTTCGATGGTTGCCTTGTTGTAGGTTCTTGTTGCTAGTAGTAGCAGAGCCAACGTCAAAATACTTAACAGGCCGATATCCACGATAGGATCGAATCTAGAGACCCCTGTCAGCCAGTACCTCATCCCGTCCACAGCGTAGGTCATCGGATTGACGTAGGCTACAGCCCTCATCCACTCGGGCATGTTCTCTATCGGGTAGAAGACGCCGCTCATGAAGATGAGCGGCATGGTCATCAAGTTCACTATCATCTGGAAGCCCTCGCTACTTGAGAGCTTTATCGAGAGAGTTATCCCGAGCGACGTGAAACCCATCGAGAGTATCATGCCGTACATCAGTGCCGGGACCGCTCCCGTAACACGTATTTGAGGAGCTATGAAGCACATCATCACCAGTATGATGAACCCCTGGAAGACTGTAACTAGGGAGTCGCCGAAAGCCCTCCCGAGTATCACCTCAGCCCTGGAGGTTGGTGCTACTAGAGTCTCCTTAAGGAAGCCGAACTGCTTATCCCATATGACTGAGATGCCGCTGATGAAAGAGCCCATCATTATGGTCATGGCGACCATCCCCGACGCTAGGTACGTGAGGTAGTCGAGCCCGCCGAACATAATCTTAGCGCCAGGGACGTTGAAGACGTTGCTCCATCCGAGACCGAAGAAGACGATCCATATGACCGGGTTCACGATCGACATCACCAGCCTGGACTTAGCGCTGGCGAACCTCTTAAGCTGTCTGTAGGTCATCACGACGAACCCGTTCATCAGAACCACCTCCTTCGAGGTCCGTGCGGGCTGGGCGTCTCCTCAAGTGAGTCCCTCAACTCCCTGCCCGTCAGGTGAATGAAGACCTCGTTCAGCGTCGGTCTTCTGTAGGTGATCTCTACGATCTTAAGACCTGCGCCAGCGACTAACTCGAAGATCTTAGGTATCGCTGAGGCGGCGTCTTTCACGACAACCTCTATTAAATCCTCCCTAACTTTACTGCATCTCTCTATGAAGTCTGATTCCAGGCAGGATATAGAGTTGCTTGAGCCGCTATCCTCAAGCCTCACGTAAACAACCTCAGAGCCCAGTAAGGACTTGAGCTCGTCTGCAGTGCCCTCAGCTATTATCCTCCCTTTATCTATTATTGAGATCCTGTTACACAGTTCCTCAGCCTCATCCATATAGTGAGTAGTTAGGATTACGGTGCTGTTCTTCTCCTTTCTAACACTCATTATGTACTCCCATATTTTAACTCTGGTCTGGGGGTCTAGACCTAGCGTCGGCTCGTCTAGGAATAGGACGTCGGGCTCGTGGAGTAATGATCTAGCTATCTCCAGCCTCCTCCTCATGCCGCTGGAGAAGTACCTCACTTGCTTGTAGGCGAACTCCCTTAAGTCGACGAAGTCAAGTAGCTCGAAGATCTTCCTCTTTAAATCACTTCCTTTAAGACCGTAAAGCCTGCCGTGAATGTACATGTTATCGTAAGCCGTCAGCTGATTATCGAGACTAGGGTCCTGGAACACTATCCCAACTTCCCTCCTGACCTTATCAGGTTCTTTAACCACGTCATACCCAGCCACGAACGCGTTGCCTGAAGTAGGTCTTAACAGGGTCGTGAGTATATGGATGGTAGTGGTCTTGCCAGCACCGTTAGGGCCTAGCAAGCCATATACTTCCCCCCTCCTGACTTTGAAGGAGATGTTATCCACCGCCACAACGTCCTTAAACCTCTTGACAAGTCCCTCAACCCTGACTGCCTCAACGCTCATCTACGTCACCTTGTAGGGTTTGTCAGTATCTCAAGGACTCTCGCCTCGAAGTCTGTTATAGCCTTCCTCAACTCCATCAACTCCGCTTCACTCAATCGCCCCGCACTCATAGTTATCTCCCTAACGAGCCCGAATAACCTGTCGCAGCCGGTCTGCCTGAACTTCTTGAGGAAATCAGCTAAACGTAAAGCCTCCTTAAGCTCCTCCTCGTGAAGATCCAGGTACTTAAGGCCTTTCTCAGTCACTCTATACGTCTTAAGCGTCTTACCCTCAACCACTGACTCCTCAACGCTGACCAACCCCTCATTCATCAGTTTTTTGAGGACGGGATAGATAACGCCTGTACTCGGTCTAAAGCCGATTAAACCCTCGACCTCCTTAATTAACCCGTACACGTGCCTAGGTCGCTCCCTCAAAACGTTGAGAGTCACCAACTTCATGTATCCCTTGAATACTCCTCTCCCTGGCAACATTACTATCTACCTATATATCTATAGATATAAGGGTATATAAGCCGATATAATAGATCCTCACTTTTGTAAGTAATAGCAGTATTCATTCGGGGGCCCGTCGTCTAGCCTGGTTAGGACGCCGCCCTCACACGGTAGGTCGGTTCATTGATT
>JAWBLQ010000018.1:0-18136 GCA_038830105.1 Zestosphaera sp. | reverse complement strand
AATAGTTCTATTAGCGCCTTTAATCTCACCGTACGATCCTGTAGCGCAAGACTGGTCAAGCGTTCTGGCACCCCCGAGTTGGAGTCACCCGTTTGGTACTGATCAGTACGGCAGAGATATAATGAGCAGGATATTCTGGGGTTCCAGGGTAACGTTTGCTGGTGGATTATTAACCGTGCTCATTGCCTCCCTCGTAGGGACAGCGTTAGGCCTGATAGCAGGTTTTTACGAAGGCATTATATCGTATGTGATAATGAGATTAACGGATTTTTTCCTAGCATTTCCAAGTCTATTACTAGCTGTTTTAATAGCTGCGACAATCGGTCCAGGTCTTATAAACGCTACGTTAGCTCTGGTGGTTTCGTGGTGGCCATGGTATTCCAGACTGGTTTACGGTCAAGTACTCTCAATAAAGCAAGAACCGTATATTGAAGCCGCTAGAGCTATTGGAGCTCCATCGGTTAGAATAATATTCAAACACATACTGCCGCAGGCGTTACCACCCGTACTAGTTCAGTTCACTATGGATCTTAGCTATGCCCTATTGTCAATGGCTACCTTGTCATTCATTGGTTTAGGAACACAACCCCCAACACCGGAATGGGGTGTTATGATATCAGAAGCCCGTGGATATTTACTGAAGGGTTGCTGGTGGCTCTTCTTATGGCCTGGTTTCTTCCTACTTCTATCAATAATATGCTTCATCATGCTTGGTGATGCTCTAAACGATATACTTAACCCTAAAATAATAACGGTTATGAAGATAAGGAGACTGAGGTTTTAGGCAGTACATCAACGTAGGTTAGCATGAGAGCCAATCCCACTAAACAACACACCTAGCTATCTTAAGAGTTCTTTAACCAGCCCACTCAGCTACGCTAGAAGGTAGCGTGCTAAACTAGACTACTTCAGGAACCTCTATGGTGGTAACCAGGTATCCAGTGACTAAATGCTGCTATGTGAGCCGTACCGTTCATCTCGGCGTCTGCCTTCTTAGCCAGCTCAAACGAGATTCAATAATGCTTTTAAGTCTTAAATACAGTGTTTAAGTGGGTTCAGTGCATAAGTCTGAGGGGTTAAGAGTCTGGAACGGTGAAGAGTTCAAACGTAACATATCAATGCATCCAATAATTCCGGCTAGGGTTGTCTCAAATAGAGTGTTAAGTCAGCGGTTCCGCATTATCGAAGTACGACTGTTGACCCTAATCAAGCACCCGAAACCGGTACAGTTCTTCATGGTCTGGAGCCCTGGAGTGGATGAGTTACCTTTGAGCGTGGCTGGATATAGCTTGAGTGGTGAAGTAACGTTCATCTATGAGATTAAGGGGTCCGGCACACGTGGGTTGTCTGAGTTGAAACCTGACTCGTTTGTGGGTCTTAAGGGTCCTTTAGGCAGGCCTCTGGAGGTCGCTGACGGAAGTACTGCCTTAGTAGTCGCCGGTGGTTCCGGGGTTGCTCCAGTGCCGTTCATAACAAAGTACCTGGCCTCTAAGGGGTATTGGTTTGAGGTTGTGTGGGGTGTTAAGAGGAGAGATGAGTTATTTAACCTAGGCTCCCTTATGAGAGGTGTTGAGTACCTTCACGTAGCTACGGAGGACTGTAGCACGGGTTATTGCGGCCTGGCCTCAGAGCTTGCCAGGAGCCTGCTCAGGAAGACTAGGTATGACTTAGTGATTGGTGTTGGTCCTAAGGGGATGCTTAAATCCATCTGTAATGCTGCATCAGGCGTTAAAACTTACGTAGTTCTTGAGGCGATTGTTAAGTGCGGGCTGGGTCTATGTGGTTCATGCGTGCTTCAGCCGACTGACAAGCTTCTCTGCGTTGACGGGCCTGCGTTCAAGTGTGAGGAGGTGATTGAGTACCTTGAGCAGTGAAGCGGATCTAAGCACAGCGGTCGCCGGGGTTAGGCTGAAGCACGTCCTCATGAACGCCAGCGGTGTCTTAGGAGCGTTGCCGGAGCACATAACTAGACTGGCTAATTACGGTCTCGCCGCGGTAGTGTCTAAAACATTCACAAAGAGGCCTAGGGAGGGTTACAGACCGCCGATAATACTCAGGCTAGGAAATACAGGGTTCCTGAACGCAGTTGGTCTAGCCAACCCAGGGGTTGAGGCAGTGCCTCAAGTGGTTAGAAGGGGTAAGGAGTTAGGACTCCCGGTCATAGTTAGTGTAGGCGGCTCAACAGTGGAGGAGTACGTTGAAGTTGCGTCGGTAAGCGCTGACGCCGGCGCTGACTTGCTTGAGTTAAACCTCAGTTGCCCTCACACGATGGGTTACGGTCTTGACGTAGGTAGCGATCCCAGTAACGTCTTCGAGGTGACTAAAGCAGTGGCCTCGGTGAGTAGAGTGCCTGTGGTGGCCAAGCTAGGTTTAAGCGATAACTACGTTAAATCCGCTGGTAAAGCACTTGAGGCCGGTGCGAGAGCCCTCACGCTGATCAATACAGTCAAGGCCATGACCATAGACGTCTACTCCTTAAGGCCTGTCCTGAGTAATGTCTTCGGAGGCCTCTCAGGGCCTCCGCTACACCCTATAGCTGTTAAGGTCGTTTACGATGTCTACCGGGAGTTCAGCCCGGAGATAATTGGTGTGGGGGGCATCACAAACTGGGCCACTGCCGCTGAACTAGTCTTAGCCGGGGCTAAAGCTCTCCAAGTGGGTTCAGCACTCTCATCTAGTGAGCCTAGGGAGTTAGTCAGATCGATCCTAGCAGGGCTGGGTGAATGGGTTAAGGAGTTGGGGTACGTGAGGCTGGTTGATCTAGTAGGTCTCGCTCACGGGAGATGACTCAGGCTTGATGGGATGTGGTTGCTCACGACTTATTAGTAGCTTTAAATCCTTATAATTGCAGAGTTAAGGCGATGTTGGTTAGTCAGGTGAGCGACGTTGTTGGGTGAGGCGCTTCTAGTGGTCTTGATTGCTTTCACCCCAATAGCTGAGGTGAGGGGCGCTATACCTCTTGCCTACGCCCTCGGGCTAGATGCCTATCAAAAGGGCTTGCTCGTGACTCTCGCGATCCTCAGTAACTCATTAATACCCTTCCTAGCTCTCAGTGTTCTTCAGTTCATTGAGGATTCAATCCTTAACTCGAATAGGAAGTTCCTGGCCAGGACTTACGCTCGCTTAGTTAGTAGGGCTAGGACGCAGGGGACTAGGTATTTTGGTAGGTGGGGTTACCTAGGGCTCACAGCGTTCGTCGCGATCCCGTTACCAGTCACTGGGGCATGGACCGCCTCCCTGATAGCTCATATCTTCGGTTTGAACAGGCTTAAATCCTCACTAGCCATAGTCGTGGGGATTCTAATAGCATCGTTAATAGTGATCCTGGCTCTCGAAGGCTTCATCACGCTGATAAACATAATTTAACCAATGGAACCTGACCGTATGTTAACTTTTTCATGATCACTTCAGCGTGAAGTTAATTACTGCAGTAGGCAATAGTTCTCAACAGGGGAGTTGGTACAGGATGACGGTGTTGAGACTGATCATCGAGGGCATCGTGCAGGGCGTCGGGTTCAGGCCTTTCCTCCACAGACTAGGGCTCAGGCTAGGTGTTAAGGGTTACGTAAGGAATGTTGGGGGTTCTGAAGTTGAGGTGGTTGTTGAGGGGGATCACGAGACTCTCTCAAGCTTCGTCAGGCGATTGATCAGCGAGATACCTCCTGCCGCGCGTGTCGAAGGCGTGGAGATAGAGGTTCTAGAGGGAGCTGGTGGCTTCCATGACTTCACGATACTGGAGAGCGACGTAAGGACTCTCAAGAGATCCATGATACCTCCGGACCTCGCCATATGCGACGAATGCCTGAAAGAGGTCCTGGACCCTAGGGACAGGAGGTATAGGTACGCGTTCAACTCCTGCGCCTGGTGCGGACCTAGGTTCGCGATGATGTATAGAACGCCTTATGACAGGGAGAATACCTCCATGAGTAAGTATAGGTTATGTGATAAATGCTCTAGTGAGTATAGTGACTTTGAGAACTTAAGGAGGTATCACGCGCAGGGGATAAGTTGCCCTGAGGATGGGCCTAGGCTCTGGCTCACTGATAACTTAGGTGTCAAGATAGAGGTGGCTGACCCCGTTAAAGAGACGGCTAGACTCATTGACGAGGGCTTCATAGTGGCTGTTAAGGGCGTAGGAGGGTATCACATAGCTGCTCTGGCGAGCGACGACGAGGTCGTGCTCAAGCTCAGAGAAAGGAAAGAAAGACCTACGAAGCCCCTCGCGGTGATGGGCCTTGACACTCAGGTTCTGAAGCGTCTCGTCATCATCAATGAGGAGGCTGAGGCGCTTCTCAGATCCCCTGAGAGACCGATAGTGTTACTACCTAAGAGGGATGACACACTTGTCTCCAGGTATGTGTCCCCCGGCATGGATGTTGAAGGCGTCTACACACCTTACACAGCTCTTCACTACTTGCTCCTCTCAGGAACTAGGGATAAGTTCCTCATAATGACCAGCGGGAATCCTAAGGGCCAGCCGATGTGCGTTAGTGAGGAGTGTGTCTACAGCAAGCTGAGTAGGGTTGTTGACTACGTCTTAACACATGACAGAGAGATCGTTAACAGGGTTGACGACTCAGTCCTCCGCTTCACTGACGGGACTCCAGTCCTCCTCAGGAGGGGGAGGGGCTACGCACCAACGTGGGTTAGATTAGGCATGAAACTACCGAAGTACGTCGTAGCGTTCGGGGCCGAGCTCCAGTCCGCAGGGGCGATTGGCTTCGATGATAAGGTTGTCTTAACTCAGTATATAGGTGATGCAGATGACCTTGATACTCTTGATGATCTCTCTAAGTATCTAAGGTACTTGATCAGGAATTACAGGGTTGAGTTGAACGAGTCTATTGTCGTGATTGATAAGCACCCGCACTACAACTCAAGCAAGCTAGGGAGATTCTATGCTGCAGAACACGGGCTTAAGATCGTTGAAGTGCAACACCACTACGCGCATGCGTTAGCCGCCATGGCTGATCAAGGCGTTCTCGGGAGAACCGCGCTGGCGGTAATCATGGATGGAGTTGGGTACGGTGATGACGGAGCGATCTGGGGTGGTGAGATCCTCTTCATTGACGAGGGTCTAAGGTACTCTAGAGTAGGGCATCTGAATTACCTTCCTTATGTGGGGGATGAAACAACCTACAGACCTACCAGGTATCTAGTTTCAAGCATGCTTATGTTCATGCGACCGAGTGAAGTGAGGGAGCTAGCTATGAGGCTCGGTTTAGTGAAGGGGCTCAGAGGGCTTGAGGAGATAGACATACTTCACTCACTAATTAAACATGGTGATTACGTTAAGTCTTCATCGACTGGCAGATTCTTAGACGCTATATCCTCCCTTTTGGGGGTTTGCTATCATAGGTCCTACGAGGGCGAGCCAGCGATAGCTCTAGAGGCGTTCTCCAGGGGTGGTAAGGCTGACGAGGAGTTAATCAGCGGATTTGAGGTAGTTCACAGAGATGGTGTCTACGTAGTCGATGTAACGCGCTTCGTAGAGCGGGCGATCAACGTGTTACTAGATACCAGAGGGGCTCAGAGGATGGACGTGGACATCGGCTTTAACTCTCAGTACGGCCTCGGCCTGGCTTTAGGGTCTCTAGTAGCTAGGTTGATCGATGAGAACGCGGTCAGTCCCGAGTTAGTGGTGTTAGGGGGAGGGGCCTCCGTTAATAGCTACGTGGTGAAGGGTTTTAGGGATGCGTTAAGGGGGTTTGAGATCCGGGTGCTGTTATCTAGGAGAATACCTCCCAACGACGGAGGGGTGCCTCTAGGTCAGGTTGCGGCTGTACTCGCATCTCATGCTCATGATGAAGCTTAAAGTCTTAAAGGAAATAATTTTTAAGCCCTCCCAGGTTTATGTAGTGGGGCGGAGGGTTTAAGCAGGTATGGATCGAGTGAAGATAGTTAAGTACTCGCCGTGGCTTGTTCATTTCAACACGGGGGCATGTAACGGGTGTGATATCGAGGTCCTCGCTTCGATAACGCCACACTACGATCCAGAGAGGTTCGGGGTTAAGCTGGCTCCCTCGATTAGGCATGGTGACGTCTTAGTGGTCACAGGTGCAGTTACTAAGAAGGCTGCTGAAAGGCTTAAGAGACTCTACAACCAAATGCCTGACCCCAAGTTCGTCGTAGCGGTCGGTGCCTGTGCTTTAACGGGAGGGGTTTTCTCCGGTTCATACCCCGTGGTTGGCGGGGCTGATAAGGTTGTTAAGGTGGACGTCTACGTACCTGGGTGCCCTCCCAGGCCGGAGGCCATACTTGAGGGCGTGCTGAAGTTGCTGAAGACGCTGGAAGGTGGTGAGGGTGATGGCGCAGGATCTAATTGAGTTACTCAGCGGGTATGTGGCCTCATCCTACGTGATGAAGCCTAACAGGACGGTCTTAGAGGTGGAGAGCGGTAGGGTCAATGAGTTCTTCAGTAAGCTTGTTGAGGTGGCTGGCGAGGACTCGCTTTACGTCGCGACTATTGAGGGAACCGACCTCCCGGATAAAGGGCTTATACGTGTGGATTACTTCATTAACGTGTTTAAGCGTGACATGTACATCGTTGTGAGAACTTACCTGCCTAGGAATGAACCGGTGATTCCATCACTCATAGACCTACTGCCAGGCGCGTTAGCAGGCGAGCTGGAGACTCACGACCTACTAGGCGTGGTCTTCGAGGGTAATCCATACCTGAGGAGGTCTTTCTTCGTGCCTGAGGACATCTCGTCTAAGGAGGTCTACCCATTGAGAAAGGATTCAGGTGTTTAGGATGGTTGAAACCACCCACCTGATAGAGATCCCGTTGACTGTTGAGATACCTGTAGGTCCGCAACACCCAGCACTCCATGAACCACTTCTCCTCAAGCTTCACGCCGACGGTGAGAGGGTTGTTAAGGTTGATGTGATAACGGGTTACAATCACAGAGGCGTTGAGAGGATTGCTGAGAAGAACTCTTTCTACCGTAACATATTCATCGTGGGCCGCGTGTGCGGTATATGCAATACGGTGCACGCTAACTGTTACGTGAGGGCTCTTGAGCAACTGCTTGACGTTGACCCACCGCCCAGAGCTAAGTACCTAAGGGTCCTGGCGATGGAACTGGAGAGGATACACAGTCATTTACTTATACTAGCGATAGCCGCAGAGCTAGCGGGGTACGAGACCCTCTTCATGTACTTGATGAGGGATAGGGAGTACGTGATGAAAGCTAAAGAAATACTCACGGGACAGAGGGTTCTGGCCGATTACATGATGGTCGGCGGTGTGAGGAGGGATCTCGACGAGGTTAAGGTATCGAGGCTTGTGGACTTGGTTATGAGGGTTGAGGAGAGGGTTAAGTATTACCATAAGGTCTTCCAGGAGGACGCCACGATAGACAGGAGGCTGAGGGATGCAGGGAGGATAAAGCCACGGGACATACTCACTCACTCACTGGTCGGTCCTATTGCTAGGGGATCAGGTGTGAGGACTGATATAAGGGCTCAGGACAGGTACGACGCTTACGGAGAGATACCTTTCAACGTAGTGACTGAGGAGTACGGTGATAGCTACGCTAGAGCTATGGTTAGGTTCGGGGAGCTCTATGAGTCTATAACCATGGTTAACTACGTTTTAACACACCTGCCTCAGGGTAATCCAGTCCCTGACGAAAGGAAGTTGCCTAGGAGGTTCCCAAGTAGCGAAGCGTTCACAGCCGTTGAGGCTCCTAGAGGGGAGCTGACTTACTACGTCAGTAGCACGGGAGGTGACAAGCCTTACAGGGTTAAGATAAGGACGCCGTCGCTGAACAACATAGTTAACTCCGCGTTTGTCTACGTTGACCAGATGATAGCAGACGTCCCCATAATCCTAGGGAGCTTTGACCCTTGCATCTCCTGCATGGAGAGGGCTGTGGTGACGGATTTAAGGAGTGGGAGGAGCTTCTCAGTCCCTCTAAAGATGTTGGGGGGTGTCGGTAGGTGAGGCCGGCCTTACTTAAGGAGATAGTTAAGGGAGTCTTCATGAGACCCGTAACTATTCAGTACCCTAGGGAGCAGACACCTATAGAGCCTGACTTTAGGGGTAGGCACTACGCCGACTTGAGGAAGTGTATAGGGTGCTCACTATGCGCTATAGAATGTCCTTCAAATGCGATAACCATGGTTAAGGTGCCTGAAGGTTATGATGTGCCTAAAACCAACGCGAGGAGGATGTACCCACTTGTCGGTTACTTCAAGTGCGTTTTCTGTTATAGATGCGTTACCGTATGCCCTACGAACGCGTATCTCCTGAGCAACGAGTATAGACTGGCTTCCTCAGCGCCTATAGACTCAAGCAGTCTTTCTTTATCGACAGTTCCTAAGACAGGTGATGTATAGTGGACTCAAGTCTATTCGTTAACGTGATCCTCTACGTGATACCTATCTACTTAACCGCCTTCACCCTCTACGCGGTGAGGGCTGTTAAGGGACCCACGATACCCGACACTGTGTTAGCCATAGACTCAATGAGCTATGACCTAGCCGCCTTCATAGCTGTTCTAAGTATACTCTTTAAGTCACCTATACTGATAGCCGTGGCGATAGTTCTCGCCTTATGGATCTTCGCACTTGATATTTACGTGGCTAAGTACCTGGAGTCGAGGGAGATGGGTGAGTGAATATGAGTGAGGAGCTGATTAACCAAGTCTTAATGATTGTTGGAACGGGGATGATAGTGGTCGGCGCGCTAGCTGACTTAATAGCCTCGATAGGGATGTTGAGGTTCCCTAACTTCTTTGTGAGGTTGCACGCAGCCACTGTCGGGACTATATGGGGGGCATTCGTCCCGCTGATAGGAGCCGCGTTCTTCGCAGCTGGTTACAGCGAGCTAGGGCCTTACAGGTGGTTCGTCGCTGGAGGGGCCGTGGTTACCGCCTTCCTGATACTGTTGCTAGGTCCTGTAGGCTCTCACGCCCTGGCCAGGGCATCGTATAAATCAAGAGCTGCAGTACCTAAGCCGTTGATCTACGACGCGTTAAGTGAGGAGCTCAAAGAGGGTGAGGAGAAGTGATCGGACTGAATACACTGACCTACCTCTTCATGGCTGTAACGAGCGTCATATCTCTCATTGCGACGTACCTGGCTGTCTTGGAGAAGGATCTGATAAGGGCGGTCGTATACTCAGCGCTCCAGAGCACCGCGTACACTATACTCTTCTACTTACTAATGGCTCCTGACATAGCGTTGGTCTACATACCTGTCGCGGTCGGCCTCTACCCAGCAGTCATTCTCTTTCTAGTGAAGAAGACTGAGAGGACTGACGGTGAGTTAGGAAGTGTTGAGGGGGGTGGCGGTAAGTGAACGTGAAGAAAACCCTAACCCTGGCCAGCCTCATCGTACTTGTCCTAACACTTTCGGCCGCCTTCACCAGCAGTGCTCTTGGGTACTATCCACTACCGCTTCCAGGCGTCAGATGGCTTGCCTCCTGGTACCTATACACAACGCTTAATCCACAGTACCCTAAATTCACCGCCATGAGCCCTGAGGCCGTGACGGCGATTGTCTGGGACTACAGGGGGTTGGACACCCTCTTCGAGACAGCGGTGTTCTTCCTGGCTATAGTAGGCGCGCTAGCCCTCATGAGGGGGGTCTCTCTGAAGAGCGTTACAGAGAATAACGGAATCGCGACTGGAGATGTAGGCGGGTTAAGCTTAATAGCCAAGACAGCTGCCAGACTCCTAACACCCTTAATAATAGCTGTGAGCGCGTCCATAGCACTCCACGGCCATCTAACGCCGGGAGGAGGCTTCCAGGGAGGTTCAGCAGCTGCTGTAGCGCCTCTACTGCTCCTGGTGATTTTCTCGGTTTACTTCCTCTTGAGGAGGGGGGTCTCCGAGAAGCCTATGCTCACGCTCAGGACGGCCGGCCTCCTGGGGATCTACCTGACGGCGCTGGCCGTGGTCTTTGTAGGGCTGGCGACGGGGGTCAACGCATATGTGTTCCAGAACCAGCCTAAGTTCGACGCGCCTGCCGGGATACCTGCGTATCTCTTTAACACCTTGGTGAGCGGCTCGCTCTTCCTCTTCAACCTATCTGAGTACTTGGCAGTCGCAGGAGGCTTCACATTGGTCTTCATCCTTCTCTCCATCCCTGAGGAACTAGTCATGAGCTTGATTAAGGGTGAGGAGCATGAGTGAGGTAGACACGTTCCTGTTCAACGTGTTCATCTTCAGTATGATCCTGAACATAGCTATATCCCTCTACGGGATCTTCGCTAGACCGACCCTGATTAAGAAGATAATAGCCTTAACGATATTCTCGGACACAGCCAACGTGCTGGCGATAGCCGTTGGTTATAGGGCATGGCCAATGACCGAGCAACCGCCAATACCCCCGGTGCTGACGGTAAGCGAGCCCACGACCTCAGACCTAAATAGCTTCCTCCAGACCGCTGTTGATCCGTTACCTCAAGCACTAGTCCTGACAGCTATAGTGATAGGCCTCGCGGTGACGCTCTTCCTCGTATTCCTCTCACTCCAGGTATATAGGCTCTACAGGACGACGGACGTCAGGAGGATATCCAGACTGAGGGGGTGAGTAGGGTGAGGTTCGCTGGGAAGGTTTTAGGTGTTTTCATCCTGGTCTTCGTGACGTACGTGATTTACTCTGGCTCCATATCGCTCTATGATTTAACCACAGGCGCTGTGGTGGCGTTAGCGACAGCCTTGATAACAGCTAACCTAGTGGTTAGGGAGCCCCGCAAGCTCGTCCAGCTGCAGAGGCTCGCATGGCTGACCGCGTACGCGGTCAGGTACTTCTTTGTTGATGAGGTCAGGGCTCACGTTGATGTCATCAAGCGAATACTGCACCCGAAGATGCCTATAAACCCAGGTATAGTTAAGGTCCCTTACGGGGTTGCGAGTGATTACGCGATGCTGACGATAGCTAACTCGATAACGAACACGCCAGGCACTGTGGTGGTTGAGGTAAACCCTGACGGGAAGGCATTCTACGTCCACTGGATAAATGCCGTGACGACGGAGCCTAGTGATGCAAGGAGTCACATATCGGAGGTCTTCGAGAGGTTCGCTCGGAGGATTTTCGATTGAGGTGAGGCATGATGTACCTATTGAGTGTAGGTTTACTGGTCCCGTCTCTGATAGGACTCGCGTTCGTGCTTCCCTTGATAGGGGTCTTCGTTAGGAACATTAAGTTCTTCCACACCTACGCGTCGCTTGCATCGCTATACGCACTTGCTACAGCGGCGTACAACTTCCACATAGTCTTAAGCGAGGGGGTTAAGGCGTACCCGTTTGGCGGGTGGTGGCCTCCGATAGGGATCTCCTACGAGGTCGATGAGGTGAACGCTCTTATAGCTTTACTCACGGCCTCTGTGATGTTCTTAATCACCCTCTACAGCGCATGGTATATAAGAGACCTGAAGAGCGCTCCCTACTACTACACCCTGCTCCTAGGCCTTGAGGTAGGGATGCTTGGATGCATATACACAGGCGACGCCTTCAACCTCTTCGTGATGCTCGAGGTCATGTCCATAAGCGCTTACGCCCTGGTAGGCTTCTACAGGAGCAAGCCGGAGGCCGTTGAAGCTGCTATCAAGTACGGCCTCTTCGGCGCTGTGGCTACGACTCTCTACTTCATAGGTCTGGTCTTCGTGTACGGGTCCTTTGGAACTCTCAACATGGCTGACTTAGTCAACAAGATCACCTTCGGGGTCTCCTCAGCCTCAGGGACTTACTACGGCCAGATCCACGCGGCGACGGCAGTAGCCCTAGCCCTGTCTCTCTGGGCATTCACTTTCAAGTCAGCTGTGTTCCCTAATCACTTCTGGTTGCCTGATGCCCATCCAGAAGCTCCAACCCCTGTCTCAGCCGCTCTCTCAGGCCTCGTCGTTAACGTCGGCGTCTACGCGATCTTCAGGTTCCTCTACACAATATTCAACCCCTACTCAATAGTGAATGAGTTGAGAGACGTGATGCTTCTGGTCATGTTGGTCCTGGGCCTCGCCTCGGGCTTCGTCGGGGCATTCATGATGGCTATTCAAGACGATATAAAGAGGTTGCTCGCCTACTCAACCGTTAGCCACATAGGCTTGGTTCTGGTCGGGCTCTCGATAGGGGCCTCCATCACCGCTCATCCCAACACCCCTGCGTACGTTGACGGGTTATCAGGGGCCCTCTACCACCTGATAAACCACAGCCTCGGTAAGTCCATGCTCTTCCTCGCATCAGGTGTCGTGATATTCATGGCCGGCAATACTAGGAGGCTTGACGAAATAAGTGGTGTAGCTAGGAGGAACCCGTTGCTCGGCTTCGCCATAGTGGTCGGCGTCTTGCAGTTGCTCGGGGTCCCACCCCTCGGCGGCTTCTTCAGTAAGTACCTCCTGTACTCCTCCTACGTTGAGGCTGGGATGCCGTACGTGTCGGTGATGATCAACGCCGTCTCAGCGATATCCCTACTTGGTTACGTAAGACTACTCTATGCAGTGCTTTTCAAGACCCCTAAAACCCAGGAGGTTCCTAAGGTTAGCTTAACACCGTTGGCAGTGCTCCTGGCGTTAGCGATCGCGTGTATCGCCACAGGCGTTCTCTCAGGCAGCATCGCTGAGTGGTTGCGTTGGGCGGTCGCTCAGACAACTTCTGAGCAAGGGATCTTCAACTACTGGTTCTACGGGTATTATTTATTCTGGGGTGGATGAGTATGGAAGTTATCAATCTAGATCCGTCGACGGCGGCTCTCATGTTGAGCGGCGTCCTCGCGTTAACTGCTACCTTGATGTACCTGATCTACATCACTTTCTCAAGGAGGGCTTCAACAAGTAGCATGGAATACGGGGAGGCCTACATAGGGGGTGAGTCGAGGACCATTATTAAGTCCCTCGACATCTCAGTCCGTAATCTATTCTGGGGTATTGTCTGGGGGACTGGACGTAAGCTGTACTCGGTCTTGAGGGACAGCGTTCATAATGGGGTGATGAACGACTGGAGCGTCTACATGATCACGTATATAGGGTTACTGTCCTTGATAGCATTGGTTTACTTCCTTGTGCTTAGGTGAGTCGTGATGGATTTGACAAGCACTCTGGTACTGATTGCGGAGGTCCTGTTCTTCCCGGGACTCCTCACGCTCTGGGTTGCGTCAATGCTTAGTGAGTGGTGGGTTAGGAAGCTGTTCGCTAGATCGCAAAGAAGGATGGGGCCCTCGTACGTAGGACCTCTCGGCATCCTGCAGCCATTCGCGGACTTCATCAAGCTCCTCCTAGTTAAGAGCGAGCCTGACTATAGGTACGGTAGTGTCCTGTCTGCCAGGGTCTTCGGGTGTTTAGGCTTAGGGGCTGTAACCGCCTCCCTCTTCCTGCTGCCGGTGGCACCGCTCAGTATCGCAGCCAGGTTCGACGTGATACTCCTGATCTACTTCCTCGGTGTTTGGGTTGCTGTCTCGGAGTTACTTATGGCGACGTCAATGCTGAATCCTTTCTCGATTAAGGGGGTCTCCAGACTAACGGCAATCCTGGCGGTTGCAGAGCCTGCTTTCTTTACGGCAGTTCTGACCCCTGTCTACCTCTCCCACGTGGTCACGGGCGTGACGCCTGAGTTCTCCGTCAGCGCGGCCGCTGGTGTTGCATGGGGTTTATGGTCGAACCCGCTGACCGTAATTCCGATGGTCCTAGCCCTTGTAGCTGCGCTCACGGCGATCCAGTCTAAACTCATGCTCCCGCCTTTCAACATACCTGAGGCGGAGCAGGAGTTAATAGCCGGTGTAGCGACTGAGTTCAGCGGTCCGCTACTCGCGATATTCAACTTCCTTCACGACGCTGACCTCTACGCGCTCACCCTTGTGGTGACTTTCATTTTCCTCGGAGGACCTCATCCATTCAGCGACAACCTACCTGCAGGAGTCGTTGCTGTCGTGCTTAAGTACCTGGCGGTCCTCACAGTTATAACGGTGATTAAGTCCTCGTTCGGGAGGTTCAGAGTGGAGCAGGGGATAAAGACGTTGGTCAGGTATGCATTACTTCCTGCAGTACTGGCAATCACTCTTTCGGTCGTTCTAACCCAGCTGATCTAGAAGGGCAGTCCCTCCACAAGTCAAGGATAGTTCCCGCCAGATATTCCACAACACCCTGAACCCTCTGGCTCAGCCCCTCACCCAGGTTGAGATCCCTCGCCACAATGCCTAACACCAGGACCTCCCTCAGCAAGCCCTCACCCCTCAACACATCCACGACGAACTTAACAGGGATCGAGTGCGTCGTGACAAGGGATATCTTGTCTTCAACGGAACTCAGGTCTGTGAGGACATAGTCAACGTCCCCGGCCTCCTGCCTAAGGGGGACCATAGCGTCTATAAGGACAGCTCTCCTGACCGACGCCCTCTCCACAGCTGACATACAATTCTCAAGACCGAACTCACATCTCACAAGTCTGCCCTCAGGGAACCCGCCGGACTTAAGGAGGTCGCAGAGACGTAGGCCGGCGGCGTCGTCTCTCCTCAACTCAGTCCCGACACAGAGAAAGCAGTAATCACTACACACCAAGTCTTTAAGAGGAACTTCAGAAACCCAGCGCAACACACATCACCTGGGTTAGATACTCGCTTCAAGCCGTCATAAACTTTTATTAGATCAACCGGGTGGGTTCAGCCGCGTGAATTAACGAGTGGATAAACATTGTAGGGGCGAGCAGCGAGACGCGGCTGAACAAGTTTGAAGGTCGTTGTATGAAGTTAGGTGTAGTGCAAGAGCGTGAGTAGCGCGAGTCTGTTTGAGATACTGCCTAATTCATTTGTAAGGTTTTTCACATTAGGTCATTGATTTGACTAATTCTTTGATAAATTTCTACTTTTCTGTTAGGTTTATTAATGCTATAACCTATAAATACTTAGGATTGTGGGTGTGTTTCGTGGCGAGTGTAGCAATGAGAATGGAGAACGTGGTGAAGAGGTTTGAAGACGTCACTGCGTTGGATGGGGTCACGCTCGAGGTCTTTAGAGGGGAGATCTTCGGGCTTCTCGGGCCGAACGGCGCGGGTAAGACCACGACCGTGAACATCCTCACAGGGCATGTGAGGCCGACGAGCGGGCGGGCTGTAGTGCTTGGGCATGACGTGACCGTCGACGTCACTAGGATTAAGGGATTGATAGGAGTGTGCCCACAGGAGACAGCGGTCTACCACCACCTGACGGGCTGGGAGAACATCGAGCTGTTCGGTGACCTCCACCTCCTCAACAGGGAGGTCGTTAAGACTAGGGGTGGGGAGCTCATCAGGAAAATGAGCCTCGAACACGACATCAGGAGGAAGACTGCTAAGTATAGTGGTGGGATGAGGAGGAGGTTGAGCCTAGTCCTCGCACTGATCCATGACCCAGAGATGGTGTTTCTGGATGAGCCCACAGTCGGGATGGATCCTCAGTCCCGCCGCGCGGTGTGGGATCTAGTGAGGGGGTTGAGGAATGCTGGGAAGACAGTATTCTTAACTACCCACTACATGGAGGAGGCCGAGGAGCTCTGTGACCGTGTAGGGGTGATCGACCACGGGAGGGTAATTGCACTGGACACTCCGAGGAGACTCATAGCCGGGCGCGGTGTGAGGAACCTTGAAGAGGTCTTCATAGCGCTGACTGGGAGGAGGATAAGAGAGGAGATCTGAGATGAAGTCCCAGCGAGTTAAGGCCCTGGCTAAGAAGGAAGTCAGGAAGATATTCAGGGATCCCGCGGTAGTCTTCATGGTAATAATGTTCCCGATAGTGTTTGTCTTAGCTTTTGGCGCGTCCTTCGGTGGGGCCGGTGCGACGCAACCCTCATACGTTGTCGGCGTCGTCCTAACAAACCACAGCAACGATTCGACTGACTATACCCGTGGACTCATCGAAGCGTTGTCCGCCACTGGCGTGCTGAAGCCTCGGGAGTACCTCAATGGCCAGGTAGCTCAGGAGGATTTGATTCAAGGCAGGATCCAGGCAGTGCTCGTGATCCCTGAGAACATTGAGGAGAGTATTGCCACCTACCGCTCGGACCCTGAAAACCCGAGTAAGTGGATTAATACCACGATACCTCTTTATCTTGATAAAGGTTCGGTAATCGCGACGCAGGTCATACCGACGGTGTTGAAGCAAGTTGTTGACGCATTCACTGGGGTATCGCGGAGTTGCTCTGCAACTCCCATCAAAGTTGAGGTAGCCTCTCTTGTAGAGGTGAGGCAGGTCATGAGCCTCGAGTTCATTGCTCCAGGCATGTTCACCTTCGCCTCGATCTTCCTCATAATGATGGTCGCTCAGACCTTCACGCAGGACAGGGAGAGTGGAATGCTGAAGAGAGTGATGACTACACCGACGACGCCAGCGGAGTTCATGATGAGCTACATCCTGGCATACGCGATCATAGCGCTGATTCAGGCGTTGATGCTATTCGTGGTCATGTACTTGATAGGGTTCAGGCCGAGTGTGGGGGTTCCGACCTACTTCCTCGCCTTCGCGACCGTCTTGATATTCTCGCTCTCGAACGTGGGCTTCGGGTTGATCGCCGCGACGATCTCGAAGAGTCCCGGTGCCGCGACAGGCGCTTCCTTCATCTTCATCATACCACAGCTCTTCTTAGGCACGTTTGTCGCGTTCTCACTCTCGCCGACAGCGAAGCTCGCAAGCATGTTCGTCCCGAGCTATTACGTGACGGACGCACTGACTACCCTCTTCCTGCGTGAAGCATCTCCGACAAGTCCTGCAGTACTGCTCGACCTCCTTGCAGTTACAGCGTTAAGCATCATCATACTGCTCGCCGGAATACTCCTCTACAGGAGGTACTACAGATAATGGTGGGAACGACCGGGGAGTAATGAAGGCAATGTTCCGATCCCTCCAGGGATCAACCTGGACGAGACCTCCGCGCCGTTAAGCTCGCGACCGCCCATGAACCTGCAGTGATTACTCGTGAACTGCGGTCAGGGCGGAAGCTCCTAGACAGACGTTTCAATCATTACGTGTTTATTCACTCTCATCTAGGGACAAACGGATGAAGCGTCTGAACCCGCACTAGCGTAGTAGTCCTTGAGTGTGGAGCAATCCCTTAACTATCCTGAACGCCCGCGTCCTTCTCATTATATCTACATTTCCCACGCCCGCGTTCATGAGGGGGTCATTAGGGACGTTCCCCAGGTACCTTACACCGTGCTCCCTGCACATGCCGAGCACATGCTCAGAGGGCCAGTCGCTCATGTTCTCAACTAACCCCAGGACAGGAACCCCGACCTCTCTAAGGACCTTCAGCAAGGACTTAACGGGGTTCAGTGATAGGGGGCTCGGGGTAGTGATTACGAGGGGCTCGACTCTCCTGACGTTGTTAAGCACCTCCATGAGGACGTCGCTAATCCCAGGCGGCGTATCTATTATCAGGTAGTCTAGAGCTCCCCAGACGGTGATCGTCAATACCTCCCTCACGACGTCTACGAGCTCGAACCCCCTCAACGGTAGGGGGTTCCCCTCAGAGTAGTAGGCGATGCTCATCACCCTGACTCCCCACGCCTCAGGGGGTATCACTCCTCTCTCCTCCGACGGCTTAAGCCGTGAGTCCACGCCTAGAGCTAGGTGGATGGAGGGGTTTGTTATATCGAGATCGAGGATCCCGACTTTAAAGCCCTCCTCAGCCAGTGCTAGCGCCATGAGTGCTGACATCACGGTTTTCCCGACCCCGCCCTTAGGGCTCATGACAGGCATAACCCTCCCGACATCCTTAAGTCTTTCCTCGATAACTAGCCTGCGCGGGTCACGTGACAGCATATCCCATCGAGTCACTCCCATAACACCTCCAGGATCTCAACGCCTCTCCCCTCAATAACCTCGAAGTCTCTGGAGCCGCACTCCGGGCAGGAGGCATAGGCGTGGATCACTTCAGGGATGAAGTGAACGGCCTCTTTCTCATCCTCGCTTAGGTCCGCTTCACTGAGCCTCCACAAGCGTCCGCACCTCCTGCACTGAAGAACTGCGTGCTTGACAACGAACTCAACGACGTCCTTGCCAACCTCAAAACCCTGTGCCTTGAGGAGCTCCGTTAAAGCGAACCTAAAAACATCCTTGTCTATCGATTGAAGCTCGCCTAAAGCAATCCTAACCTTCCTGAACCTCCTCCCCCTCGCTACGCTGGCGACGTACTTACACACACCCTCGGCTAAAGCCCACTCAT
>JAWBLQ010000017.1:0-19189 GCA_038830105.1 Zestosphaera sp. | reverse complement strand
TCCGGACTAACTTCACTTAAGTACCTGCCTCTCACACCGGCCGTGCCGAAGATCCTCCTACTCCTGCTCAACGGGACCTCACCTTACGTTAGGGAGGTCCCTCAGGTTAACTAACTCAGCAGGTTTAAGCAACGCTACGGCAGCAGCTCTCCTACCTCTCGAAATCCTAACGACCTTAATCAAGATCACCCAGTCAGGGCTCTCTAGATCAACAGGTCTCTCGACGTACTTAGCTATCTCTCTAATCGAGTCTATGGAATGCATTAACCTCCTCCTACCCTCAAGATCCTCACCTATTAAGTGCCCCTGCAACGTTATCCTGAAGCTACTCCCCTCAGGTATCCTAACGGCCAAGTCCTTAACCACGTTAACCACGTTGTCAAGATAAGGCTCAACAACGTGATCGACCGGGATCACCCTTATTACGGGAGTACCACCCTTAAGAGACTCTCTCAACCTATCAGCTACTTGATGAGGATCGCCGTCGACGGAATATAACATGACTGACTGGTAAGACGTAAATAACCTCCCCTCACTACCTAACACCTGCCTCAGCTGGTTCCTAGCCCATCTCCAGTTATCAGGCCCTGGCTCATGAATGATGATTAAGTTAAACGTTTCTAACACACCCCATAACAATTAGAGGTGGGTGTTATTAAGCAGGAGCCTCTCACCGTTTTCCTAATGATGATGAAGCGCCAGCTTAAAGGACGGGCTGTGAAGGTCTAGAGCTAAAACTGTGAGAGCTCCATCATTCAAGACTGGAAGGAGCCAGCTTAATGAAGTCGACCTCAATACAAGTCCTCACTCTGTTCTCCTGAGTCACGTGCCTGTAGACACCTCCAGCATCTCCTCTGAACGGATAGAAGACCGAGTTATCTATCCATACGTCAAGCCTTTGTCTCTGCTCACCTGCTTTGTCGTGCTCCATAGCCGCGACTTCGACGCCGTCTATGAAGAACCTAGCTCCTTTAGAGTGCCATGAAACCTTATATTCATGCCATTCCTCCAGGTCGAGTTCTTGCATGGAGGGTCTTGAAGAAGCTATCTTTATAGGCGCTAGGAACGGCAGTAACGTCAAGCCAAGCTTATAGATCGTTACAGGCTGAAACAGTTTTATAGGATAGAACACATCGCCTAACTGCGCGAAGAATCCTTGAAGCGGGTACTTACCACGCGCCATAAGGTATATAAACCATATCGGAAAGCTCTGTTTAACTCTCATAGAGTGATTCCAAAACCCCCACCCAGCACTCCCAAAATGAGATCCAGTCATTCTCGCTCTGAACTCGACGGACGCACAGCATGCCCACGGTAGATCGTCGAAGACCCCGTCACTAAGCTCCGCATTCGAGTAGTACAGTGCTTCACTAGGACCGCTACATAACCTGGCAACGCTGTTAAGAACCTCGTAGCTAGCGTAATTATCCTTCCTCCAAATCCACCTACCTGACGGACTCTCAAAGCCTTCAAATAAACTAGCCTCCAATAACAATCCCAATATACTTTAGCAACTCTCAATATATAAGGATCCCTTATATTTGATGAATCTACCCACGGAAACCTGCAGAACCTGTGAAGCTCTACTCTCATAGGAGCATCAACGAAAGATATAGGAAGATCTAAACTCGTATTTTTACTTGATGAATTGGTGCGGGGGGTGGGATTTGAACCCACGCAGGCCTACGCCATCGGGGTTCCCACCATGTTGAGGACCTGAGCCCGACCCCTTTGACCTGGCTCGGGCACCCCCGCACTACTAACATAATTACCTCGATGCCTTATAAGTCCTGTCTTTCAGGACGATGTCTTTAGCTCCGTGAGTTTCTTCCTGACAAGATCTGCCACGATTTTACCGTCTGCCTTGCCTCTGACTTTATGCATTACCTCGCCCATGACTATGCTGAATGCTTTCTCTCCTTTAGCTCTTACAACTTCTTTAAGACTCTCCACCACCTCATCAATTAGCCTCTGTAGTTCTTCAGGCGGTATTCCCTTGTACTTGTTAATCAGCTCCTCTATACTAACCTCGCCCCTCCTTGATGTGAACTCCCTAAGTATCTCTGGGATGGCATCTCTGCTCACTACACCGTCGCCAACGCTACTGAGTAGTGCTTTCAAGATGTCGTCATTGACGACACTTGTATCTAGGCCCTCAGACTTAAGTCCCTTCAGGTGCATCATTAACGTCGTCGCCACTACATGAGGGCTTACTTTATTCCCTAACTCATCAACTAGGTTTAAGTACGTGTGTATTAGTGGGTCTCTGAGTAACTGCTCAGCTAGCGTTCTCGTCAGGTTATGCCTGCTTATCAGTAAGTTCAGCAAGTGTTCAGGTGTGGGAGGCCTGAATTCCTCCGCCTTCTCAAGTAGCTCTTGCGTCACTCTTAACGGCTTAACATCTGTCTCCGGGTACATCCTCATAGCCCCTGGCTGCGGTCTCATGTATTTAGTCGTTCCGTCCGGGTTAGCTACACGGGTCTCCTTAGGAACACCTACTAAAGCGTAGCGTGCCCTATCGATAACTGCTTTAAGGGCTCTCTCAGCGGATTCTCTATCACCCACAACTAGGACGTACGCGTCCCTAACCTTATCAAGGCCTAGGTACTCGTATATAACGTTCGTCTCATCCTCACTGATTCCGTAGGAGGGTAGTTCATCGCTGTGCACTATACCGCCCACACCGCCCCACGCTTTAGCATAGTCAGAGAGCTCTGTCCCGAATCTCCTCCCCGGCATTAACTCCGTCTTAAGCAGTCCTGCAAAGCCCTTAAGAGGGGATGCGTAAACCCCTAAACCCTTACTTAAAGAGGTAGTGATTAACTTACTCCTACTGCTTAAGAAGACCTTAGAGACGTCCTCTATCACGTAGGGTAGGTCACTCTCACTTAAACCTCTCCTAACGAGCTCGTCTTTAATCTCAAGGAGTCTTAACTGCCTCGCGACCTCGTGCTCAATTACTTTAGGGATTAACTCAAGCCTACCTACGCCCTTGACCTCCGTCTTCACGCCACCGCTTATAGATATGTTTAGATCCTGTCTGATAGTCCCTATACCTCTCTTCACCTTACCGCTGAGCCTAAGCAATAAACCTATCTTGAAAGCAACTCTCATAGCCTGCTCTGGGTTAGTTATGTCAGGTGCTGTGGCTATCTCCACTAGAGGTATGCCTAACCTATCTAGGTTGTACCTAACGAACCCCCTCCCCTCATCCACTTTCCTAGCCGCGTCCTCCTCAAGGCATATGGTCTGTATCCCTATCACCCCGTTCTCATCGGGCAGGTGACCGCCTACAGCAACTATAACTGTTCTTTGGAATCCGGTGGTGTTAGAGCCGTCGACTACTATCTTCCTCATGACCTGAAGCTCGTCAACAGGGTTTGAGTTAAGCGCCTTAGCTATGGCTAGGGTTATCAGCACTGCCTCCATATTCAGGTCGTGCGGTGGCTCCTCATCAAGCTCCACTAAACACACGTGACCCTCAGGCACCTCGTAAATAATGCTCCTGCCCTTCATGACCTCGTACTGCGCTGCTGGATCCACTTCCCCAATCTCACTCCTTGCAACCCTCAAGTACCTAGTGATCTCCCTCTTTAGAGCGCCGTCGCTAGCAAGCTCGGTTGGGCATGAGCAGAACAGCTTCTCTCTAGTGGCTAACTGTTGATGTATCTCAATACCTACCTTAAGCCCTAGAGCCTTGTAATCAATGGTCATGGAGCCACCTCGGGAACGCTAAATCGCTGTGCACCGGGTTGAATTCGTAGACAAGGTTCTTGTTGAAGAGCTCTACACACCCACCCCTCTCAAGACCTGGGTAATTACCGAAGATCCAGGAAAGCTTCACGTAAGCAACTTCACTCAACATATCCTGCCCTGAGACGGCCCCGGCCTTAAGCAACCTCCTCCCAGTGCTGTAGACGCTTAGGTTAACCCGACCGAAGATCGTCTGAGTAGTTATGACCACCAACACTCCTGAGTCCGTCGCTCTAGCCACGCTGTCCACGCACGCGTTCCTCACGTGACCAAGACCTGTTCCCTCAATAACTAAAGCCCTATACCCCCTGTCAACGAAGTAGTCAATCACGTCGCAGCTCATCCCGGGGTAGGACTTAATTAGAGCGACTCTATCACTGAACCCGCATCTGCAGAGGAAGTCCTCCCTCCTCCCCCTCGGGATGAACCTGTTGTTAAGCAGTCTTAACTTCATACCAGGGAGATCCACCCTAGCTAACGGCAAGTCGTTTATGGTCTGGAAGGCGTCCCGCCGGCTTGAGTGCATCTTCCTCACCTTAACGCCTCTATGCACTAGGACGTATTCGTCTGAGACGCTTCCATGCATACACACTACCACCTCGCCGAACGGTGCGTCTCTAAACACGGATAGAGACGCCTTCATGTTAAGTGCGGAGTCAGAGCTAGGTCTATCGCTACTCCTCTGAGAGCCTACGAAAACCACTGGACTTGGGAGGTCTGACAGGGCGAAGGCTAAGGCGGATGCAGTGTAGGTCATCGTGTCAGTCCCGTGGGCTATCAGAACACCGTCAGCACCTGACTTAATCAGTCTGGCGGTCTCACGGCTCAACGCACTCCAGTGCTCTGGAGTCATGTCCTCGCTAAAGAGTCTGCTTAACTCCACAACCTCAAGGTCTGACGCATACGCAGTGAACTCAGGAACCGCTTCAAGCAACTCAGCCGCAGTTATCGCAGGCCTCACAGCCCCAGTCTCGTAATCAACCTTGCTTACTATAGTCCCTCCAGTGCTCACGAACGTCAGCTTCAGGTCACCGCCGCCCTTAACCAAGCTTCGAGAGAGAGCGACGTCACGAAACTCTATAGTGCCTTCCTCGATCACCTCAACCTCTGCGTTGCTCACGTCAACGCCTACGTTATACCCGTTATCGAGCTTCAACACTAGTATGCCGTCCGAGCTGAACTCGCTCTTAGGGAGGACAACCCCTTCATAAACCACTGAACCCTTTCTAACCCTCACCCTATCCCCTACGTTAACCTGAGAAATCAAACCAACACCTCAAACGAAGCTGTTGAAAAACGTCCTTACTACGCAGTGGCTTGTCTCTCCTTCCTAGTAACTGACGAGGGAGGTATGACTGTAGGTACAGGGAGCCCTGCGTCCTTCCTCTTCCTGACCCAGTACTCACGCCTATTCCTCTGCCTAGGCGGGAAATTCCTCTTAGGCCTCCTCTCCACTTTAGGTGTCTGACTCCTCACCTTGCCGGCCTTCGTCATCGAACCGTGTGTAGGCATCTTCCTAACCCGCTTTAGTTTCGTTGAAGGGAGTTATAAGTCTTATTCTAGAGGTGGTGCCGGGCTATATGAGTTTATGCGTATATATAAGTTGCCTAGGTATTGATACTTGGTGCTAATGATGAGGGTAGTAGCTCTTGACACGTTCATGGGTTCCTTAATAGCTGATGAGGATGGGAACGTCTTGCTAAAGTCTTTAAGCCCGTCTACGAATATAAACGAGCTGGTTGACAAGGTCTTAAGACTGGAGGGTGGTGAGGTAACTGATGACTTCATCAAGACTCTCAAGGATTTAGTGAATACCTACGGTGATCAAGTAGAGGTGGTCGTGGTTGATGAAGAGCATGCGAGGGCTGCCTCAGCCCTCAACGTTAGGGCGGTCGTCGAGCCTGAGAACAGCGCTCTCCGTAGATTACGTGACTGCCTGATCCCTATACTCGTTAGCGAGGGCCTGGTTAAGTCTGAGGATGAATGGGTATCCCTTCTTAACCAAGTCATGACTCAAGCCACTAGGATTAAGCTCAGGGGTTTCGCCGCTAAGAGGGACTTACTGGCTATCCAGGCTATAAGGTCTATTGACGACATAGATAAAACGATAAATCTCTTCGCCTCGAGAATGAGAGAGTGGTATAGCGTACACTTCCCAGAGCTCGACGACTTGATAGAGGATCACAAGCTCTACGCTACGGTGGTGTATGAGTTTGGGAGTAGGGACGAGTTCTCGGTGAATGGGTTGAAGAAACTTGGTTTAGGTGAGAGTAAAGCTAACAGGGTTTACGAGGTATCGAAGAAGAGCATGGGCGCTGACCTCTCCGGAATTGATGTGGAGAGGATCAGGGATTTCGTCGGGATCATCCTGAGTCTTTACGAGTTGAGGGATAAGCTCTCCGAGTACTTGAGTCAAGTTATGAAGGAGGTGGCTCCGAACATGACAGAGCTCGTGGGAGCTACTCTGGGGGCTCGGTTGTTGTCACTCGCCGGGAGTCTTGAGGACCTCGCTAAGATGCCTGCGAGTACTATTCAGGTTCTAGGCGCTGAGAAGGCCCTCTTCAGGGCGCTTAGGTCTGGAGGCAGACCGCCGAAGCATGGCGTGCTCTTCCAGTACCCGGAGATCCACGCATCGCCTAAATGGCAGAGAGGGAAGATCGCGAGGGCTCTAGCGACGAAGCTGGCGATAGGCGCTAAGGCCGATTACTTCACAGGGAGATTCGTAGCTGATAAGTTGAGGAAGGACTTCGAGGAGAGAGTGGCTGAGATCAAGGAGCTCTACGCTAAGCCGCCTGTTAAGCCGGTGCCTGAAAAAGTTAAGGGTCCTGAGAGACCTCCTTTCAGGGGGAGAGGTAAGAAAGAGAGGGGTGGTAGGTGATGAGTGCGATAGAAGTGCTCAGTGTTAAGCCTCACGAGAAGTACAGCGGTGTCTACCTAGTCGAGCTGGAGGACGGGAGCGTTAAGCTAGCTACCAGAAACCTAGTACCGGGGAAGAGAGTCTACGGCGAGAGGCTCTATCCTTACGAAGGGGTTGAGTACAGGGAGTGGAATCCCTACAGGAGTAAGCTGGCTGGTGCCTTGCTGAAGGAGATAGAGAGTCTTGTCATCACTGCAGGTAGCAAGGTTCTCTACCTCGGGGCTGGGTCAGGAACCACACCAAGTCATGTTTCGGATTTAGTGACGGAGAGCGGGTCCGTGTACGCTGTCGAGTTCGCGCCGAGGGTTATAAGAGACCTCCTTAGGGTGTGTGAGGACCGCAGAAACATGATCCCGATACTGAACGACGCGCGTTTCCCTCAGAGGTACGCGCACATAGTAACTCTAGCCGACGTCCTGTATGCGGACGTTGCTCAACCTGAACAAGCAGCGATAGTCAACATGAACGCGAAGCACTTCCTAAAGAGGGACGGCTATCTTTACCTAGCTATAAAGTCTAGAAGCATTGACGTAACTAAGGAGCCGGACGAGGTATACAGACGTGAGATAGAGACGCTAACGCAGGGCGGTTTCGAGATCATAGATGTAGTGCATCTCGACCCGTTTGACAAAGACCATGTCATGGTGCTGGCTAGATATAGGAAGTGAACCAAAGCATCGAGATAACGTAAAGGTTTATTACTTCATTGGGGATTAATATAATCGGTAATGATGGAGAGCCAAGCATCGAGTAAAGAGGTGTTCAGGAAGCTACACGAGGGCGTCAGTCAGATCCTAGAGAGGGTTAGGTACAAGTATGAAACAATTAACTTCCCAGTGAAGTATAGGGAGAGATCCATAGACGTAGTAGCTAGGAGTGAGGAGTACGGCGGTCTAATCATCAGGCTGAAGACCTCAACGCAGGTGAACAGGGGTGAAGCTCAAGACCTAGTTAAGTCTTCGCTAGCTTTAGACGCGTTACCGCTCGTCGTCTCAGACGTATCAGAGATATACGATAACGTGGTGATTGAGAGGGAGGGTGTTTACGTAGTTAACCTAAAAACTCTTCAGAACATGTACTTTGGGAGAGAGGAGTTAGTAACCCTTTACAGGAAGGGTGAGTTATTTGTTAAGGTGAATAGGGAGGGGTTAGTCGGAAGGAGGACGGCATTAGGATACACGTTAACCTCCCTCTCCAGGCTCCTCAACATTTCTAGGAAGACTCTGGAGCTGTATGAGAGGAGAGGGGGGAACGTAACGATAGAGACCGCGGAGAAGCTGGCTAAGAGGCTTGGTGAGGATGTCATCCGACCAATAACCCTAAAGGATCTTCACGACGACTTCGTCAGTAAGACCGTTAAAGAGACGTCTCGTGAAGAGGTAACGACTTTAAAAGTAGATCTAAGAGATCTCTTCAACATTGAGGAAGGGGATATCTACTTGATAAGGAAGTCAGCACCTGACTACATAATAAGGGATGATGAAACGTTGATAACCGTTGATGTCACCAACCAACAGAGATACGGGATGAGGGAGATGCTTATTAAGACTCACGAGTGTGTGAAGTTCTCTAACGTTGCAGAGGCTGAGCTCAAGATAGTCACCGACGACAGTAACAAGGCGAGAGCCATAGCTGACGAGCTCTCATCCTTAAGGCGAGGTAATGTAGAAGTAATTAAGGTGTGACCGGTTTAATGAAGATCTTCATCAGTGGGTATCCAGGCGTAGGTAAGACAACAGTTCTCATGAGAGTTATCGACCTACTTAAGAGGGACGGACTGGTAGTTGGAGGTATTGTGTGCCCTGAAGTTAGAGAGGAAGGGCGTAGAGTAGGGTTTGGGATCGTGGACCTGATAAAGGGTGACAGGGGCTGGTTGGCTAGGTTGTGTGGCAGTCAATGTGAAGGACCGCGGGTGGGTAGGTACTGCGTTAACGAGAGGGACGCAACTTCCATAGGGGTTAACGCCATCGAAAAAGCACTCCTACTTGCTGACGTAGTAGCCATCGATGAGATAGGCCCTATGGAGCTAGCCGTGCCCGCGCTTAAATCAGCCATACTTAAAGTCGTCAAAGGTGATAAGACGTTGATGGCAGTGATCCATTGGAGGTTAAGGAACGAGTTAATAGGACTTACTAGCGGTCGCCATGAGGTGGTTGAGATCACTCTGACCAACAGGAATCACATATACCGTGATATATACTCTAAGATCCGCGCCTCAACTGAAAGCCCTCCTTAAGGTGGGGAGGGGGGTCGAACTATATTAGCTCCTAAACAACTATTACTTGGTGCGGGGGGATCGGTGTCATAGATGAGGTTGGAGCTCGAGCGACGCATACTTGAGATAGTCAAGCAACGTAGTAGAAACGGCATGGTTCAGAGCGAGTTATGGGGTATTCTAGGGGTTGACAACAGAGAGGGGTCTCGAGCCGTCCTAAGCTTAGTGAGGAAGGGTTTGATAAGGAGGGATCAGATCATCTATAAAGGCAGAAAGACCTACGTCCTGAAATACACCCCCGAGAAGTTAGAGAGGGTGAATTTAAGAATCAACTTAAACCCGGTCGTCAAAATACCCTGTTTCATCTGTAAGGAACTCTACAAGTGTGGGATGGGAGGTTTCTTCAACCCCTATAAATGCGGTCTCCTTACCTACTTCCTCATTAGTAACTCTGAAGAGTGAATACCTGCCTAAAGCGTCGTTACCCCTAGATAGTTTCACGGACATTCTTACTTTCCCGTATTCAGCCGTGGATTATCCTTAAGGAGCGGATGTGACTGTACACCTAACTAACGTGTCGTAAGTCGCGTTCGTTCTAACGCATTGCGGGGATAAGTGAGTTTTACATGCCTTAAAACCCGCTTCCCTCAAGCACTCGATGAAACGCATGATAGGTGGTATATTCACCTTAAGGAACCTGGCTAACGTGATTAAATTGTACATCGGCAGATCAGTTAACTCACCCTCAATAGCCTCAAGCAGTTTAGCCAGTCTTTTCGACGACTGTAAGTATTCGAGACCCTGGAGATTTACTCTAAGAGATCTAAGGAATTGGGCATCGCTTAAACCACCACCCCACAAGGGCCCCAGGATCTTGAAGGCGCTCCCGCACATCGGGCACTTATCCGTGTCGGCAAGCTCGAGAAAGAACTCCAGGAACCCGCAACGTGTGCATATACGTAGGTGACGTATCCCCCTGGAGAGCATTTCAGTAGCCTTACTAGCACCCCTAGAGACCTCTACGAATACCCTGTAATAATGACCTGAATAGAAAGCCAGTAGCGGGGAGATGACTCTGTCGCGCACGGCAGCCCTTCTCGCCATGAAACCTAATAAAGTTCGCAACCCTACGTCAAGACCGACGTCGCTGGGCGACAGTCTGACGTCATACCTCCTAGAGCCTGCTACGTGTTTAGAGCCGCTTAAAGGCGCTACGTCAGTGGCGGTTACCGCTAAAACACCTCCATTCCTGACAGACCAGAGGCCTGCGTCTATGTAGGGTGCTGGCGAGCCATATGGGTCTATATCAACGAACACGAATGAAGTGCCTAAGGACCTCAGCAGGTAGAGGATGGCGTTAGCGTCCCCTCTGAAGACCCTTACCTTACCCTGCAAACCGTTCATTCGTACGTTCTCTAATATTAGATTGTAGGCGTTAGAGTCTATGTCATTGGCGTAAATCTCATCGATCTCAGGCACTTCAAGACCATATCTGATAGCCCTCACACCAGTTCCAGAGAACGGATCGATAGCCCTCACAGGTTTCTCAAAGGACCGGGACTTCAGGAGGGTCTTAAGGACCAGAACAGATACATCCCTGTTAAGTACTTGAGCTGGGTTGTAGAAGACAGGAGCCCAGGCAGGCTCGAAAACCTTATCAGGCCGCAGGTACTTATCTGGATTAGGCACTTTAATCTCGGCCTTACCCTCTTTAATGAGTATGAAATCCTCATCCATCACCGACGCACCGGCGCCTACCTGCCATCTCATAGCTCCGTTAAAATAACCCATCAGGGGATTTAGGTTAATATCTTAAAAGATCACTTTATACGAGTATTCACTAGGGATATGGATGATTGACTTAGTACTGATGATTGTAACAATAGTTCTAGTTCTGGCGTCAGTAACTGGCTATGATAAGTACATAGCGGCGAAGATCCGTGGGAGTGTTAGACGTGAGCGCGAGTTAGATGAGGTCCATGGAGGATTAAGCCGCTACGAGACGGATAATTTCACTAAAATGAAAATTAAGAAGGTTAAAGCATCCAAAATAGGGAGTTACTTAATCGTAACCCTGTTGATAAGTGAAGGTAGTGATAATGAAAAAGGAGAGGTCATTGAGGTCGATAATCCTGTTCTATTGACGTACATGGACGACGAGGAGGGCGCTGTTACCTCATGAACTGATCCTCGTACTGCTTTATTAACTTAACGCTCTGCTTAGTGTCTATGAAAAGACTCGACGCGTCCTCAACGTCTCCTGGCTGTACTTCCTGGTGTTTCCTGCGCTCGGCTATTATTTGGGCTGGTCTTAGCAGTTGAACGGCGTACCTCAAACTATGGGTAGTGCCTATGTCGGCGAGCTTCTCTAGAGCCTCCCCACCTAGCTGTACCTCCTCCTCATCAGCTCTGATTAGTATTATCTGCTTTATCTCCTCCCTAGTGTATGGCTTAACAGGGATTATTAGCAACCTGTCCAGGAGGTCTAACGGAATCCCGTGAGGCGACTCCAGATCCGTGCCTCTTATCTTAGTTATGCCTCTGTTCGTGGCTAGTATCAATATCGGGGAGAACTCTGACTCAAGTACTTTAGTCAGGAAGGAGTAGGCCTCGAGATCCAGGAGGTGGGCATCATCTATGAAGAGAACGCCAGGCACTATCTCCCCCTTACCCTCCTCTAACCACTTCCTAACCATGGAGTTGACGGACTTCCTGATGTCCTCATCGATCTCCTTCTCTAACTCAACACCGAATATAGAGGTTATCGAGAATCTCTGGCTGGCGACGTAGAGATCCAGATCATTGAATGAGAATACGCGGACTATCTCCTTATCCCTCTTCACAGGTCCTGAAGGCATCTCCTCCTCAACACGGATTGTGTCTATGTCGTAGTACTTAGCCTCCTCAATACCCTTAACACGTCCTACCTTATGGATCACCCCTGTCTCAGCGTCTATCCATATGTGATCACCCCTCCTTACTCTGAGTTGCACTAGCTGATTAGTCAACTCATCACCGACTGAGAGGGTTATTGAGTCATCCTTAGTCTCTAAGGTTATCTTAGCTTCTCCAGGCATTCTAACATACGGATTGAACGGGTGTTTCGCGTAACCTATCTTAAGGTTCCTGACAACGCCCTCATAAACCTTCCTAACCTCCCTGACTCTAACCCCTATAGACTTACGCACCGCTCTCATGAGGATCTCCGTCTTCTTAGCTTCCGCGGAGTAGATCTCAGCCCCGTCTATAGCCACGAAGGGCGTGTCCTCCCCTAATTCCCTCGCTATAGCTACAGCGAGCGCTGTCTTACCAGTGCCGGGAGGCCCTACGAAAAGTATGCCCTTACCGGTCATCCTGCCCTGTTTTATAAGGTCGACCACAACCCCAGAAGCTCTCCTTGCATCCACCTGACCTACTAAACCCTCAGCAACCGCTCTCGGCTCCCTCCTCTCATCCAGACCCAGTCCTCTAATGTGGCTGTGAAGGCTTAAGACCGCCTCAGGCCTCGCGGTCTTTATCTCCCTGATCTCACCGCTCATCTCACACCCCCCAATATATTATATCTTCAGGGTATGTGTGCTGTTTCCTACTTGATTTTCTGAATGGAATTTTTATAAGTTTTCACGGCTTAGACGGGCCTCGCACCGTTAGACTTGACAGTCGGTTATGATTCCGTGCAGAGCTCTGTGAGGATCAAGACCTACGCAAGCAAGATATAAACAAACGCCTAAAGACGAAACAGTAGTCGTAATTTATTAGCTACTGGAGTGATTTCGTTTAGGGAGGGCTGATGCCTCAGAAACCGCAGGAGTCATCGACGTCAACGTCTAAGGAATTAAGGATAGTTGCAAGGCCTGTAACTACTCTTGACGCGGTTAAGAAAGACCCGGACAAGCTGAAGCTCCTGAGCGTGGTTAGTCACTTAGGCGGGATCTCTGAAAGAGGTCTTAACAACCTCGTATACCTACTCATCAAGGAGAAGAACGTAGGCTTCAAGTATTCGTTCGTGCTAATTAACCAATTCCCCAGCAGTAAGGATCTGAGCGATGACATACACTTACTCCTGTACCTAGGCCTGGTTGAGACTGAGCCAACGCTCAGGAAGGTCAGGTTAACTAGCTCAGGCAAGGAATTCATAGAACAGAATAAACTAGAGGAAAGCGTGTTAAGCGAGTTAATTAAAGCTGTTGACGAGGTTAAAGAGAGGGTCCTGAGTGAGGAGAGAGCCTCCGAGCTCTCCTCAAGAAACTTGAGAGGCAGGAGAAGGTTCAGACGTTAAGCGGTAATAGACGCTAGGTCCTCAGCTTATCTCGAACCTCTTGAGGCAGGACATCCATGTATTTTTTAATGAATTCCTCCTCCTTAGCCTTAACTTTAGGATGCTGCCTCCTAGAGTCCGGGTACATGAACGGGATACCGTTTATTACGGGGTACCAACGACCGCATTTCTCGCATATAAGTACACCGCTTAACACGTCGTTCTTAACACATGTGACGCATTCCAGCTTACTCACGTCTAAAGAGCTTACAAGCTTCCCATCCCTCCCACAGTAGTAATCACAGAATGGCTTACTTACTGAGTAATCCTTCTCGTCAACCTTCCCCTCTATCACGTAGAGCTTAAGGGGGAAGCCCTTACACATCGGACAGGCAAGCAGGTTTAGCAGAGGGTATCTCATTCTAATACCTCACTAATAATTCTCAGTAAGTCCTTAAGAATTTCATTGGCTAGCGACTCGGTGTCCGCCTCCACGAATACTCTGAGCAAAGGCTCTGTCCCTGAAGGCCTGACGAGAAACCAGAAGTTATCCCCCAAGACCTTCACGCCGTCTATGGTTATCGTTCTGTAGTTGTTGTAGTGTTGAGAGATCCTGGCAATTACCTTGTCTGATAGGTCTCTCTCCCTTAGGGGGACCTTCGTCTTAACTAAGTGTTTCCTAGGTAACTTATCGTAGAGAGCGCTTAATGATGAGTTCTCAACACTCAGTAACTCAAGCATCAGCACTACCGAGACGCCCCCGTCTCGAACGAATTGATGAGGTGGGTACATGAACCCCCCGTTCTCCTCGAAGCCGGCCATCGCGCCTAAGCTCTTCATAGTCCTAGCTATCCCAACACTACCTACCTTAACCCACGTGACCTCTATCCCGTAATCCTTCAGGACGTCCTCAATAAGCGTCGAAGACGAGACAGCCGTCACCACTCGTCTAGGGGTTGAATCCCTTCTGTTCACGGCTATATGCCTGCATAGGAGAGCTGCTGACCTATCGCCAGGAATGTAACGACCTACGTCATCCATAAAGATTGCTCTATCGGCGTCTCCGTCGTGAGCTATCGCAAAATCGACCTTCAGGACGTTAACAATTCCTGCCAAGTACTTCAGGTTCTCATACGTGGGTTCGGGCTCTCTGAAGGGCTGAGGGCTTAAATCTCCATTCACCGTCAGAACCTTAACCCCTAGCGACCTGAGTATTTGAGGAGTCGTGAGCGCCCCGACGTTGTTGGCTGCATCCACAACCACCCTGAACTCCCTACCTCTCATCCTCTCAGAGTCGACTAAATCTAGAACCCCCTTAACATAGAACTCGTTAACATCGTCTAGGCGTGTCTTCCTGTGACTTAACTCTCTCCATGGAACTCTTCTGAACCTCTCTTCACGGAAAAGTTTCTCTATCTCTTCCTCAACCTCTCTAGGAGCCTCTATACCGTCTGACAGAACCACCTTCAAGCCACTATATTGAGGGGGATTATGTGAAGCCGTCACCATAACACCGCCTTCGAACCCCCTCATCTTGACATTGTACTGTAGCGCTGGGGTTGGTGTTAACCCGGCGTCATAAACCCTTAACCCCGATGATGCTAACACACCCGCCGTGATATCCTGTAGCAACTCACTCCCAGCCCTCGCATCCCTGCCTAGAAGCACTGAAGAGCCCTCGCCAAAGAACGAAGCTACGGCTAGAGCGAGCTTAGTCACGAATTCAGGGGTTAAATCCTCGTTGACGACCCCCCTGACGCCGTCAGTCCCGAAGAGCCTCATGATCTGCAACACCTTACTAATTTCACGTTACACAGTAAAAATATCGCTAGTAAAATAATTAACCCTGTATATCTATAGTGTTGGGTGAGGGAGTTCAAGGTATGGATTGATGTACTGACGTCTAAGCAGGCCACTCTATTCGGCTTCTTAGCCAAGGAATTGGTAAGTAGAGGACATGAGGTATTGAGCACCTGTAGAGACTACGAGCACACAGTGGGGGCCCTGGAGAGAACAGGTTTAAAACCCGTAGTAGTTGGTAGGTATGTAACTGGGAGCCCGTACGACAAGGTGTTAGGGGATGCTGACAGGATATTCGGTTTAACCGTGCACGTCGAGAGATTCAGGCCTGACGTGTTGGTCGCGTACCCGAACCCTCCTGCCGCCCGACTGGCTTTCGGTGCTGGGGTTAAGTACGTAGCGGTTACGGACTCCCCCCACGCTTACATACCCAGCAGGCTCTCCCTCCCTCTAGCGGACATAGTGATAGCCTCAAATTGCATCCCTGAGGACAGCGTTAAGAGGTACATGCTCAGGGATGCCAGGCTTATCATGTATGGCGGGGTTGATGAAGTCTCCTGGATTATTAGGAGTAGGCCTAGCGAGGAGTACGTCAGGGGGTTAGGTCTAAAGCCAGGTAGGTACGTCGTCGTGAGGCCGCATGAGATCCACGCGACATACTATAGGGGGGTTGAGGTAGGCTTCGACTTAGAGAGATTCATTCTCGAAGCGCTTGACAGAGGGATGAAGGTGGTCTTCCTGCCTCGATACCCTGAACACGAGGACTTAGTTAAGAGAGTCTCAACCGCAGGGAGGAGAGGGTTGATCGTGATCAGGGATACGTATGATGGCGTTAGCTTGACCTTCTACGCTAGGGCAGTGATTAGCGGGGGCTCAACTTTAGCAAGGGAGGCGGCACTGCTTAACACGCTCGGCATGACGTACTACCCCAGCACGCTTCACGTGAACGAGTGCGTTAAAGCGAGGGGCTACCCTCTCTTCAAGATATCTTCGGCTGAAGATGCTTTAGAGCTCATCGAGAAGCCGGGAGTTACCTCGAAGGACTTAGAGGAGACGTTGAGGAGGGTTAGGAACGATTTCGAGGATCTCATTAAAGTTGGTGTTCAGGTTATTGAGGAGGTTAAGTAGGTGATAGCAACGCCTAGATCCCTTGTCTTAGGGATTGACGAGGCCGGTAGAGGACCCGTCATAGGTGATATGTTCGTCGCTTGCGTCGGTGTTGAGGAGGGGTATGAAGAACTACTGAGAAACCTAGGTGTGAAGGATAGCAAGACCCTCACACCCAGTGCTAGATCGGCAATGTTCCCTAGGATCATAGAGATCGCTAGGGTGGTGTATGTTAGGAGATGTAGCCCGGCACTCATAGATAGCATTAACGTAAACGACCTCTTCGTTAAAGCAGTCCTGGACTCCGTTAAGGCTATCTTACGCAAGGGATTTAACGTTAGCAAGATCTACGTCGACGCGCTCTCATCACGTAAACATAAAGCCATGGTTATGAAGGGTATACCATCAAGCGTGGAGCTCGTGTATGAGCCCAGAGCTGACAGTAAGTACGCCGTAGTTGCTGCAGCCTCTATAGTTGCTAAACACTTAAGAGACGTTCACGTGAAAAACCTTCACTTAATTTACGGAGACTTTGGGAGTGGCTACCCATCAGACTCAAGGACCATGAAGTGGTTGGCTGATCACGTACTGCTTGAGACACCTATAGTGCGTAGGAGCTGGTCAACTCTCTCGAAGGTTGGAGTGAAGCCAGTTAAGAAGACGCAAGGACTTCTTAAATGGGTTAGAAGTAGTGACGCCTGATATAGTGTGTAGCGTTAGAGGCTTCAATTCTCGCGGGTTGGTGGCATTGCTGGGTCCGTTTCTCGTTTTAGTTTTGTTTTTCTGGGTTGGTTGAGCCTCTGCCTGGTCACAGAGCCTCACACCCCACACAAGCCTTAGACTTGTTTAGGATTTAAGCCATTGTAACCCTAGGATTTATTAGGAGGGAGTGTGCCGACTAATCTAACTGCGGAGGCTAAGGCTAAGTGGGTTAAGTACCTGGAGGCCAGGACTACTGAGGAGAGGATAGAAGCTCTAGAGGAGTTCCTTTCAGCTATCCCTAAACATAAGGGGACGGAGAACTTAGTCGCTTGGACCAGAAGAAAGCTGTCTGAGCTCAGGAGAGAGCTTGAGGAGAGAAGGGTTAGGCGGGGAGGGGGTAGTGGCCCTGTATTCTTCATAGAGAAGGAGGGAGCTGCACAAGTAGTTATTTTAGGGTTTCCATCCTCAGGCAAGAGTTCCATCCTCAGGGCCCTGACTAACGCGAGGCCTGAGGTAGGTCGAGTACCGTTCACCACGAAGTTCCCGGTTCCAGGGATGATGTCCTTTGAAGACGTTCAGATCCAGCTTATCGACACCCCAGCGTTCACTGAGGGTATCTCGAAAGGGAGTATACGATGGGGAACCAGGTTGTTGGGACTGGCTAGAAACGCTGATGGCTTACTCTTAGTACTAGATTCGACTGGTGAGCCTCTGAAGCAACTAGATGTCATGTTATCTGAATTAACTGGTGTAGGCATTCACGTGGTGAGGCCTAAGGGTCAGGTTCAGATACTCAGAGGGAGGGGTCTTCAGGGCATTAGAGTGATCATTAACGGTAAGCTAGTTGGTTGCACGGCAGATGACGTCAGAAAGCTCCTCGAGGGCTATAGACTCTACAATTCTGAAGTAAGGATCCTGGGTGAGGTCACGCTGGACGAGGTTGAGAGAGCGATCTTCGAGAAAGTAAGTTATAAGCCGTCGTTAATCCTCCTCAACAAAGTTGATCTACTCAACCCAGAGCAGGTGCCTGTGCTCGTCGAGTCTATAAAGAGAAGGACTCCTAGTATTGAGGTAGTGCCTGTCTCCGCATTGATGGTGAGAGGATTTGAACGAGTTCCTTACTCAGTCTTCAAAATGCTTAGCTTAATAAGGGTTTACACGAAGGAGCCGAACTCCGATACTCACGCGCCGAAGCCGTTGATCCTTAGGGAAGGATCTACTGTAGAGGACGCTGTGAGGGAGATACGAGAGGAGTTCTTGAGGTTCTTCAAATACGTTAGGATCTGGGGTCCCTCAGCTAAGTACTCAGGGGAGAAGGTAGGGCTTACACACAAGTTAATGGATAAAGACGTAATCGAAATAAGGACCACTGTTAAGGGTATTTAAGGGTGATTTAAGACGGTTAAGAAGAAAAAGACTTCTAAGAAGAAAAAGAAGTTAAGTAAAGACGTCAGAGAGAAAGTGAAGAGGAGAGAGGGATCTGTAAAAGCGAGCGCAGGAGAAGCTACTGAAGAGAAGAGGGTTGGGAAGACCGGCCGAAAGGAAGTCGATATTGAGGCCTGGGTGATTGAGAACATCAGGGAGTTCGTTGAGTTATCGGGTTTATCCCTCCTGAAGCTTACTAGGGAGCAGTACGTGGATCTACTACACGACTTACTCACTCAGCTGTATGGTTCACCAACCACGCACACGTCCGTCGAGACCGTGGTTAAGAGGTATAACAGACATAAAGACAGTATAAATGAAATGATAGCTAATAGGCTGGTCTTTATGTTTGAGGAGTTAGCGCCTGAGCAACTAGATTTCGTCGTCCTCAACGTTAGGGACTCATCACTGGTCGTGGCGCCGAGGATCTACCACCAGCTTGTCAGGGAAGGTAGGGAGGACTTAACGGAGATCCTCAGGATTAAGTGGTTCAACGCGTGGGTCAGCAGGAAATACAGACTACCTCCGCTTACATGCCCTATATGCCGGTTTAACGCTCTAATGCCTGACCTAACCTGCATAGTGTGTGGGGCCACGGTGAGTGAGTCTCTACTAAGAAAAACTGTAGATTTCGAGAAGGCCTTGCTGAGGTTTCTAGAGGAACTGCAGTGCGATGAGTTAAAGAACTTGCTTAACTACGACACGATGCTGCTTAATAGTGAGGGTCTTAAACACCCAGCCTCAGCTAGAACCCCGGTAGACATAGAAATATATTTATCCGCTGGAGAGAAGAAGTTAATGAGAGAAACGTATATCAAGAGATGCAGGTCCTCAAGAGATGAAGGTATTAAGCGATCTAAGGGGCTTGATGGAGTTAGTGTATAGCAACGAAGTAGTCCTTATCGCGATCCTGAGACCTAACGTCCCAAGGGCACAAGCGATACACAGGATCTTAGGGAGGATTGAGGAGAAGTCTAAAGGTTTAGTAACGGCTGCAGTGCTACGTGTCGAT
>JAWBLQ010000016.1:9576-19232 GCA_038830105.1 Zestosphaera sp. | reverse complement strand
TTCTGACAGCCTCTTCGACGTAGACCCTCTTTCTTGAGTCAGTGAGTAGCTCGGAGAGGAGCCTGCAGACTCTATTACCACCCCCGATGTTAGGTAACGTGTAGAGACCGCTGGTACCCCTTACCTCGATACCTGCCTTACGGAAGAGTGAGTAACTACGTGCGACGCTGGTGAACTTAGAGGTCTTCGAGAGACCTACAACCCTCCATAGGAGGTCCTTAATGTTATTCGGTTCAAGACCTGTCAGGACAGAGAGCACGTTAATGCCGTCTATAGCTCCTGCACTGCCTCTCCTCACGGCAAACCACTTAATGAGTGTTCCATCTAACACCACGCATTTAGGATCTATGCCTGCCTCACGCTTAACGCCGTCCAGTAACCTCACTGCGTAAGCGAGCTCTATCAAGCCCTCTATGTAGAGGGTGAAGCGCGTGAAGAAGCCAGGTCTCTCCTTAAGCGATGAGCTTATGAACTCCCTGACGAACCTGCTTAACTCCTGTGAGGCTACGGCGTCGTCACCAGGCCTTTCGAAGAGCAGTGAATCAACGCTGGATGACCTAACCTTAACCCTGAATTCGAAACCCTCCCCAACGGCCCTCCTACTGGAGTAAAGAACAAGCCCCTCCGTCGAGGGCTTATTCAACACTTCATTAACGCTGAGCAACCCCCCGCTCTCCATCCTCAGTAAAGCCCCTAACCTGATTGGGATGACTATTGAGACGTCCGTCCTGTAAGGTTTGAAGCCTGCATCAACAAACCCGACTACAGAAGGTTTACCCGGTAGCCCTATCTCCTTAACCTCATAGTATGTGTTGAAAACCTCGTTCTTAATCCTGACGGATTCGTCGTTTCTCGAGTTTAAGTAATCCGTCATTAGATCCTCGATGACCTCCTCAAGCACATCAATCAACTTAACCCTACTCACTAAACATCTCCTCTAGTAACCCTCTAGTCTCTTTATAGAGACTCTCGTAGAACTCATCTTCATTAACCCCCTCAGGTTTCCTCTTGCTCAGTAACTCAATTAACTTAAGGAGCCTCTCAGGGGTTAACGTAGAGCTCAGCTTCTTAGCCGCCTCCTCCACGACAGACCTCTCAATGAGCTCTAAGACATCTCCACTGAGCGACGTGTCGATCGATAGAGCACCAGACTCACTCACTAACTCAGGCTTGAGCATTAAGGTTGTCCCGTGTCCTCTTAACTCCTGGTCTAGTTTACTTGCTTCATACATCAACTGACCGAGCTTGTCAGGCTTAACGTTCGTGATGTCTATGAGCAGGGCCTTGAATGCTCCTCGTATGTCTTTAGCTAAAGCCCTCACGTGATTAGTTAGGTCTCTCACGTCACCGAGCACGAGCCTCTCGTACACGACGTCAACCCCGAAGTCACTCCAAACACTCCTCACTACAGGTACATCATCTCCCACATCAACCTCCAGGAACCTCCTCATCCTACCCTCCCTCTTAAGAGTGTAGGTCTCGTAGAGGTCACTTCTATCCCTGCCGACCACAGCCCCTGGATAAGCAGCCTTAACCCTCCCCTCATCAAGCAACGGGACTGGATAGTGTATATGACCTAACGCAACATACCTAACCCTGTTCGGGAGTTCTCTCAACCATCCGTCACCTGACAGGAACATCCTGCCGTACCTGTAGCTGTAGTCGCTCGGGTCGTAGCCGTAGAATTTAACGCCGGTGTGAGCAAGTAGGATGACAGGCTTCACAACACTCTCTAAACCCCTGAAAACCACCCTACCCTCGCTAAGGAACTTAGCTTCAAGCCCATTCCTGAGCCCGGGGATCCCGTAGAAGACGTAATCACCTAACTCCAGGGGATTAAGCGTTAACCCCTCTCTCGATTCCTCATGTGTAGGTAAGTGAATCAACCCAGCCTCCCTCAGGAGGTGAATCAAGTCGTTACCTCTAACCGAGGTATCGTGGCTCCCAGGTACGCAAACCACCTTAACACCTCTATCCCTCAGGTCTCTGAGGGTTCTGGCTACACGATTCACTACTGAGTAGTTCTCGAACCTAGGACGCTCGAAGAGATCCCCGCTAATCACCAAATACCTGGAACCCGACTCCAGTGTGTGCCTAGATATCTCCTCGAAAGCCTTAACTGAGGCGTCGGAAAGCGGCTTACCGCTGAACGAGCCAACGTGTAAATCAGCTGTGTGAACAAGCACTCCTAATCTAAACCCCCTACATTATTAAGGGTTTAGAGCTTTTAGATGTTCGACAACTTGAGTAGAGCTTAAGACTACTCCCCTCACCACTTAAACGCGTGCGGGGCTACTTCTACTCATGTTTTGAGGGTGTTTAATTGACAAAGTTTTTAAAGGTGCACTTAATTACAATATTTGGTGCACCACATTGCACATACCTGATGGATATCTCTCCCTGCCCGTTGCTGTGGGCTCCTTCATCATATCTCTTACTTTCGTGGTCGCCGCTACTCGTAGGGTCTCCCTTAAACAGGGGTTAAGCGTGGAGAGGGTTTCCTTAATGACTGCCTTAAGCGCCAGCATATTCGTCGCTCAGATGATAGCGTGGCCTATCCCCGGCGGGACCAGTCTCCATTTGATCGGCGGTGCTCTAGCGGGGATCATCCTAGGTCCTTGGTTAGGGATGTTATCTATGGCTTTAGTCCTCACTGTTCAATGTCTAGTGTTCCACGACGGCGGGATAACCGCACTAGGCGCTAACATACTCAACATGGGCGTTGTAGCCGTCATTACCGGCTACTCACTCTTCAGAGTTCTTGGAGGGGGTAAGAGACCGTTAATAGCTGGGTTCGTCGCCGGATGGCTCAGCCTGCTACTCGCTGGCATCTCCTGTGGCGTGGAGTTAAGTGTTTCATGGAGCTCGATACTACCTGTGTATGTGATGGGTTTATGGCACGCGTTTTTAGGTATTATGGAGGGGGTTATAACGGGCTCTATAATCGCTTACTTAAGCGTTAAAGCGTCGAAGCTGGGGAGGTGGTCTTGAGTGCTTAGTAGTAAGGTGATCCTAGCCTTAGGAGTACTCCTCCTCGTGAGCCCCTTGTTCGGGGTGATTATGGCTGAGGTGATTGGATATCATGAACCCCTAGACCTTGTTGCCGAGGAACTAGGGCTCAGCGAGTTAGAGGTTGAGTGGACGCCTTTGAGGGACTACACCTTCCCCGGACTTCCTGACTGGCTAGGGTACATAATATCAGGTGCTTTAGGTCTCTTACTAATCCTGTTGACTGGATACGTTCTCAGACTCGTTGTGGTCGGTAGGGTATGAGCACGCTGATTACCAGGAAGTTCCTTGAGTCGATGTCTGACGTGGTTGATATAATCAGTACTGAAGGGTGTGACTGCAACCCCGTATTCTTCCTCACCTCCTCGCTCGCCACAGTGGTTGTGACTTCGTTTACTTCAAACCCTTTAGTGATCCTTACCTCACTAACCACGTCCTTCGTGCTTTTAGGGGTCTCCAAGAGGCTAAGAACTTCCTTAGAGAGGCTTGCATCTGCCTCCGTTTACGTACTTGCTTTCTCGCTAATCGCGTTACTTCCCTTCCTACTTAACGGCGAGGCGAACCTATACCTGCTTTACGTGTTTAGAGCCCTGGGAGCTACGTTACTCCTCCTAACCTCAACAAGCACGCTTGGTTGGAGAGGCTTAAGCAATGCTATGCAGAGACTCAGGATCCCCATCATGACGTCGCTCGTGACAATGTACGTGAGGCTTATCTCCACGCTAATGAGGGACACGTCAAGGATGTTGTTAGGCAGGGAGGCGCGAATCCTCAGGAGATCCGAGCTGAGGGACTTACCCACGTACGCTACGGCTGTAGGTGATTTAATCCTCAGGAGTGAGGAGAGAGGGAGGAGAGCTGCGTTAGCCGTGGAAGCCAGAACCCTGTCTCCTGCGGAAGACTCGCTAAACTTGAGTACATCCTCTAAACTTACAAAGCTTGATGCGATCATCTTCTCTGCAGCGGTAACGGAGGTGCTTCTTCAGCTCTTCACAGAGGTGTAGCTTCATGAATGAACTGCTCCTTAAGGACGTGTGGTTTAGCTACCCTAGCAGCAACGCTCCTGTCTTAAGGGGCGTTACGCTCGAGTTAAGGGGGTCTGAGTTGATGATTGTCAGAGGGCCTAACGGCTCTGGCAAGTCAACGCTACTTCTAGTGGCAGCCGGGCTTCTAAAGCCTGAGCGGGGTGAGGTGCTCCTCGACGGGGTTCCGTTACAATCACAGCTACCTGCAGCCAGGAGGAGGATCGGGATCACGTTCCAGAACCCTGATGACCAGTTCTTCAATGCAACCGTGTACGATGAGATAGCGTTCGCGTTAAGGCAGCTTAAACTTAGTGAGAATGCAGTTAGGGAGAGAGTCACTGAAGTCGCGGGAACCCTACACATAGAGAGCCTGCTTGAGAGACCTCCCTACAGACTGAGCGGCGGGGAGAAAGTTAAGGTAGCCCTAGCCTCAGTACTAGCTTACAACCCTGAGATACTCCTCCTCGACGAGCCGACTGCTTACCTAACGTCGGAAGCCAAGGAAATGATTCTCAGGATCCTCACGGACCTAAGGGATAGAGGCAAGGCTATAGTCATCACCACTAACGACCCCTACCTAACGGGACATCCAATCGATAAAGTTTATACTCTGGTAGACGGCAGACTGCAAATCTGAGAGTTCAACATTCATTAAGTTTGATCTAGCCCTCATCACTACCCTCTCAGTAAGTCCGAAGCCAGGTCTATCGAATCCCACTACCCTGCCGTACTTAGAGAGCTCTTTAAAGACCTCCCTCCAACTGAAGACGCTAGCTCCGAAACCGTGAAGGAGGATAAACGTGTAGTCCCCTTCACCGAACTCCTCAACGTAGTGGATCTTCACCCCATTAACTATGACGAACCTACTCCACTCCTGTGCTAGATCCTCGACAGGCTCCCCTGTCGTAGGCACGGGCAGTAAATATAGGATCACAAAGATAAGCGTCAAGGTCAGAGAGAGTTTAACTAACTTTGTTTCTGCTAACGTCTTCAGAGACCTCATTAAATCCCTGTACTTAATGTTCTACTCATTTAAAACATTGCTAACCAAAAGCAAGCAGTACTTCGTCATTCATATTCGCACACATGAATGCTTAAGACGTCACAGCCTCAGGAGTTCAGTTCTCGAATCAACTCATGTAGACAGTCGTCGCCACTTTATTTTCGTTCCTCAGGTTTTCATAGGACTATAGGGAACATAAACAACCTTATGTAGAGGGTGTTGTCAGAGAGGACGCTGGTAGTAGCTAGGAAGCATTCCCTTAGGAGGTACGACCCATGCGTGTCTTGCACAACATATTACCCGTTGAAGAGCGAGCTCCAGTAATAGCTCCTAATATTATTACAAGACTACCTATTATTGGTGAAGTGATCAATGCATGAAGAGTATTTGAGGGAGTATTTAGACTGGTGTGATTTAATGAATCACACACTAGCCACAGAACCTCTTAACACGGAACCGTTAAAAGTTATTCCTGAAGGAATAGCTGTTCTAGGCATGGGTGGTTCAGGGATAGTAGGGGATGTCTTACACTCGCTCTCAACTGAGAGACTTGAAATACCCTTAATTGTAGTGAAGGATTTCAGGCTGCCTAGATGGGTCGATGCCAAGTGGTTAACACTAGCTGTGAGTTACTCAGGAGATACTGTGGAGACGCTTACATGCGTTAACGAGGCGCTTAAGAGAGGCGCTCAAGTAGCTGTAGTTGCCTCAGGCGGCAAGCTGACCGAGCTCTCAAAACTTAAGCGCCTCCCCTACTTTAGGATTCCCTCCGGAAGGACGCCTAGGTCCTCGTTCCCGGCGCTCCTGTTTGGAGCCATTAAGTTGCTCTTAAGCCTTGGTATAAACCTTGGATACCCCTCAAGACTCAACGTTACGGAGCTCTTCAAACCTGAGGAAGCACTTAGACTCGGTGTTGAACTGGCCGGGAAACTAATAAATAGAATACCGGTCTTCATAAGCGCTACCAAGTACTATCCCCTCGCCTTGAGGGCTAAGGATGAGTTCAATGAAAACGCCAAGACAATCGCTAAGGCGGAGGTATATCCTGAAGGATTCCACAATGATGTGGTTGGCTGGGAGGGGTGGCGGGATCCAATCAGCGCTGTAATCTTTAAGGAGAGGGAGGATCGCATGCTTGAGTTTCTTAAGGAATTACTCACGGAGGTTGGTGTGAACACGCATACGTACGAACTCGACGAGGAATACCTGCAGAACGTGGTTAGGTGGTCTCAAGTAGTAGGCATTGCGTCCATTAATCTAGCTCTACAACGTGGGGTAGATCCTAAGGAAACGAGATTCATAGCCAGGTATAAAGAGTTCCTAAGGAGGATAAAGAGGAAGTAAGACTTCCTCGGGAAAAAAGTCTACGCGATATTAATCGCCGAAGAACTCATCAAACCGTGAATTTTTATGAAACTCGTAATGGTTTCACAAGGTGACGAACAACGAACTTGAGGAGCAACCAACGCTTCTTCAGGTGGTAGCTCAGGTTTGGTAATAAGTTGTGAAACGCCAGTAATTGGCGAGATCCCGGTTTGAGAGGGCTGCAAGGCCTCGCGGACCCCACTGCCCCCCCAACGCGGCCAGCTTAACTTCCGGGATCTGACGAGTCCGGGTGTTTCCTGACCGCTATGACCGGGACCGCCGTTAATCCTTATGTGAGGAGGTTTTTAAGTCTTGTGCTCTGCGTCACCAGTTAATTACTGTCTTAGCTACCTAGTTTTGCGGGGGTGGTTAGCGTGAGGTTTGGTTTCGTGTTCTCAGTTGCCTTAAGCATGGCTATAGCTCTTTACGTGTTTATCTCCTTATTTAGCCCGCAAACAGGTTTAAGTGGTGTAAGTGTAATGGGTGGCGAGGTTCTCCTACCCCTGCCTACTAAGGTGACTAGCATTCCTGTTGAAGAGGCAGTCCTCTTGAGGAAGAGTGTTAGAGAGTGGGCCAGCTCACCCATAACGGTCACTCAGTTGTCAATGCTTCTTTGGGTATCTCAGGGGGTGGTTGAAGAGATTGATGGGTGGCTCCGAAGAGCTGCCCCGAGCGCAGGTGCTACCTACCCGCTTGAAATATATGTGGTTGTGGGTGAGGAGGGTGTCTCCCTAGGTGATGAGGGCTACGTAGCAGCTGGGGTGTATAAGTATGACTATGAGAGACATTCAATGAGGTTGGTTAGGGAGGGTGATGTGAGGGAGGATCTGTGGCGGGCATCCTTAAGACAGGATTGGGTTAAGGAAGCCCCAGTAAGTATAGTCATATGTGCAGTCTACGAGAGAACTACATGGAGGTATGGTGAGAGGGGCATTAGATATGTCCATATGGAGGCTGGGCATGTTGGTCAGAACATATATCTCATGTCCGTGGCCCTAGGTTTGGGGACCGTGGCTATAGGGGCTTTCCACGATGATGAAGTTGCTGAAGTGATTAAAGCTCAACAGAGGGAAAACCCACTCTATGTGTTCCCAGTAGGTGTTCCGCAAACACCGCATGAAATGAGCTTTAAGGAGCTCCAAGAACTATACTCAAGGTTAAGGAAATGAGCGAGGCTAGAGCAGTCCACAGAAGCCTCAAACTAGTCGAGTACACAGCTATACCACTATCTCTGACGTTCCTGCTCTATGTGTTGAGTGGCTACGGGATGCTATCATCGCCCATATTGAATGTCCTCGGGTTCACATTCATAACGTCAACCAAAATACATACGTTACCGTTACTGAGGTACTTGACCTCAGTGCTTGCTACTATACACTTCTACTGCGGTGTGGTAGTGCTTACGCGTAGACGTGTTAAGAACGCTAGACTTAGAGAGGTCCTTAAGGCATTAGGTCTGATCCTTGCGTTCCTCACAGTAGCTTCCACCACGGCAAGCGAGATAATCATGTTATTAAGTTGAGTAATCCGCTTACGTGAAAGCCTCCTCTAGTAACAGGAGGGAGCCAGCTACGGATCGAGGTCTGGGAGCGGCCTTCATAAGGCTTAACACGAGCGACTGTTGGCAAGCGTGAGGAGCTGTAGCTTTGAGGCTCAGACTTTAAAAGCATTTCTTAGTCCTAGAGTATCGTCGGTGAAGCGTAATTGGGTTCGAGCTTTAAGGAGTTCGAGAGATCTTGGAAGGGTAGGGACAAGTCCGTAGGAGACCACATTAAAGACCTGTTCATAAGGGAGAAGCCATTGAGATACAGACTCGCCATGGCGCACTACAAGCTGAACTCCATGACGAGGAGGCTTGAAGTATACCTCGACAGACTTAAGGCCAGGGATAAGGAGCTCTTTGAGAAGGTTGTAGAGGCTTTCATGTCTAAAGACCAGACCAGAGCTACTATGTACGCTAATGAGGTTGCCGAGTTAAGGAAGGTTGCCAGGAGTCTCTTCCTTGTTCAGGTGGCTCTAGAGCAAATAGGCCTTAGGCTAGAGTCTATAAGGGAGATAGGTGAGATCGCCGCTTACCTGGGGCCGGTAGTAAGTGTTGTGAAGGATGTTAGGGAGGCGATAAAATCCACACTACCTGAGATAGGGATAGAGCTAGGGGAAATACAAGAAATACTGCAAGAGACCGTCATGGAAGCGGGTGAAATGATAGGAGTAGGCTCAGTGAGTATGTACGCAACGCCGGATGCAAGGAAGATACTTGAGGAAGCGAAGGTTGTGGCGGAGCAGAGGATGAAGGAATCGTTCCCAGCGTTGCCGTCACTACCTACCGGCCTCCCGGAGCAGATGAAAACAACAACTACGGAATCCAGTTAATGTTTTTCCTTTAATAGGATTTACCCCTTCCTTAGAGGATGAAGTCGACGTAGACACGTCGCAACTGTAACGGTCTTCCTCAATCCTAGAATAAACTTATCCCTGACATCATACGTTTTACTTACGCTTTTCAAGGACCTTCCAAATCAAATCCCAGGCATCCTTACGCCTTCTTCTATACACGTAGATGGATGCAGGTATGGAGACCATGGTAAATATGATTGAGAATGTTATAGAGAACTTAACTATATTCAACAGGGCTTCACTAGTGAGGATGCCCCACGAGAGTGAGTAGTACCATGCAGATCCGAAGATTACTGATAGAGACGTAACCCACAAGAGTAGGTACTTCAGCGATGACAGCTCTATCTTCAGTTTCTTATAAGCGATGGTCGGGAGAGCGAGGAGAAACATATAGAAAACAACTAAGAGATCAAGGCCTACTACGAACGCGTGACGCACTGTTGTCCAGGTGATGATGACGTTTACACTCATAATGACTGTGAGAAGCCAGAGAGTAAGGCCTGTTAGAATCATCCATTTCACAGGATACTTCATAGGCGCCTTACCTTCTAACGGAAAACCGCCTAAAGAGCTTTTAAATCTTACTGAGGCTTCGTTAACTCTCTTCCCTTATAGGCACCGAGCATCACGTATACTAAGACTATTATTAAAGCTATGCTCACGTTATAGCTTGACACAGCGAGCCAGGATGCTATCATAAGTAGTATTAAACCTATGAACACTCTAGGCACTGCTGGGTCTATAGTGAAGTAACGCTTAGGCGATGTCTTAGGTTCTACGCCGTAGAGCCAGAGTCCGTTAACGAGGAGTATGACAGTCAGTGGAAGTAAAGGTCCTTCACTTAAAGGGACTATAAG
>JAWBLQ010000016.1:0-9566 GCA_038830105.1 Zestosphaera sp. | reverse complement strand
CGCTACAACAGCAACCATCAAAGAGAATATAAGGACCATGAAATCCCTGAAATACGTTGACGCTCTAACGTGCTTGAACGTGAGAAAAGCCATTAATGCCGTTACAATGGAGGTCAGGGCCACGTTAATCGTGATTACCGACGTCAAAGTACACACCCCTATATGGCCAGCCTCTCAAGAGCTTCAGCGTCGCTACTCAACTGTATCTTCAGCCTCCCCTCGAAATCCATAGTCCCGCCGTTAACTCGAGTGAATGGTATGTAGAGAAGCTCTCTAACCGATGTTGACGCGAACGTTATCTTACCCCTGTAGTAATTATTGGCGTCGAACATGTATGAGTCAGCGAGTTTCTCAGTGAGCACGGAGGATATCAGCGGTGGTAACGCCTTAAGTCCTGGAGACAGAGTAGTTCTAACCTTTCTTGAGTTCAATTCGTTGATCAAGGCGAGCGCCGGTGCCTCCTCAACCTTATCCGGCGGCATGAGCCTGCCGGTACTTACTCCAAGTACATCGGTTACAGGATTCCTTACGTAAGGCGCTATGCCGACGACCATTAGTTTTATCGATGACTCCGCCCCCTTCTTCAAGATAAGACCCTTCACGTAAGAGAACTTCGCCTCGACAACGTAATAAGGCACGTAGTACGTTCCAGACCCCCGTACCACATTAACCTCGCTTAAGCCGGTCTTGCTGTAGATTAAGCTCCTCACGTGCGATGTGACCTCGAGGAGGTCTTGAATAGGTCTCTTGTAAGACTCCCTCAACTTATTGAAGAGGGTTATGTATCTCTCAAACCACTCCATCATTTTTAAGGGGTCCTCGCCAACTGTGAAGAGTCTGTGAGCTGAATCTATTATATTAGCTAGAGACTCAGCACACATCCTCTCTATCTCGATGATGCCTGGGTTGACTTCCGGGACGACCTTATTAGAGGTCTTCTGAAGCAGTGCCTTATAGAGATCCACAGAGGATCTTACGAGCGTCTGTGAGGCCGATGCGTTCCTGTTCCAGAACTCGTTGACGGCACTGAGCATCAAGTGAGCCGCTCTCAACCTCTCCTCAACTAAAGAGGACTCCGGGGCTTTAGGTATTGCTTGCAGGGCTTCCTCAACGTTCTTAAGAGCGGCCTTAACGTCGTTCCTGCTTAACGCCTTCAGAGCGTTCAATATATAGCCAGAGATCGCCTCATAAGTCAGCGTCTCACTGAGTATCTTTTGATCCTCCTCAGTGACGGCGAAGTCCTTCAAGCTCTCTATCTTCAACGCCTCCTCGAAGAAACGCTTAGGATCGTCTGCAAAGCCAGTAGTCGTGGTGAGTAAAGGAGTTATCGGGAGTGAGAGGTATTGCAGGTACCTGGCACGTACGTTTGCGCGAGTCAGGCTAACTCTAGGCTTTATTATGCTTTGGAATATCTGGTACCTCGCAGCCACGTCGATCGTAGTAGAGGTTGTCACTGTCGGGGGTAATATCTCCCTAACCCACTTCTCCAGCTCCCGCTTTAAATTATCGACGTATCTAGAGGCGTCAACGAGTTTATTCACGTAACTACAGTACTCACACTTAACCCAATCCTCGCCTGAGTGGGGCTTCGGTAACGGAGCACCGCAGTGAGTGCATCTAAGGGTGTATACCTCCATTAAAACCACCGCTACTTGCTGTGGTTACTTCCTCTCAAACCTCATGGTGGTGGTTCTTAACAAGTCTACTCTGACCTGTAGCTCTCTTAACCTGGCGTTTATTCGTTCCTCCATCTGCCTCATCTCCTTAATCGCTAGGTCGTAGTAGTATTTCGAGATCTTATCGCTTAAACCATAAACCATCGTGTAGCAGACCCTACACACTGCGATCCTCTTCTCGTCAATCAAGTATGGAGCGTCCCTCTCGTAACGCGTCTTAATGTATTTGTTAACGGAGGCCGGCAGGTATATGTAGTTGACATCCTCGCCCTGGATCTCTCTATGGCAGACCCAGCACCTAGTCGTCTTACCCAACTTAGCGAGCCTACTGGCAACGAAGTCCCTGACCTCAGGGGTTGCTTGCTGAAGGAACGCAAGGGCCTCCGAGTACAGTTCTATAGCACTGCCCGGCTCGTTCTCTTCCATCTTAACGGCTCTGATGATCCTAGAGTATCCCAGTAACCTGAATCCCATGACGTTGAGGGTTTCATGTAGACCCACTAGATCCTCAAGGATTAATCTCTTAGAACCCTCAGCTAGGAGTAAGTTGCCGACACTCTCGTACCTATCAGCAACGCTTAAATCCATAGACTCGATCTTACTTACATCGAAGCTAGGCAAGCTTGATATCTCCGCCAGTATTTCAAGCTCCCGCATCAGATCTAGAGGGAATACCTTACTGGCTAAGCCTAGGTCCAACTCAGTGCTGGCATCCAGCTTCCTACACTGCTCAGCCGCCCTCTTGAACGAGTCAGGACCTCCCTTCACTAACGCGTCGTAAAACAAGGCGTAGAAGAGAGCTAGGTTGGCCTTACTCATTAAGTCAGGGTCACGCGACTTACTGGCTATCTCGTAGGCCTGAAGGAAATTCCTCACAGCACCGCTGAAGTTACCCTTACTCCTATCGCTGAAGCCCTTACTCATAGCATCGTTGAACTTCTCGACCTCGCTCTTGAAGAGTATCATGAACGCACGCTCACATTTCTTGCTTGTACTTCTCCAGCAACTCCTTCTTCATCTTCTCGTACTCCTCCTGGGTTATAAGGCCCTCGTCGAGCATCTCCTTTAACTCCCTTAGCTTCTCGACCACCGGGGATTTCCTCTGTGGTGGAGGTGTAGGTGCTTGTTGCTGTGGTTGCTGCTGAGCCTGCTGCTGAACAACGGGTTGAAGCAACGCTGGCATGGCTACAAGCGCGCCCATCCACCCAGCTGCAGGAGCTCTCCCTAAGGCCCTCATTATTTCAACAGTTTTCACTATCTCAAGAACCTTGTCCTCATCACCCTTCTGTATGGCTAGGAGTAACGGGAGACCGTAAGTCGGGTCTTCCTTCTCCATCTTCTCAAGTTGCGGGAGCCCTACACCGCCTATCTTGAGGTCTATCAACTCAAGCCCTCTCTGCTTGAAAGCATCGTATATGTTACCTGCCTTAATCCTCGCGGTAACCTCGCTCAGGTTCGAGTATATGTCTATCGCGGTGTATCTACTCATCTCCTGGATGAAGCTCTCCACGAAGTAATTCCTTATGAATTCAGCCACCATCGGCGAGGAGAACTCCCTGACAGCGCCTGCGATCTGCGTGAGGAACAGCACGGGTTCCTCGACCCTATACCAGAACTCCCCGAAGCTCTGTAGTTCAGTCATGTAGAGGGTTTTAGGACCTAGCTTAACCCTGGTGGATAAACCGAACCTGCCTTTAAACTGCTTAAGCGAGATGAAAATCACTTTAGCCTTGAACGGCGTCTCGCCGTACCCCATAACTAGACGGTAGGCCCTAGTCAGCAAGGGTAGGTTCTGCGTGGTTAGGACGTGCCGGCCAGGCGGGAGCACGTCATATATCTTCCCGTCCCTCATGAATACAGCTGTCTCATACTCGTGAACCACTAAGACGCTTCCCCAGCGGATGTCCTCATACGGGTAGGCCCACAGTATGTCCTCAGGCCCTGGGTTAACCCACTCAATTACGTTAGTCTTACTCAATCAACTCACCTCGTGAAGCTGGTTAGGATATTATCCCTCTCACTTAATTTAACCTCGTACTCGTTAATACTCTGCTCGACCTCAGTTATGAGTGGGCGTAAGGCCTCAGGCGTTGTATCTGGCGCTAAGAGCTTCCTGGTCAACGTGTTCATCGACGCGATCACATCAGCTAATTGAAGGTCATGCTCAAGCATCCTACTTAGTTTCTCCTCATCCACTTTCGACACGTGGAAAAGCGGACTATACCCATATGGGGCGTGTCTAGTCTTCTCAGCCAGCGAGTCAAGCCTGTATATGAGCGATTCCACACGCTTAGCGTCCTCGCTCAGCCCCCCGCGAGACACAAGCAAGGAGTAGAAACGTCTAAGGTCGCTAAGACTTCCTCTCAACCTCCTAAAGAGTCCGTCTCTAACGATCCTATCCGTCTCTCTTATGAGCTCCTTCTCTTTATATCCCTTGTAACCGGGGAAGATCGTGAGGAGTTTCTCATATAATCTGAGTTCCTTCTGAGTTGAATTCATTAACTCATCTGACAAGTAAACCCACCATGCTATTTCACTAAATTATAACGTTAAGCCAGTTTATATATGCACCGCAATTTATCAATTTAAAAACATGTGTTCTATTAAACTAGGTGATGAAGCCTACTTCCTCCCTGACCTAAGACCTCTAAACACTTTTAAGACTCAACGCTCTTGAGAAGAACTTACCTCATCCCTAAAGCGTGGCCTTCAGTCGTCGAGGGGGATGCCGAGGGCCTGGCATCGACGTAAAAACCTACGGACGGTTACCTGTTAACTTTCAACGTTGGGCTTGCCTACGTACTAGCACTGCTCTTAACTCGTGGTTGTCCAGGCGGGTTCAGCTTTCACGAGCTTCCTATGGACGTTAGCAACTCTGTTAGCGCTTCCTTCATTAGCTTCAGCTTAGTCACTCTCTCGTGGAACGTGTCTATATCTATCTCACTCTTCTTGAACTTCTCCTCAACCTCGTTGAGCTCCTTCTCTACGCTGGCTATCTTTATTTTTATTAGTTCCGAGAGGGTTACGGCTCTTTCTCTGGCCTCCACAACGCCTACGCCAGCGCTTCTCTCTAGGTCTATCGGCTTAACCTCACCCACCAGCCTACCGTCCTCAAGTCTGAGGATCCTGTCCGTGTTGACCGCCACCCTCGGGTCATGCGTAGCTAGGATCACCGTCTTGCTGTATTGCTTAGCCAGCTTAACGAGAACCTCAACCACGTTCCTCGCGTTCTGTGAGTCCAGCTCGGCCGTCGGTTCATCGGCTATTATTATCGAGGGATCGTTCGCCAGGGCGATAGCTATAGCCACTCTCTGCTGCTCACCACCGCTCAGCTCCTCCGGGTACCTACTGGCTTTATCGGTAAGGTCAACTAACCTCAGTAGGTCTAGAGCCCTCCTGGAGGACTCAGTCCTACCTACGCCGGCCATCTGAGCTGGCAACATCACGTTCTCAAGCGCTGTCAACGTCGGTATTAAGTTGAGGGCCTGAAAAACGAACCCCACGTTCATCAACCTGTACTTATCTAGCTCAACGCCCTTAAGCTCATGAACCCTGACGCTCCCCACACTCACCTGACCCCCCGTCGGTACGTCGATACCTCCTATCAGGTTAAGCAACGTAGTCTTGCCGGAGCCTGAAGGGCCCATCACGCACGTGAGCGTGCCTGGAGTGAAAGTAGCTGTAACGCCTCTGAGCGCCTGAACCTCACCGCCCCTGTACTTATATATCTTAACCAGGTCCTTAACCTCAACCACGACTCCTGACTTCACGAACACGTTACCTCACCTCAATAAATCTCTCCCTCACGCGGCCCCGGTAAACGAGTTGAGTGGTTAACGCCGGCACCAGCGACGCCACAGTTAAAACCAGTACCGTAACGGTCACTAGCATCGGGGATGTGACGAACCTCAACACCCCTAGGTTTATGTATAGGCCCTCACCACCGAGGAGCTGAGAGAATAAGTATATGATAGACGTACCCCCTATAGACGTGGAGTAAGTGGTTAAATCACTTAAACTGAGTGCTAGACCTACTAAAGAACCGAGTAAGACCGCTGACGTGACGACTGTAAACCAGTAGAGTAGGTTCAGCTTAAACGTGCCGGAGGGGCTAAGCCCTCTAACCCGCATGAGCAGTGCGGCCCTACTAGTCTCCACGGCTATCGTGTAAGCAACAGTGACGGCTATCCCGGCGGAGAGCAACATAAAGACCACTGAAGCCTGAGAGAGGCCTCCTGACGAGACCATAAGCGATCTCGCCAGGTTGACCGTAGCATCTCTCCTCACGGAATCAGCTGACTTAACAAGACTGAAGCCTTCGTCAATCAGTTCACTAGCCGTTGAATTACTTAAGGTATATACGAAGATAGTTACCGTAGATTTATTAACCCCACCAACGCCAACAACGTACATACTGGAGAGTAGCTCAGCTCTATCCAGGATCCAGTCACCAACCACTATAGAGTAGGTCTGCCTGAACCCTATGTTTGGAGCTCCTGGAAATCCAGCAACCACGTCAATGACGTTGAGTACGGATTCAGGGGTGTAGGTCTCCGGAGTCGCTAACACCGCGCTCACATTCCTGTACTGAGGGACTCTTGCAAGTGACACGCGAGCGCGTAAGCCGCCAATGACGACCTGCTGAGGCTGCATCACTATCACGGCATTCCCGTTCAACCCAGCATCTCTGATCGCCTTACTGAAGTCCCCGGCCTGACTCCACTCATCATACCAGTAGGTACTACTAAGGAATGAGGTTGCGTTACGGATCACTACAAGGTTATTGACGGACTTGTAGATCGAGTCCTCGTCCTCGATAACGCTCCAGACATTAATGGAGATGATCGCTGATGCCTCACGATCTAGGCCGTCGAATCTCACGGCATCGCCATGTAGTGAGTCAAGCACGTGACGCAACGACCCCCCCGAGGACAGGTTCACTTGCAACTCTTTCTTGAGGAGGAACTCAGACCCAACGGACGCATTCAGAGCTGAGTCGAAGAGGAACTGTGTTGAGTCACTGGAGATCAGGGACTGCGTCATAACGCAAACGGAAAAAGCCAGTAGCACCAGGACCGGGGCAACCCTCCTCCTGACGGAGAGCGCCATACTCTTACTCGGAAGAGCTAGCCCCGACCTACTGAGCAACGATCTATGGAGGACATCCCAGAACCTCTCGTGGTTAATCACGTATAGCTTAACGAACCCGTAGGCAGCTAGCGCCGGGGCGAAGGGCTTGATTAAAGACTCGAAAGTAGATAGGATGGCTAGGATTATTATGAGGGCTATATTGATGTTCCCAGCACCCCCAACCATGGATGAGGCGAGCACTGTCGTTGCTGAGTAACCCGAGAGACCGGTTACTATGAAGTAAGCCCCTGCCGCGACTGAGAACCAGCCGGAACCACCCATTCTCATTGGTTGAAGAAGTCCTTCAGGTATTAAAGTGGTCTTCATGGCTTCCGATGGCGATATCTTGGATGAGATGCCTGCGATCTTCCTGGCCAGTATTACCACCTCCACAGTTATCAAGATGGCCGTGACGCCGAGGATCACTGGATCAGTTATGATTGCCTGAGGACTGGGTATCCTGAAGTACGTCAGACCTAACACGTAACTCAACCCCATGCCTAAAACCAGTCCGACGACTAGGGATACAGCCAGGACGCTGTAAAACCACCTTCTAGTAAGAGACCGTGAAACCCCCCTGATACGCATAAGGCCGTAGACCCTCCTCATACCGAGGACAAGCATCTCGGAAATCGGCTGGAGGACCATGAGCAACACTATGAACGCCGGTATGACGCCGGCGACCGAGCTAATTCTAAAGGCGGTCTCCACAGTTGAATACCTAGACGCAATGTTCTGGAGCGGTGCGTTACTCAGCACCTCGAACCCCAGGCTAGATCTTAATTCATTAGCAATAGCACCAGCGTTCTCCAGACTCCCTTGAACGGAGGCGGGATTGAAGTACGACTCGGACTTAAGGTCTATGAAAACGAAGACGTCATACGTGTAGAAGGTCAGGTCGATGTTCAGACTCCCTAACTTGCTTCTCAGGGACTTCATATAAATTAACCCAACGTCGTTGAACGAGCGTTCATCGAAGATGAGTTTCTGGACCGGAGGTATGAATGCAAGTAGGTTATAACCCGTGCATTGAACGAAAAACTGCGAAACTGAAAACTGTAAGCAGTAAATACCGTACAGTTCATCCAGCAATTCCTTCAACTCCTCGGAATCCTCGACAAACTCGTGTTCAAGACCGCTGTATAAAAGGTCAAGCAAGTTAAGAGAGACCGTGACGTTGTTGATAGGTAGCTTAACTGTTCTGTTAAGGGAAAGCACACCCCTGTCAAGGGCTACTCCTGACTGGACACCTAACTCACTAAGTCTGACATTATGTAACACTACTACGTAAGGAATAAACTCCTTAAGAATACTTAGTTGATCTGTAGTAGTGGATCCTCCTTCGTAAGCCTCGAGCGAAGACGCGATCACTTGAGCAACCACTAACCTAGAGACCCTGGAATCGCTCGATAATTCATCGGTAATTCTGCTCGAGACGCTTACACCCTCCTCAATAGAGATTAGAGTGGCCGGGGTCTCCTGCCTGTATGATGCCACGCTGGCTAAAGTGTTATACTTAGCCCCAGCCAGCTCCCACTTAACCACCTCACCGAGGCTACTCATCACCGCTGAAGCTAACGATACAGCTGAGAGGAAAACCACTGATATGGTTAGGACCGTGAATAGAATTAACGTAGAGGCTACGATAGGCAGCGGACTTTTTAGGAAGGGCTTCATACCATCATCCTCACTCATTAGATAGAGTTTAAAGAGGATATTAACGCTAACGAATTAATTCAACGTAGGTTAGTCTTTAACCCTGTTGAAGAAGAGCCGTGGACCTTCTGACGCAACCAAACATCATAGCAGGATCTTAAGCCATTTAATCTCTTTTAGGTGTTCTTCCGGAGGCCTGCCTGGAGCTCCTGTCATGGGATCCATCATCTCCTTGTTCTTCGGAAACGCTATGACCTCCCTTATCGAGTCATGGCCTAAAGCCACAGCGACCAGTCTGTCAACGCCTATGGCTATACCTCCGTGAGGAGGCGCCCCGTAATCCAGGGCTTCCAGCAGAAAGCCGTATCTGTCGTACATCTCCTCAGTCGTTAACCCGAGCATCGTGAAGATCTTCTCCTGCAGTTCTCTATTGTTTATTCTTATGCTCCCGCCGCCGATCTCGTAGCCGTTCAGCACTAGGTCGTAAGACTGAGCTATCACGTCAAGAGGGGCTACGTCTAATTTAGGTACGTCCTCAGGCCTCGGGGACGTGAATGGATGATGCCTAGGTGTTAGCACACCGCTCTCGTTAAGCTCGAAGAGCGGGAATTCAGTGATCCACAGCATCGCAAACACATCCTTCCTGACTAAATTAAGGTACCTGCCTAAGGCGTTCCTAAGACTCCCCAAGAACTCTGAAGACCTTACGTAATCGCCTATAGCCACAACAGCGGCCTCCTCAACACCGACGTCGAGAAGCCTAGCTAACTCACTGCCTACAGACTCATCGTTACTTAACAAGGCTCCTGAACTCTTGATGACGTAGTAATGTCTAACCATACCCTCATGAGTTAAGAACCCCTCGATGAACTCCCTAATAGCTCCTGCCGTCCTCCCACTGATCCCGAATCTGAGCACCCTGACAGATTCTTCCGAGCTAGCGTCAAGCAGGACTCTGAGATCTTCACTACCATCCTCTAGGAAGTTCTCGAATCTAACGTCAGGCTTATCTACGCCATACCTCTTCAACGCCTCCGAGTAGGTGAATCTGGGAAGAGGTTCAGGCAATTCGGCGTTAAGCGTCTTAGCGAAGACCTCGCGCAT
>JAWBLQ010000015.1:0-20523 GCA_038830105.1 Zestosphaera sp. | reverse complement strand
TGGAGCCACTAGACTGAGGACCAGGACTGCTCTCACGCTTCTCGAGAACGGTAGGGTGAGCGTAGTTAAGGGGAACTTCGGGGAGGTCTCAGCCCTCCTCGGCGAGGTCGGAAGGACTAAGGGTGTTGAGGCGGTGGCTTATGAGGAGAGGGTCGCTAAGGACTTGGTTGTGAGGGTTGCTAGGAGGTTCGGCACAGTAGCTGCTGTGACAGGACCTCAGGACTTCGTGAGTGATGGTGAGAGAGTGTACGCCGTTAAGTCGAGGTCTGAGAGCGTGTCTAGAGTCATAGGCAGGGTTACGGGGCTTGGTTGCGTGGTCGCGGCTTTAATAGGGGCTTACCTAGCTGTCGAGGATCCTTTGAGAGCGACTGTAGCTGGACTCGCAACGTTTAAGACAACGGCTTCCAGAGCCTCTAAGGAAGCCCCGTACCCAGGCAGCTTCCACGTCAAACTGTACGACTGGTTATATAGGGTAGGTGGTGACGAGGTGGTGGAGGAGGTTGATGTAGTTGAGATCAAGTCTTAGGGAGTCACTGAGGTTGATAGTCATAACTGATAAGAGACTGAAGCCTAACGTCGTTCAAGCCGTTAGAGAGGCTTTAGAAGGAGGCGCCACGTCCATACAGCTCAGACTGAAGGAGTCATCGACGCGGGAGATGCTTGAGACCGGCAAGGCTCTCAGGAGGCTGACGACCGACTACGGCGTGCTGTACTTCGTTGACGACAGACTTGACGTGGCTTTAGCCACGGAGGCTGATGGAGTGCAACTCGGCCCTGAGGACATGCCAGTGAGTGTGGCGAGGGAGCTAGCCCCGAACCTAATTGTAGGGGCTTCAGTCTACAGCGTCGAGGAAGCTGTAGAGGCTGAGAGGGATGGTGCTCACTTCCTCGGGGCAGGGTCTGTCTTCCCAACTCCCTCCAAAGCAAGTGTAAAGGTCTTAGGTGTTGAGGGACTGTCTAGAGTGGTTAAAGCAGTTAAGATACCCGTAGTCGCTATAGGCGGTATAGATAAGAGCAACGTAAGGCTTGTCTTAAGCACGGGCGTCACAGGTATTGCGATCATCTCAGCCGTCATGGGCGCTGAAGACGTTAGGAAGGCAACCTCCGAGCTGAGGAAGGCCGTGGACGAAGGGTTGCGAGGTTAAGACCTTGTACACATAAGATAATATGTGGTTTAAAGGATGAGTAGGCTTGACGAGATCGTTAAGGACCTAGCAAAGAGGGTGAGGAGGCATCCTAAGTCCCTCTTGACGTGGTTCGACGACGCCGGTGCTGTGAGGGTTGACGAGGGCTATATGTTAATCAAGGTCGACGGCTTCGCGGTCTCGAGAGCTCTCTACCCTTGGTGCTGTCTAAGGGACTTCGGCTTCAGAGGAGTTACCGCGGCGGTGAGCGACGTCGTCGCTAAGGGTTGCAGACCGTATGTGTACGCAGTCTCCATAGGAGTTACTCCGGATCAAGTGAGCAGTGTTGAGGAGCTCGTAAAGGGTGTTGAGGATGCCACGCGTCTCTACGGTGGGTACGTGGAGAACATGGACACGAACGTGGGTTTAGATGGTTGGGTTGACGTTTTCGTCCTAGCTGAATGCAGGAACACACCGTTATCAAGAAGCGTGAAACCGGCTGACGTTCTCATACTGCCGAGGAGGGTCGGGCTATCGACGATGGCTTTCATAGACTTCATGCGGGGGAGAACACCCTCCACTGAGGAAGTCAAGGCGTTCTCATGTAGACCTGAAGCAAACCCTAGTCTTGCGAGGTTCATAGTGGAGAATAGATCATGTATCGACGGCTCTATAGACGTAAGTGATACGTTGCTTGAGTCCCTGCAGCAAGTAAGTGAGGTAAGCGGGACCGGCGTGTACATCTCTGAGAACCCAAGCGACCTCCTACACCCGCAGGCGCTGGCTTATGCGTATAAGGAGAGCGTGAACCCGCTTCACATGCTACTTGGTTCTAACGAAGAGTACATCCCTGTAATGGCTGTTAAGCCGTGGTGTCTCGAGAGCGTTTACGATCACCTTAAGGCACTGCACTTAGAGTTAAGGGTCTTAGGTACAGTGACTGGCGTGAGTGGGATCACGTGGAGAGGCGTTAAAGTACCGGGCATCTCTTGGGATTACGTAGCAGGTCGAGTGACTATCACTCAGTAAATAGTAGTCAGCCTGCTGACCGCTGGGAAGTCACACCCTTCTTAAGGAGCTAGGATCTCCTGAACGTTGAGGAATTTATTTCGAATAGCTATTAAGTTGATGGGTTAATAAAATGAGTTCACTAGTCAGGAGAGTTGGTCCTGGATCCAGGCTTAAGGGGAAGAGGGTCGTGTTTATAGTAGCTAACGAGTTTGAAGATATCGAGCTTCTCTACCCGTTCGTCCGCTTGAGTGAGGAGGGTGCTGAAGTGGTAGTGGTTCCCGTGAAGGCAGGCCTCCACCCGAGACCCTCAGATCCGAGCAAGCCGGTTACCGGCAGGTTCGGCATACCGGTGCCTTTCCTAGTGTTTAGAGATGGTGAGAGACACGTTATTAGAGAGCTTAAGGACGTCAGCGTCGACGAGGTTGACGCCGTCGTCATTCCAGGCGGATTCTCGCCGGACTACCTGAGGAGGCTACCTGAAGTACTGAGTTTCGTGAGGGAGGCGCATCAGAAGGGTAAGGTAGTGGCTGCGATATGTCACGGTCCTTGGGTGCTGATATCTGCGGGCATAGTGAAGGGTAGGAGGGTGACCGGGGTGTCGGCCGTTAAGGATGACATAGTTAACGCGGGAGCTACCTACGAGGACGTGCCGGTCGTCAGAGATGGGAACCTTGTAACATCTAGAATTCCCGACGACCTCCCGGAGTTCTGTCAAGCAATAATAGAGGCTTTAAGCGTTCGCGCTTGATTAAAACAAGCACGTAATTAGCAACTAAGGAACGTGTTAAGTAGTTAGGACTACTTACACTTTCTTTACGCTTCTCATAAGCAGTCTCAACAACTGTCAGGCTTAGCAGGAAGAAGTGATAGAGGATAACCATGTGTGTATTTAAATACTTACTGGGGGTAAGTAACATACTGGGGGTAAGTAGTTTTGCTTTTTGATATAGATGTTAAGACACGTAGGGAGGATTTGTTTGATAGGGGGTTAGGCGGGAGATATACGTTGAGAGGTTCAGCAAGGAGGAGGCTCTTGAGTTCCTTACGAGAGGATTCAATGAAGCAGGCTTTATCCCGCCTGCGGGGGAGCTTACAGAAGCAGTTGAATCCCTAGACGGGATTCCAGGCTGGTTAACACTGTACGGATACTTTAGAACGGCGAGGGGTTTAAGACATGAGGATGCGTTGAGGCTAGTGTTCGAGGAGGGAGTTAAGATGGTTATTTCCGAATTAGAGAACGTCGTGAGACCTTCTCAAGCGAGGTACGTAGCGATACTGAAGGCAGTGGCTTCAGGACTGAACAGATGGAGTGATATTAAGGCCTTTGTTGAAACCAGAACAGGACCGATACCTGATAATAAGTTCAGCGAGCTACTGAATAAATTAGTGATGTACGGATACCTCAGGAAAGACTACTCAAGATACATTATCATAGATCCTCTAGTAATGCGTGCGGTAGTAAAGGAAATGTAACAAACACTGTGAACACGTACCCAGAGCAGTAACTTTTAAGTTCTTCCAGCACTTGCTGACGCGTTATTAGTCGTGACCCATAGAGTAAGATGATTGAGCATCGTGGGGTTGATTATTGATCCAGTCAATGGGATGAAGGCAGATCCAAGCAAGACTAACTACAAGATCATCTATACAAGGAATTATACTTCTGTAGCCTCAAGTGTAAAAAGGAAGTTAGACGGTAATCCGGGGTATTGCCTAGAGCACGGACTGAAGGGTATGTAGTAACACGATCTGATGCTGGACGGCCCTCACCATTAGAGGCGGCTGCTCTCTTCGCTTACTATGTAAGCTAGTGTCATGCGGTTAACAGCACTACCTCCAAGACCTAAGGCAGTTTCAAGTGTGAGGCGTCTCACGCTTAAGTCTATTCAGGAGGGCGGGGATGTCAGTGAGTTAAGGAGGAGGTTTAAGGATGTCCTGGCTTCGGTCGTACCGTTCGAAATCCTAACTATCGAGCAACAGTTAGGGAGAGTGTCACGGACGCTCATGAACACTCGCTGGTTAGAAGCCTCATGAGTAGGCTGGCTGACAAGATCGTGTCAGGCGATATGAGTAGTCATGAGGTGGTGGCCGAGGTAGTGAGAATGGTCATGTTCATGATCTCAACTAAGCAGGTGAAGGCTGAGGCAACGCACCAGTATGTCTCACTCACAAGGCCTTAAGTCCGGCTGAATCGCTGATGCGATGTCGAAGCCCTTTTCATCATGAAGGGGGTTAAGGTCGACGTCGGTTTTAAAGGGCTCATGTGTTATGTAGTAGTTAGGGGTTAACGTTGAATATAGTGGTTCTGATTAAGCCAACCCCTGACGTCAATAGGGTGAGGTTTGACGTCGAAAGAGGGGTCGTCGACAGATCATCCGCTGAGCTCGAGATCAACCAGTTCGATCTCTATGCTGTGGAGGTCGCTTTACTCGTTAAGGAGGTCTTGGGCGGGTCAGTGACGGCGATCTCTATGGCGCCTCCGCAGGGTGAGAGAGCGTTAAGGGACGCGGTGGCTAGAGGCGTTGACAGGGTTGTCCTTCTTACGGACTGGAGGTTCGCCGGCGCCGACACTCTTGCCACGTCCTACACGCTGGCGGCGGCGGTGAGGAAGCTGGGGAAGTACGACCTCATATTATGTGGGGAGAAGTCCGTAGACGGGGATACCGCGCACGTCGGTCCTGAGGTCGCTGAGCACCTTAACGTGCCTCACGCCGCCTTCGTCACTAGGGTAGTGGAGGTGTCAAGTAGCAAGGTCGTTGTTGAGTCGGATTACGGTGACGCCTATTACCTCCTAGAGCTTCGACTACCGGCTCTGGTGTCGCTCTCCAGGCCCGTGGTCTTCAGGGACAGGGTCGTGGAGTCTAGGACCCCTAGGCTGAACGACGTCCTCAGGGCAAGGAGGGCTAGAGTAGAGGTCTGGGACGCCGACTACCTAACTGACGTAGCGGATCTAGGGGGCTTCGGGCTGGCGGGCTCTGCCACTAGGGTAGTGAGGGTGCTCAACGCGCTTGAGAAGGGCAGGAACTCAATCATCGTATCGGGTGAGGAGGGGGTTAACCACATCCTTGAAGTGCTTAGGTCGAGGAGGGTGGTCTAGCGGTGTGGAGTGGGGTTCTCGTCTACGCTGAGAATTACGGCAGGGGGTTGAAACCATCGGTCTTCGAGTTGCTGGGTAAGGCTAGTGAGTTAAGGAATAAGTTAGGAGGTCTCGTCTATTCGGTTGTGCTGACGTCGGAAGGGGTTGAGGTGCCCGCTGAGGAGCTGATCTCCTACGGGTCAGATAAGGTGCTGGTCTACAGAGTTCCGAAGGAACTCCTCCCGAATCAGTTAGTCCACATGGACGCGCTCGTGGACGCGGTCAAGGCCGTTAAGCCTAAGCTGATTCTCATCAGCGCAACCCCGTGGGGAAGGGGTCTAGGTCCTAGGGTAGCCGCGCGCCTCAAGACAGGGATAACCGCGGACTGTCTTGACATATACGTTGACGAGGACGGCGACATCGTTCAGGTCAGGCCTGCCTTCACCGGGAACGTCATAGCCTATATAAAGACTTTGAGAAACCCGGCCATAGCGACTGTGAGACCTAAGGTCTTCCCGACGCCGGAGCCTGATCACGGCAGGAGGGGTGACGTTCTATGTATGGAGTTAAACACGTTTGAAAGCGACGTCGCTGGGGTGAAGGTTTTAGGGGTCGCTAAGGAGAAGCTCGTGAGGCTCTCGGAGGCTGAGGTTATAGTTTCCGTCGGTAAGGGCTTAAGAGGGAGGGAGGACTTAAGACTCTTCGAAGAGCTCGCTAGAGTGCTTGGAGCACAGGTCGCGTGCAGCAGACCACTTGTTGACATGGGGTGGATGGAGAGAGACAGGCAAGTTGGTTTCAGTGGGAACGTCGTGAGGCCCAGGATTTACATAGCGTGCGGGATATCCGGTGCGCCTCAACACCTGGCTGGCATGAGGGACTCCGAGTACGTCATAGCGGTGAACACGGATGCCTCAGCCCCTATAGGGAGGCACAGCGACTTACTCGTCGTCGGGGACTTCTACGAAGTCGTACCTAAGTTGCTGGAGAGGATTAAGGAGCTCAGAGGTAAGTTGTAGTGGTGTGCCATATGGTGTTCTCAAGCAGTTTGGTAGCGGAGCTCGCAGGAGTGGTTGGAGGCAAGTGGGTTGTGACTGACGAGAGGGCGTTGAAGAGGTACCTACAGGACGAGACAGTCCCGAGTGTCCATCCACACGCCTCGAAGGAGGTCGTAGTCGTTAAGCCGGGGTCGGCTGAGGAGGTTGCAGAGGTCCTTAAGGTGGCGAACAAGCACGGAATTCCCGTATACCCTAGAGGCGGTGGCACGGGTCTTGTAGGGGGTGCTGTACCGACGAGGCCTGGTATAGTGCTCTCACTCGAGAGGCTTGACAGGATAAGTGTGGACGTTAGGAATATGGTGGTTGAAGCGGAGGCCGGGGTTACTTTAGGCAGGCTCCTTGAGGAGGCTGAAAAGCACGACCTCATGTTCCCCCCGCATCCCGGTGACGAGGGGGCGTTCGTAGGCGGTCTGGTGGCGTGTAACGCCGGTGGCTCCAGAGCCGTGAGGACCGGGGTCCTCAGGAACTACGTGCTGGGGCTTGAGGTCGTCCTACCAACCGGCTCTATACTCAGGGTTGGCGGTAAGACTCTGAAGAATAACATGGGCTTCAACCTCGCCCACCTCTTCGTAGGGTGTGAGGGGGTGCTGGGCGTCGTCACGAAGGTGTGGCTGAGGCTCTACCCGAGGTGGAGACACACAGCAACCCTCATAATACCTTTCAACGAGAGGGCGGCAGCGTTCAGAACCGCTAAGAAGATACTATTCACGGGTGTGATTCCCCTCGCTATGGAGTACTTCGACCGAAGAGTCATCGAGGCCTCTGCGAAGCACCTCGGCGTCTCATGGCCTGTGGCTGAGGGGCAGTACTTTATGATGATCATATTGGCTGAGGCGCTAGAGGACATGCTGTACGTTCAGCTTGACTACATAGACAGAGTTGCGAGGGAGGGGGATGGACTTGAGCCTTTCGTAGCACAGAGGAGTGACGAGCAGAGGCAACTCCTCAAGATCAGGAGCGAGATATTCCCGGCGCTGAAGAGCGACTCCTACGACATCCTGGACACGACGGTCCCAGTAGGGGTTGTGGAGGAGTTCGTAGAGAGCGTTGCACGCATCGAGAGCAAGCACGACGTCTGGCTACCGATCTTCGGCCATGTTGGGGACGGAAACCTCCACGTTCACGTCCTTAACTACCCGGACTACACAGCCGAGGAGTTGGAGAAGATTGTTGACGAAGTCTACGAGGCGGCGGTGATTCTAGGGGGAACGATAACAGGTGAACATGGTGTGGGGTACGTCAGGAGGAAATATGTTCGCAGGATGCTAGGCGATGTGTGGGTCGAGACCATGGTAGCTCTGAAGAAGACCTTCGACCCTAATGGCATTCTTAACCCTGATAAGGTGTTGCCTTAGGGTAACTGTACTTAGCGTGTACTTAAACCCGTATCTTTATTTACTGCGGGTTTAAAGTAGTTCTTAACTCTATATGATTGGATGGTGTGAGGCGTGTTTAGGAAGGGTCTTGAGTGCTTAAGCGATCCCTACAAGGTTGTTATGGGGAGGCTTCTCGAGGAGTTACTTAGGTCTTTTGGTGATGGACTGATTTCGGTGGTTGTTTTCGGCAGTGTGGCTCGCGGTACTGCTAGGAGGGATAGTGACGTGGACGCTCTGATAGTTGCTGAGAAGCTACCTAAATCACGTCTTGAGAGACTAGCTCTGTATCTCAAGGCTGAGGAGAGGGTTGATCCGCTACTTGACGAGTTACTCACGGAGGGTTACGCCGTATCGATTACTCCAATACTGAAGACTAGGGAGGAGGCTGGAAGGGTCAGTCCCTTATACCTAGACATGACTGAGGAAGCTGTCATAGTGTATGATAAGGATTCTTTTTTCGAGAGTGTGTTGTTGCGACTCAGGGAGGAGCTGAGCAGGCTGGGTTCTAGGAGGGTCTGGCTCGGCAGGAAGTGGTACTGGGTGCTCAAAGAAGACTTTAAGTTCGGCGAGGCGATAGTCATTGAATAGCATTGAGCTAGCTAAGTCGAACCTCAAGCAATCTGAAGAACGCCTGAAACACGCTAGAGAGGCTCTAGAGACGGGTAACTACCCGTACGTGGTCAGGCAGTGTCAGGAGGCGGTTGAGCTGGCTCTGAAAGCCGCTCTAAGGTTGGCTGGGATCGAACCCCCTAAATGGCATGACGTAGGGCCTCTGTTGAGGAGGGAGAGAGCAAGATTCCCCCAGTGGTTTCAGGAACTCATAGACTATCTAGCGTCGATATCACGTTCGTTGCGGAAGGAGCGAGAGTTGGCGTTGTACGGTGATGAAGAGATTGGGGTACCTCCAGAGGAGCTCTATATAAGGAGGGATGCAGTACAGGCGCTTGAGGACGCATCGAAGGTCGTTGAGGTGGTCACCCGCCTCTTGAATGAAACGCTTACGTAGTAAGCTTGCGCACTAGTCATTTTAGGGTGGGCTCTCTGTATTTTTGATTGTGGTTCGTAAGTGTTTAGGACTGTTTTCGTCGGTTGTTATAGGGGGTTCTGAGTTAGGGTTTTTCGATTAGGGAGGGATAAGTTCCTAACGTATATTTTAGTAAATTCCTTATCTGCTGAGACTTCCACGTACCTCGTTTTAGAGGATACCTCCTCTGCTTTCTTCCTGGCTTCGGTTGACTTTAGAATAAGCTTTGCCCCACTGATTGCTGTGTTCCCTGCGAAGACCGTTTTATCAACCCAAGCGTGAGGAAGCAAACCTATGGCGGCAGCGTTCTCGGGGTTTAGACTCGTGCCGAATGAGCCTGCTACGAATACCTTCCTCACGTCTTCAGGCGTTAGCCCGGCCTTCTTAAGTATAAGGTGGGTTACTGCAGCCACTGCTGCTTTAGCTAAGAGGAGCGCGTCAATGTCCTTGCTGTACACGGCTAGCTCCTTACCAGTGCTTGACTCACTACCCCACACTATCACGAACCTCAGCTCCTCATCCCTCCTGAGCCTTCTAGTGCTCACATCTCTAAACCTCCCCCTCTCGTCAATCACTCCATATGCGTGGAGGTGAGCCAATGCGTCGATGTATGCCGACCCGCAGATGCCTAGAGGCTTCCCACCGCCTATCACCTCATAGGAGACCTCGTAATCGGCTGAGGAGCTACTCAAGTATATGAAGACCTTACTAACAGCTCCCTCAACGGCCTTCATGCCGTGCTTGGTGCTGAACCCCTCGAAGGCGGGTCCTGCGGGGGCTGAGGCAGCGTAGAACTCCCTGCCGTTATTGACTATCACCTCAGTGTTCGAGCCCACGTCGATCAAGACACAAGGTTCCTTGCATTCGTCAAGACCCACAGCTAGAGCGCCTGCGACAGCGTCTCCACCGATGAATCCTGAAATGCCTGGAGCGACGTAAACGTAGCCGTTGGGGTTCGACCTGATACCGACTTCCTCGGACCTAAGTTCGAGTCCTTGTGAGAATACTGGGACGTAGGGCGCGGCTCCTAAGCTGGAGGGGTCCACGCCTAGGAGTAGGTGCGTCATCACGGTGTTGCCGACGACCACGACCTCGTAGACGTTCTGAGGTTTAACCCCAGCCTTGGAAGACGCACCGATCATTAACTCGTTGATTAAAGCAATGATGTCCCGGCGTAGTTTCTCAAGGTATTCAACGTCGCGGACTGCGTGAGTTATCCTCGACATGACGTCGGATCCAAAGACCTGTTGCGGGTTCGGTGAGGAAAGCACTGCCAGCGTCTCTCCAGTCCTCAAGTCGAGTAAGTGAGTAACAACTCTGGACGTGCCTACGTCGACCGCTAAGCCGTATAAACTGCTCTCAGCATCTCCGCACTCGACGTCCAGTAGCTCATCATCCCTCGTTGTTACTGTGACCTCCCACCTGCACTCCCTGAGGGTCTTAGGCAATGACTTAAGTAAAGTCAGCGGGATCTTAAGCACTTCCTGACCACTACCGCCTAGTAACCTCCTTAAGTCAGACCTCTGATCCTCCAGGCTTGGGGGAGCGATGTTGATGAATCGCTTGAGCACAGGCGGGGCAAGCGTGACAGGCTTCTCTAAACCCTCATCAACTGATCTATATGAAATCACAGTGCTTGACTCAGGGATCTCTACAACAACGCTGTTGCTGAGCACGCGGGCCTGGCAGGCAAGTCTGAAGCCCTCGCTAAGCATTCGAGTACCTAAGGCTTTCTCTTCATTTAGACTATGCTGGGATGCGGTTCCGGTCAAGATCTTAATGACGCACTTACCGCAGAGCCCGAGTCCGCCGCAGTCAGACCTAATGTTAACGTCTCGATCCCTAAGTAGCTCGAGGACAGTCTTACCGCTGACGACCTCAAGCAACTCCACCCTCAACAACAGCCCACCAACTACTCATGCGTTAATGACTTAATTTAAATTCCTGTCTACGTTATAACCTCACGTGGGTGATGATGTTGTCTGTTGAAGTCCTTAAGAGGAGGTTCTACAGCGCTATCATTGAAGGCGATCCAGAGAAAGCCGTAGAGTACGCTCAGGAGTTAGTTAGGTCAGGGGTTGATGTACCGCAGGTAGTCTCTGAGGTGTTGGCTCCGGCGATGAGAGCTGTCGGCGAGATGTATGAGAGGGGTGAGTACTTCATAGCTGACTTAATAGCCTCCGCTGAGGCCTTTAAACAGGCTTTCGAAGAGGTGCTTAAGCCCAGACTAGCGTCGACGGCGGCAAGCAGGGGTATTACAGCAATCTTCGGCACTGTTAAGGGTGATATTCACGAGCTGGGGAAGAACATAGCTAAGGCTCTGTTCGAGGCTGAGGGGTTTGAGGTCGTGGATCTAGGGGTTGATGTCCCCCCGGAGAGGTTCGCTGAGGCTGTTGAGGTCTACGGGGCTAGAGTCGTGGGGGTCTCGGCTCTGATGACCACGACCATGATTGAACAGAGGAAGGTGATTGAGGAGTTGAAGCGCAGAGGGATCAGAGATAGAGTGGTTGTCGTCGCTGGCGGCGCTCCGGTGACTGAGGAGTGGGTAAGGGAGGTAGGTGCGGACGTCACCGGCGATGACGTGTTTAAGGCTTTGAAGAAGGTTAAGGAGCTGCTGGGTGTTATCTAATGCCCAAGCCTGTTTTAACGATCTTAAGCAGGAGTGAGGCGCTTGAGATACACGGTAAAGCGCTGGAGTTATTGAGTAGGGTAGGCGTTAAGTTTGAGGATCCAGGGGTTGCGGGGATACTGCTTGACGCTGGGTCGATGGAGAGAGACGGCAGGGTGTTGATCCCTGAGGGACTCGTTACAGAGGCGCTTAAAACAGCTCCTAAGAGATTCGACCTATTCGATAGGGACGGCAGGAGAGTGGCTACGCTTGGCGATGGTGTCTGCCTCTTCAACCCCGGCTCAGCAGCCATAAAGATACTTGACTACGGATCAAGGGAGCCTAGAACCCCAACGCTGGAGGACCTCAAGAATCTAGTAGTAATCGCTGAGAACCTTAAGTATATAGAAGCACAAAGCACTGCCTTAGTCCCCGGCGACGTGCCGATCGAGATCAGGGACGCTGTTAGACTCTACCCAATACTGAAGTATTCTAGAAAACCCATAATCACCGGTGCGTTTACGGTAGAGAACCTGCCGGTCATGCTCGACATGCTTAAGGCGGTCAGGGAGGATGCCTGGAGTAGGCCCTTCGCGATATTCGATACCTGTCCTTCACCGCCCCTCTCGTGGAGCAGAGTGACCTCAAGGAACGTCATCGACCTGGCTAGAGCTGGGGTTCCATCGGAGATAGTCTCGATGCCTGGTTTAGGGGCGACAGCACCGGTTACGGTGGCTGGGGCTGTGACCCTGCATCACGCGGAGGTTCTGAGCGGTGTTGTCTTAGCTCAGCTGGTCTCTAGAGGAGCTCCTGTCATATATGGCGGGTCGCCGACGCTCATGCACCCGAGGTACGGCACGCCACTGATAGTGGCTCCTGAACCTAACCTCATATCTTTGGCTTACCGGGATCTGGCCAGGCTACTGGACCTCCCTACCCACACATATATGGGGATGAGCGATGCGAAGCTTGTTGACTACCAGGCTGGGGCTGAGGAAGCTTATTCAGCACTAACAGCGGTTCTCGTGGGGTTCGACGTGATCTCCGGACCCGGCATGCTCGAGTTTGAGAGTGTTCAGTCACTGGAGAAGCTCGTCCTGGATAATGAGGTGTGTGGACTGGTAAAGAGGCTCTCCAGGGGTTTCGGCATGAGCGTTGAGGAAGTAGCTGTCGATGTGATGGAGGAGGTGATCCTGAGGAGAGGAGGGAACTTCCTACCTCATCCGCATACTAGGAAGTTTCTAAGGAGGGACGTACATGTACCGGGTGTGTGGGATTCTGCGTCCAGGTCCAGGTGGGGTGGGAGAGACGTGTATGAGGAAGCGCATGCAACTGTTGACAAGTTGCTTAGGGAGGGATGCTATAACGAGTTAAACATGGACGCCCTGGAGAGACTTAACACCGTTTACATGGGTCTGTGGGAGAAGGCAGGTTCTAAACCTAAGTACGTTTAAACATTGTTAGCGGAGAGCGTTAACAGCTCTAACAACTTTCTCAAGCTTGGAGAGAGCTAGTTTATACTCCTTCTCTCGATCTCCTAGGGCCCCTCTCAACCCTGCGAACCCGCAGTCGCTGGAGACCAGATCCACCCGTCCGCCAGCCCTCTCGTACACCCTCTTAAGCAGGTCCAGAACCTCATACTCACTCTCGACTATAGGTCTCCTCGAGCTCACGACGCCTGGTGAGATAACTTTATCGAAAACCTCCAGCGCGTGTTTATCAATCACCTCAAGGTTTTTAGGACTGTCATGGAATTCAAGACTCAGATACCTCACCCTACTCACTCGAGACAGGAGCTCAAGGACCCTCTTATGTATTTGACCGCACACGTGTATGCCTAACTCCACTGTGTCAGCGGCCCTGGCAACCCGCTCCAGAACCTCGATTATCTCATCATCGCTGTAGTTGAAGAGGTTCTTCCTAGCGCCGATAATCAAACCTAGTGAGGGTTCGTCCAGGAACACGTTGCTGAAGCCTAGCGAGCTCATGTATTTAACATAGCGGGCCACGTACTCTGTGAAGAACTCTTTAACCACCTCCTTACTAGCTAAGACCGTTGAGGAGAGGTTTGAGGAACTCATGGTCAAGTAGATTCTAGATGCCAGAGTGAAAACCCCTGTGACAGGGGCTCTTAAACCTTTAAATTTAAGCTCGGACTCCTTTACAACACGTACCGTGAGCTCGGCTTCGGGTACGTTAGGCGTTTTGAAACTCCACTTCGTGAGAGCCTTAAGGTCGGCGCGCATGAAACCCCCTGTAAAGCTAACTACATTGTCCTCGATTAACGGGCTGACGTAGATATCTATGAAACCCCTCATCTGAGGATATGAGGGAACATCAACGCCTAACACAGCAAGATCCTCTAAAATCCTCTCAACGTTCTGGAGGCTGTGCTCTAGGGGGAAGCTACCTACATGACTACTCCTCACGATAACACCCTATTAAAGAAGTGAGGTTAACTCTTAAGTCTTTTTCAATGAAAATTCACTAGGGGGCTAAAGCCTTCTCTAGGTTTCACTAGCTCTCCAATCTACATCATACAATTTCAGAACGATATCAGTCGGCATAAACCTAGATAAAAATCTGAAATAGCTTCAAACAGCACCCGTAAATGAATCTCCAGGCATCACATAAGAGGACTTGTTGTTCCTCTGGTGATCTCCTGGCGTTTTGATTCTGGGCCTCAATACCCGGCTCCATCTATTGGCTCTAACACGTGAATAATTTCCTCCTTTTAGGAAGCCCGGAGGAAAAATGACCTTAATAATCATGAATGGTGGCATTAACGAGACATTTAAGAGAAAGAGTGTTTTTATCCTGTAGGGAATCTCACGTTCAATGTTACCTTATATATCTGACGTGCTCCTGCGAAGCTCAACAGGAAGTCTAGAGTGATGTTTTTCCCTTTGAACTCTTCTTTGAAGTCTCCGAAAATTTGAACTGGTGCTACTATCTCCCTCGTCTCTCCCGACATGATGATTTCCTCAGGAGTGAGGACCTGTCCTATTACAGTTCCGGTTCCCGAACGTTCTATGCCGACGCCCTGTAGGAACAGCGGCACATCCCCGGTGTTGGTGATAGTTAATCTTAGATTCTCGTCCCAGGAGGTCCACGCGGTCGGGGTTATAGAAGCGTTGAAGGCCATCCTAAAGACGAAGTTCTTATCGAGAAGCACTGATCTGTTCTCATAGGGTCCTTTCAACCAAACTACGATTCTGTATGTTCCATCTAGGAAGGACTTCTCCCACCAAGCATCAACGTCGAGTACATAAGCATCAAAGATTTTACTTCCTGAAAGATACCGGAAACTCGTTACGATGTTCGTGTAATCAGGAGGCTCGTGAACGCGTGTATCCTCCTCGTTAGGGAGCGTCACGTTAATTCTGCCGAACCACCAACCGTAAATTCCATTGATCTCGATCTTATCCCGCAGATCCACCTCACCGGAGATCTTAAACCTCCAGTAGATCTCCCTCTCCTCTTCTACGTATACAAAACCCTCTGACGTAACGTCGGTTATCCTGGGCTGGATGTAGCTGGCTGGGGTAGTGGTCGGTGTTGTAGGCGGTATTGAGGTAGTCGAGGCTGTAGTAGATATGGTGGTTGGAGTCGGAGTAGACAAAGTAGCTGAGGTAATGGATGTTTGCGTTGTCATGGTGGTAGGCGTTATTAAGTAGTAGGCAACCCCAGCTACTACACCCAGAATAATTAGGAAAACTGCGACTAACAACGCCGTCTTCAACCTTAACACCTGCATTATCTAATTATCGCAATAATTTAAATCTTGTTAAACACTTCTCACATCCAGCACACGCTAATTAGAGTAGTTGTGGTTTAATGTCTAGATTCCCTAGGTACTTACTCTAAGTAAGTTGAGCCCGTAGAAGAAAATGAAGAGCCCGGCAACTATGAAGCCCAATCCTATGAAGACGGTCGCGAACTGCTCTAGTAGGCTTGGAGCAATTATCGATAGAAGCCCCCCGGCAATGAATGTCAAGCCTATCAACATGGACGCTATCCCACCCATCTTAACCGGGACCTCCACACTGATCCTCTTCTCCTCAATCACGACGACCTCACTAAGGAGGAATCCGAGACCCATACCGACAAACATGGAAGCGATGAACGCGAACGGGCTTAAGGGTATTAACAGGAACCCGACTCCCATCCCGATGAACAAGAACATAGGGAATGGCAGTCTCTTCTTACTCTTCGTATCATTCAAATCACTACACCATACTAGTATAAATATTAAATAATAAAAATGAATCAGCCTGATAAAGCTAAATCTTAGATCAAAAATGCTAAATAAGTTTTAATAAGGGGGATCTCTAGCTAATCAGGAATGAATCCATCCAGTGCGCGGTAGTTCTGATGGAACAGACCCTCTCTTCAGGTTAGCAGCACCGTATTTCAAAGAGTTATAAGGCTCGCTAGGCTCGTCAGCACCTATCTGTTACCTATGTTTATTAGTGTCGGTATATAGGGCTCTTTAGGTGACTTAACTACGATTTAAAGGTATTATCTTTTCCTAGGTTCCGACTTACATCTCTTCCAACTCCTATGGAGAGGGCTGAGAGACTTAGTAGGGAATTGAGTTTGGACGTCTTCGTTAAGCGGGACGACGTTATGGAAGTGGGTTTAGGCGGTAGTAAAGTTAGAAAGCTTGAGTTCATAATTGCTGAAGCCTTGAGTAGAGGTTACGACGTCTTGATAACTAGGGGTGCTACGCGCTCGAATCACGTGAGATTGACTGCAACAGCAACTAGGAAGGCAGACCTGGACGTATACGCGGTTTTAACCCCGCCTGGAGACTTAGCTGTTCAGGGTAATGTCTTGATCGACGTGATTTACGGGGCTAAGTTGATCTACGTGGAGAGAGGTGAGGAAGTCAATGACCTCGTGAATAGGCTTACTGACGAGCTTAGAGCTAAGGGCAGGAAGCCGTATGTCATACCTGGTGGCGGGGCCTCTGAGCTCGGCGTCTTAGGCTATGCTTTAGTAAGCGTTGAGATCATGCAACAAGCCCTACAGCTTAGGTTCAGACCTAAAATAGTTCACTCGACAGGGAGTGGTGCAACGCAAGCAGGACCCACGCTGGGGCTCAGACTACTGGGTGCTGAGGATGTTAAGGTGGTGGGCATCACGGACAGTACTGACGCGTCAACCATAATTAGCAGGGCTACAGAGTTGCTCAACGCTACTGTCAAGATGCTTAAGCTCGACTTTAAGGTGACTGAAGACGATTTCGCAGTATATGATGACTACGGTTTCGAAGGCTACGGAGTAATAACTAAAGAAGTTATAGAGGTTATAACACACGTAGCCAGGGTTGAGGGACTGTTGCTAGACACTGTGTACACGGCTAAAGTCATGTACGGGCTTATAGATCTGGTCGGTAAGGGTGTCCTGAAAAATGAAAACGTGGTCTTCATACCTACGGGCGGATTGCCAATACTGTTCCAGTACGCAACTGATATCCTCCCCGTCTTGAAGAGCGGGGGCCTCCTTTAAGGCAGTTCACGGGGACGAAGCCCTCAGCACGCTCATGTTTTCATCGCTAGGTTGTCCCGATTCCTGTCCGTAGCTTATATTAGTGTTTGACGTATTTTGTACGGTTGCTTCGGTGGTCTCTAGATATAGAGATTGGTTGAGGCAGTTTGAAAGGAATATGACTTCAGCGTTAGTTAATTATAGGGAAGGCTTGCATGAGGAGGCCTGTTACGAGTCGCATCAAGCAGCTGAGAAAGCTTTGAAGGGGTTGCTTAATTATCTACATAAAGAGAGGAGGGGTCATTCCTTACTGTTCCTAGCTCTTGAGGCAGGACTCGAGATTCCGGAGGAGGTGAGGCAGTGTCTGCTGAACCTCGATAAGTACTACATACCGTCAAGGTACCCCATCGTCTATGATGAAGGCGCGCCTCAGGACTACTACACGAAGAGTGACGCTGAAGAATGCATCTCGTGCACGAGGAGGATCATTGAGTGGGTGTTAGATCATGTTAAGCAGTCTCATCGAGAAATATAAGCGCTACTCTCTGAAGCTCGTAGTGCTCTTCGGGTCGAGGGCTCGCGGCGATTACACGAACGAGAGCGACGTCGACCTCCTGATAGTTGCTGATAACCTCGTGAAGGATCCGAGAGAGTCGTTCATCCAGCTCTACGACCCTGTTTACCCGCTAGTGAATCCAATAGGCCTTAACACGGAGACCTTCCTCAAGAAGCTGGAAGAGGGAAGCACGTTCATCCTCGAGATACTGGAGGACGGGAAAATACTGTACGCTGACACTGAATTCCTGCAAGAAGTGATGAACTCCTACGAAGAGGTGAGGAGGAGGTACGCGAGGAAAGGGAGGACATGGATGGTGTGAAGTTCTGAGGCTCTACGTGTTTGCGTTGCGATTATTTGGATCGGTCTTCAGCATATTCAAGTGGATTTAAAAATATCACGTAGGATTTAGTTAGGTGCTTGCTATGGACTGGAGTCTTGTAGACTGTTTCGTCCTTGATAAGATGAGTGAGTACAGGATGCCAGGCCTCAGCTTGGCTGTCGTTAAGGATGGTGAGGTGATTTACTCCAGGGGTTACGGCTACAGGAACCTCGAGTCTATGATCCCCGCAACCCCGGGAACTGTTTACGGTATTGGCTCTATCACCAAATCTTTCACAGCCCTCGCAGTGATGATGCTTCATGACGACGGTTTCCTAGATCTTCACGACCCCGTCGCTAAGTATGGAGTAGATCTCAGGGTTCTAGGCGAGCCGGTCACTATACATCACTTGCTGACACACTCCAGTGGCATTCCAGCTCTAGCGTATGCGGAGGCATTCTTGATGAGCTCCTTCGGCTCGGAGTTGAAGTGGCTTCCAACATCCTATCCGGAGGACGTGATAGCGTTCATGAAGGGGTATGAGGAGTGGGTTGACGTGAAGCCCGGCACTAAGTTCTACTACCTCAACGAAGGCTACGTCGTGCTGGGCAAGATCGTGGAGAAGGTCTCCGGTGTGAAGTACGAGGAGTACATTAAGGAGAAGATACTTAAACCATTGGGCATGTCTAGAACCTACTTCAGCAGGGAGGAAGTGAAAAGAGATGATGACGTGGCTACAGGTTACATAATCGACCGTGAGGGTAAGCACGTGCCCAAGGAGTTCCCGTACGGTGTAACCGCTGACGGCGGTCTTCTAAGCAACCCTCTAGACATGGTTAAGTACATTAATATGTACCTAGGGTGGGGGAGGTGTGGCAACGTCGAGCTCGTTGCCAGGAAGAGCGTGGAGGTTATGGAAGCCCCTCACATAAGGCTACCCTACGAGTCCCTCACGGCCGATCACTACGGCTACGGGCTGATGGTAAAGCAGGACTTCCACGGTAGGAGGCTTGTCGGTCATGGGGGCTCTGTAGGGAACTACACTGCCTACATAGGCTATGTTAGAGGCGACGGGATCGGCGTGGCTATCGCAACCAACGCCTCAGGCTATCCCTTATCACTGCTTGGTCAGTACATCCTGACCTACGCGCTGGGACTGGATCCGGAGGGGCTGGGCTTCAGGAAAGTGGAGAGGGTGCTCTCGAAGCTCACAGGCACTTACGAGACGTTCAAAGGCGCTATGAGGCTGGTCGTAAGGGGGAAGCAACCAGCTCTAGTCGTAGAGCAGAGGGATAAGTACGTGGAGGAGATAACACCGCTAACCCCGCAGGTGATAGACGAGGATTACGCTCTCTTCTACGTGCACACGTTGACTGGGAGGGTGCCGGTGGAGTTCAGGATTAAAGAGAACAGGGTAGAGATGTTATACGAGAGATATAAGCTGGTCAAGGTAGGGCCGTAATCAGTTGCCGTGGGTAAGTGCTTGAGACAGGTGATTGAGCTGAGCTATCTAGGGGGTGGTCTAAGCTGGTGAAGGGCAGGAAGTACATCACTCTCTGCAAGGTCTGTGACGAGGTTGGTTCGCAAGATGATCAGCACAGGTTTGATTAAGGGGATTCAGGAAGCCGAGGAGAGGATAAGAGGTTATATTAGGGAGACTCCGTTAGAGTACTCACCGTTCTTGAGTAGGTTGGGTGGTGCTCACGTTAGCCTAAAGCTCGAGAACCTTCAGGTTAGTGGGTCCTTTAAAGCTCGAGGCGTCTTTAATAAGCTTCTGTCCTATAAGGATTCCAGCAAGCTCTTCGTGACGGCCTCCAGTGGTAACCACGGCGTTGCGTTCGCTTACGTCACTACGTTACTCGGGCTGAAGGGTCTTGTGTTTCTGCCTGAAAACGTTTCCCCAGCGAAGGTTCAGGACATAATGCTCTACAGCGTTGGTGTTAGGTTCCACGGTAGAGATACAGTAGAGACTGAAGCGCATGCGAGGAAGTACGCTGAGGTGAGTGAAGCTATATACGTCTCGCCGTACAATGATTTTGAAGTGATCGCGGGCCAGGGCACTGTTGGGGTGGAGCTAGTCAAGCAACTCAGGAGCTTTGACGCTGTGTTAGTGCCTGTGGGGGGTGGGGGCCTGATCTCAGGTATCGCGGTGTACCTGAAAAACGTGGCGCCTGAAGTGAGGGTGGTTGGTGTACAGCCCGAGAACTCCGCTGTGATGTACCACTCACTGAAGGCCGGCAGGATATTGAGCATGGAGTCGAAGCCGACGCTGGCTGACGGAGTCGCTGGTGGGATTGAGGAGAACTCCGTAACGTTCGAGCTTTGCAGGAGGTATGTGGACGAATTCATTCTTGTAAATGAGGAGGAGATAGCTAATGCGATAAAACTAATGCTTGAAAAACACCACATGCTGATCGAGGGTTCATCTGCACTCTCGATTGCAGCATACTTGAAGAACCCGACCATCTATAAAAATAAGAAAATAATCTTGCTTGTAACAGGGTGTAGGATAGACCTGAAAACCCTTAGGAAAATCCTTAAGATCCGTTGATCCCCTCCCCGTCTTTGAGGGTTCTTTTGCGTTGCTCTCCAGCCCTGTGGGAGTTCCTCGGTTTCTGTCGCCAGGTATTTCATAGCGTTCTCATCGACGAAGAGAGGCATGAAGTCCCTTCACTAAGCTTATTGAGGTTGTCTCAATTCAAGCAGATAATGCAAAGTGGTGGGTGACGAGTCCCTACTCGTTTTTAAACTTCGTCACCGTTAGATTAACGAGGGAGTTGTATTTTCTGATGAAGGCCTCGGGCTGAGGCTTGAGGAAGATACGCATCCCGTTCAGGAGGTAAACAGCGGCGTCATCGATAGTATGTGTGAGCATGCT
>JAWBLQ010000014.1:0-21137 GCA_038830105.1 Zestosphaera sp. | reverse complement strand
CACAGGTGACATAGCTGACGTAGGTAGTGACACCAGCCTCTACAAGGCCTTCATAAGTGTGACGAATAAGTTCCTTCAACCGACCTTCTGCATACCTGGCAACCATGACTGGTCTCAGGTAGGCAGCTTAAGTAGCTTCTATAAACTATACGGTACGTACGTAGGTCCTCAGTACTGGGTTAGAGAGCTTGGGAACTTCGTGGTTATAGGGCTTGATACTGGCTACGGAGGTGTGCTAGATCCAACACAATTGCTTTGGCTTAACGACACTCTAAACACCTACGTAAACACTGAGAAGAAGGTCTTGATAATGACGCACCATCCTCTCTTCACAGGCTTCGGACCTTTAATAGGGGACTCATCAAATTATCAACCACTAATAGGTTCTATGTATTCTAGTTGGAGAGAGAATTTAGATAAAGCACTCACCCTCCTCAAGATCGTGGATCAGCATAGCAATGTCATAGCGTTCTTTTCAGGACATATACACACTGACGCAACTAGATTATATATGGGTAGGGTGTGGTTTATGACGGTAACGACAGCTGACGGCGGCACCTCGCAGTACAGGGGTTATAGGCTTTACCAGGTCTATGTGAATGGTACTGTGAGGGCTATAAGCTACGGAGGAGCCACGTATTCGGAGAACGTCTCATACCCCACTGACGGACTCAACGTTAAAGTCGTAACTAACGACGACTTGACCTTATACGCTAACTTAATAGATACAAATGCCTTACTGCCTTTCACCAAGGAAGACTTCCCGATATACTTCTTCGTTAACAGATCTCTCGACATCGCTCAATACAAGCTCTATGCAAGGTTCAACACTAGCTCCATAGATCATGATCACATGGAGTACGGGGATTTATGGCTTGCAGTATCCCATGTAAGCTTACAGCCGAACACGAAACTGTATTTAGTGTTTTCTTCATCTGCTGATGAAAGCCCGCCTTCAGTAAGGATTCAGTACTACACACCAACCAAGCCTATCTCAGGCAAGAGCACTGTGACGGTATATATATCGGCTTCCGACACTGGATGGGGGATCGATACTGTCAAGCTATTCTATAGGATCCCTAATGAGGCTAAGTGGGTAGAGGCAACAACTCAGGAGATCCAAGGAGGTTATATAGCTCAAATACCACCGTTAACAACCAGCCAGGTTATTATAAAGGCAGTAGCTACTGACATAGCCGGCTATATGAGCGAGACCACTGAAACAGTTATAAATTACGTGGAACCCGCTACAACACCTGTGACTACACTCACTACACCGACAACAACTCCTCCTACCACGCCCACAACTCCGACGACGCCTGTGACTACTCCCACGACCCCTACAACGCCTAAAACCACGCCGACCACACCAACAACGCCGACAACACCTACAACCCCAACCACCCCTACGAAACCAACAACACCCACATCAAGCCCCTCCCCAACCCCGACCACGCCAACGACACCAACTACAGTTGCTCAACCATTACTAAGTACAGAGATGTTACTGATTCTGGTGTTCATAGTGGTTGCTGTTTTAGTACTTATTGTCCTCATAAGGAGGAAGTAGGAATGAGAGGGAATTGCGTGTTTCCCCGTTAATAACCTTAAAGAGCATTATTATGGACTCTGACTTCATTAATTATCAACAATGTTAAACGCTTGTCTCACACTCCATCTCTCGACGACCTGCTCTCTATGTTTACTTCACTGATTAACCCTTAGTGCCTATAGTCTCATAGCTTAAACTAAGGCATAGAGTGAAATTCGTAGCTCTCTGAATGGCTCTAAGAAACCTGAAATAACTGTGTGAGGCGTTAAGTTTGAGGGTTTAGCCTTACTGACCTACCTATGACGAGTTATTTGAAGGTATGTCAGTACCGCTACGCCGATGTTGTAGAGGAATATATTATAGAGTTCGAGGAGGGATACTGAAGGCCACTTAATTATCGTGGAGCCAAGGAGGCTGAGGATGAAGACCAGAACCAGTAAGAAGCCGTATTTTAACATACCCTCAACTGCCAGGGATATGCCGGTTAAGAACATGGTCACAGTCATTAAAACGAAGAACTCGTAGGAGACAAAGCCGTGCGGACTCGTTCCCTCGGGGAACACACCTATAAGCAGTAAATGAAACATAGCAACTAGAAACACTCCAACGGTCATGTGACCTATTCTAGAGTTGAAGAACTCTAAAAGACAGGGTAAATAAGTAAAGGCGATTAACGCTGCCAACATTAAACCTGAGTTAAATATATATGCAGTGTCTAGACCAACCCTGCCTAAATCGCTCAAGGCGTTCCTAAATAAACTGAACCAGGGGTTAACTGAGATAGACCAGGCTATAAAGATATAAGAGATCGCGAACGAAAGCAATCCACTATAGCATGTATACTTAGTCATGGAGCGCTTACAGTAATTAACCAACACACTACACCGAATAGTATCACAATCCCTTTAATATAAGAGTGAATTAAGCGTGTACTTCTAATGACTTTAACTGTGGAAAACTAATTAAGGATTTTTACATTAACCTACACAGTGGTATGCGATGATTATGAAGGTAGTGAGAGCTGAGGAAGCTGTCGGCAAGGTGTTAGCCTGCGACGTCTCAATGATCAGCGATTCTTTTAAGGGGGCTATTCTTAAACACGGGCACGTCTTGAGCGCCTCAGATATCGAGGTTCTTAAGAGGACTGGGCATAGCTATGTGTACGTGTACGACGAATCTGAGCGTTCCTCAAGAGAGTTGCATGAGATACAAGCAGTCTTAGAGCTGGGTAAATACGTCTCAGGTAAGGGCGTGGTAGTTACTGAAGGTGAGGAGGGCAAGGCAATACTTAAGTCCTCAGTTAGCGGCCTACTTAAAGTGAACGGCGAGGGCTTAAGAAAGATAAACTCTACCGGAGTTTACGTCGTCACCACTAAGCGCGGGGGTAGTGCTATCAAAGAAGGAGGTATAGCCGGCATCGTTGATTTAATACCCCTAACAATACCAGGAGATTACCTTGAGCACTTGAAAGCTGAGTTAAAGAGTCACTTACCTATTGTGGAGGTTAGACCGTTCAGGAAGCTGAGGATAGGAGTCATCATAACCGGTACAGAGGTCTTTGAGGGTCTGGTTGAGGATAAGGTGCTTCCAGTTGTCGAGGAGAAAGTGCGTGAGTACGGAGGGTTGGTTGAGGATGTTGTCAAGGTTCCAGATGATTCAGACCTGATTAAAGAAGCCTCAGTAAGGCTACTAGATCGTAACGACGCTTTAATATTAACTGGAGGTATGAGCGTGGATCCAACGGATCTAACACCTAGATCAATAGCTGAGGTGGCAGAGGACATCATCATGTATGGGATACCTGTTAAGCCGAACACCATGAGTATGGTGGCGTACGCTCGAGGGAAGGCTTTGATAGGGGTTTCTTCAGCCATAATATACTTTAGGAGATGGAATATCCTTGACGTCTTACTGCCCTGGGTTATGGCTGGTGAAAGAATTAATAGGGAGTACCTAATCAGCTTAGGTGAGGGTGGGTTGAGCGACGAGTTCATTAAAGGTAAGGGATGGTATTGATGAACGTGTCGAGACTCGTAGATAAGTACGGGAGGATAGTAGATAGGTTTAGAATAAGCGTCACGCAGAGGTGTAATCACGCGTGTATTTTCTGCCATAGAGAGGGGGTGCTGAGACCTGAGGAGGAATCCCTAAACCCCGAGGATTACGGGTTCCTGGCCAGGGTGGCGGGTAAGCTCGGAGTGAGGAAGCACAAACTTACTGGAGGTGAGCCTCTAGTGAGAAGGGACATAGTTGACATAGTTCGAGAGTTAAAGAGCGCATCGGATGAAGTATCTCTTTCAACCAACGGATCGCTCCTCAAGCCTAAGGCCAGTGCACTCCTAGATGCAGGTCTCGATAGAGCTAACGTTAGCCTTCACTCCTTCAGGGAGGATGTATTCAGGTACGTGACTAAAGCCCCTTTAAAACCGGTGTTAGAAGGCCTTGAAGAGGCCCTCCACGTTGGCCTTAAGGTTAAGATAAACTTCATCGTCATGAGAGCTAACCTGAGTGAGGTTGTTAAGGTTCTCGATTACGCGTTATCTAAGGGGACTCCCGTTAACCTCATCGAATTAATACCTGTGGGGGTTCCTACGTCTGTTTACTCAAGAGAACACGTTGACCTTAAGGACGTGGAGGGTCTTGTTGAACGTAGGGCCATAGCTAAGTACGTGAAAGATTTCCAGAACAGACCTACATACGTGTTAAGTAATGATGTAGAGGTAACTCTGATTAGAGGGTATAGCAATCCATATCTGTGTGCTGGATGCACCCGCTTGAGATTAACACCAAGCGGTAAATTCAAAGTATGTATCTACAGAGAGAACTCATATATTGACGCCAGTGAAGCTATAAAGAGTAGGGATGAGACTTTGCTGGGCGAGGTGTTAAGGAAAGTGGTTTCACTAAGAGAGCCTTACTTCGTTTAAGGGGTGGTTCGATGAGCGTGAGAATGGTTGACGTGACGGTTAAACCTGAAGTACCTAGGGAGGCTGTGGCTGAGGGCTTCATTAAACTCAAGAAAGAGACGTTAATGCTCGTTAAGAAGGGGCTTGTAGAGAAGGGAGACGTATTATCAACCTCAACTATAGCCGCCATTCAGGCGGTTAAGAAGACTTCTGAATTACTCCCTCTAACCCATAACATACCTATAACGCACGTGTCAACCTCCTATGAAGTGATTGAAGAAGGCATTAAAGTAACAGTGGTCGTGAAGACTACGGCCAAGACAGGTGTTGAGATGGAAGCGCTCACCGGTGTAGCCTTAGCACTTCTTAACATATGGGATATGGTGAAGAAATACGAGAAGGATGAGAAAGGCCAATACCCAGAAACCATGATAAGTGGAATCCGTGTTGTACGGAAATCTAAGGAGGAAGCTTAGGATAAGGTCTACGTATAGTCATGTTTAAGTCTTTCCTCTAGGGATTCTACGTCCATCACCTAAAACCCAGAACTCCCCGTCGCTCCTGACTTCAAGTTTTGAGATAGGGACCTCATGTTTAACCCTCTCAAGCGTATATTCTGCGGCTCTAAATGCTTCACCCCTACTCAAGGAAGTTACTAGTATGTAGATTGTTGGATCCCCAGGCTCTAACGTCCCGATTCTATGTATTATGACTACATCTCTGACGCCGAATTTCTTGATAGCATCCTCACCTATCTCACGCATCTTACTTAAAGCAAAGCTCTCATAAGCCTCGTAAATAAGCTTGGAGACTTCCTCCTTACCAACGATGCCTTTGACGAACCCCATAAACATCACTAAAGCACCACACCCCGCCATCGACGACTCTCTGAGAAGCCTGCTCAGGTAATCCTCGATATTAACGTGTTCCCTGGTTATTAGGGTCTCAATGACCATGCCTACCCCCCGGCCGCAGGTGGTAATAGTGTAACCTCGTCATCATCTTTAACTAAGTAATCACTGCTAACCACTCTATCGTTAACTAAGACAATTATACTCACTCCGACCTTCTCAACAGTCTTTAAGAACTCATTAAACCAGCTGATCTCTTTAGGGAGAATGTAAAGCAACTCACTAACGCTGAGAGGGCTTGGTAGTTCTACATTGATTGTCTCAACCCCCGCGAGATCTCTAAATATGCCGAAAAACTTAATCCTCATTCTATCACCTACTGTATATAGTAGTCATCTCTTATAGATCTTATCCGTCTTAAAGATAATATGTTTATTATCGTATTAATAATATTGTTATAACGGAGAGGAGAATGTTCGAGGTAGCAGTGAACGTAGCTGGCTACAGGATGAATGAGGAGATTATTAAGGGCATTGATTTCAAAGGCTTGGACGGGGAGCTTATCCTAATAGGGGGTTCATCAGGGTCTGGAAAGACTACGTTGTTGCTCACGGTCTCAGGAGTCCTCACGTCCCTGCTAGGTGGGTGGGTCGATGGCGTTGTTAAGGTTAACGACGTGAACACTGTTAAGGCACTTGAGAATGCCGTGGCTACTAAGTTAGTGGGTTTAGTTCTGCAGGATCCTGAGAAGCAGGTTTTAATGCCGACCCCCTTAGACGAGGTTCTGTTCACGTTAGAGAACTTAGGGTATGAGGAGAAGGACGCTGTGAGGACCGCCATGAGCGTTCTAGGGAGGTTTGGCTTGACTGGTAAGGAGTTAACGCATGTTGAGAGTTTGTCAGGCGGTGAGAAGAGAAGGTTGACACTGGCCTCAGCAACCCCTCATAACCCTTACTTAGTAATGCTCGATGAACCAACTGCCTCTATAGATCCTTGGGGCGTAAGGGAGGTAAGGGGATACGTTGCAGAGTTAATTAAGGAAGGGCATGCCGTTCTGGTAGTTGAGCATAAGATCAAGTACTTCATAGACTTAGCAGAGAAACTCATTCTGATAGACTCTGGGAGAAAGGTAGCGGAGTTCTCAAGTGATGAGCTCCGCTCAAGAGATTTACTAAAGAGACTCAGGCGCTCCGGCGTTGACGCAGAGCCTATTCACGAACCTGCTGAGAAGACGTGTGGAGAGAAGGGGGCTCATGATGGTGTGGTTCTTAAGGTTGATGACCTAGAGTGCTGGTATGAGGAGGGGAGACCTATCATAAGAAGGGTATCATTTGAACTGAGAAGAGGTGAGATCCTGGCTCTAGTGGGTCCGAACGGCTCAGGAAAAACAACGCTCCTGAAATCCATAGCGGGCTTTCATAGAAAATGCTCTGGTGAGGTGAGAATAGCAAGCGATAAGAAGAAGGTGTTCTACGTACATCAAACACCGGACTATATGTTTCTGGAGAACACTCTCGTGAAGGAATTAAGACATGTAACTCTGAAAACGGGTGTTCCGGTTGAGGTATTGAGTGAGAGGCTACCCTTCTTCACGCTGAAGAAAGAACTCTCGCCATATAGACTGAGCTTGGGTCAACGTAGATGGTTAACTCTCGCCATTGCCTGGGCCTATAGCCCTGAGCTGATTTTACTGGACGAGCCAACTGCGGGGTTAGATCTACACTTACTCAAGGATTTCTTTAGCTTCATAAAGACCGTGAGCGTGAGGGGGACCTCGTTCATAATATCGACGCACGATCCCAGAGTCCTCTCAGAGTTAGCGGACAGGGCAATCCTTCTTGAAGAGGGTAAAGCCAGAGAGATAGATCCGTTTAAAGCAGCCTTAATGCTTGAGAGCATAGCAGGTGTTTACTGATGCTCCTCAGGTATAGGGAGTCATCACTGTTCATATACGCCCTAGGGGTCTCAGTTATCGCCTTCGTAAGTAACTCTGTGGAGGCTCTGTTAATCCCCTCGTTAATTAACGGAGCTCTAGGCCTTGTGTTAGGCAGTAAGAGACTACCTATGAAGCTACTCTTAACACTTCTAGCCCTTAGTATATGGGGGGCGTTCCTCAACGGACTTTATTTCCACAATACCGGCGAGGTAATAATATCAACTCAAGTACTTACTGTCAAAAGTGGCGCTATAGAGTCTTTCCTCGTTGTTAACTTCAGGTTCTTTTTAGTAGTGGGAGCTACGTTAACCATGTTAGGCCTAGTAAATATCAGAGACTTAATAAAATCGCTAGAGAGAGACTTAAGAATGCCGCCGGGCTTGGCATTCTCCATAGCCTACGCGTTTAGGCTGTTCCCATTATTAAGTAGAGACTTGAATGAGGTTCTTGTAGCTAGGAGAGAGCGGGGGGTAGGTACTAACATAATAAACCCTAACAACCTAAGAAGCACTTTACTACCTATACTCAACCTAAGCTATGAAAGAGCTGTGTGGGGAGGTATCTCAGCAGAACTTAGAGGCCTTAGCTTCAGGAAGAGCCTTAAAAGGAAGCCGTTAGGACCCGGTGATCTAATTATAATACTGGCGCTGACCGCTCAATGGTTGATTTCCTACTTAATACCTCTCCTAGTTTGAGGAGGTTGTGTATACGTTTAGCTACACTGCAAAATAACATATTAATTAATGTTTTTATTCTACAGTTATCATAGATATCACGGCGTAGGTCATGGGTCACGTAACCAGGTTTACTGGTGTGGACTTGGCGTTGCTTGCTGTGGCTGGTGTAGTGAGCGGAGTTATATTCACAGCCACGTGGACTGTGTATTATACCTCAGAAGCCTTTATAGGTCCTATTGGCGCTAGGTTAATCAGTTATGGTTTGTGGTTTATAGGAGCTCCTTTAGCGGCTTCGCTAGTAAGAAAGCCTCTCTCAGCGCTTCTCGGCGAGCTTATAGGCGCTCTCGTCGAGACCTTAATAGCTCCTTTAGGCGGTATAACTAATGTGATCTACGGTTTTACGCAAGGACTGGCTTCTGAACTAGGTTACTTAATGTTTAGATACAAGCGTTGGGGCGTCATTCAGGGAGTCATTGCTGGCGCTCTAGCGGCCCCGCCATGTGTTGCTCTAGACGCGCTCCTCTTCGGGGAGGTAGGTGGTGCGGTGGAGATGTGTCTCTGGGTTCTGGTTGCTTGCGTTAGTGGGGCGATATATGGAGCGATCGCTTCCTCAGCCGGGGTCTCAGTCAGAAAGTAGCTCAGTGCCTACTCGACGCATTTAAGAGCTTTCTTGACGGCGTTGATCGCGCTTCCGGAGAACACGTAAACCACTGGCTCTATCCCTAGACCACCAGCGTCAGCGATCACATCAGGTTCTTTACTTAGCTTATACAGCATGTCCTCTAACGACGTGAAGAAGTCTTCCACCGATGAGTGAGGCCCTGTCTCCACGACGTTTAACCCTGAGTTAAGTAATTTTTCAATACATGACCTATCGTACTTAACCACTACTGTAGACCTCACACCATGGAACCTCCTCATGACTGTGAGGAGGACGTTCGCAGTGTGTTTACTACCTCCCCTGATAGGCTCGCCAACCGCAAAGACCTTGTTGTTAATCCTCACTATCCTCCCAGAATATCCTACTACGTCCTTGAAATTACCTGCGTTAGGAGGCGCAGCAACTATGTTCATACCTACCTCAGGAATGATATCGGAACCCCTTGGATGCAGGCTCAGTAATTCATACGCGGTCCTGACCTCCTCCACGTAAGGATCCTCAGCCCTCTCAAAAGCCTTGAAACACAGGTCACAGCTCTTAGGAACCAACGAACTTAACCTCTTATGGTAGTTACAAAGTAATCCATCCTTCAGGATTGAGTTTAAGTAAGTGTTTAACAACTTGAAGTAGTCGTAGTATTTACCGCTCAATAAACATTCTGCGAGGATATCCATAGTTCTAAGGACCTCACCAGCATCAAGACCTAAACTACTTAACCTGTCTAAGTACTCACTAGAGCTGACGCTCAAGTACTTACTAACCATAGGCTGTGAGATGCCCAACGACCTGGCGATCCTTAACTGACCGAAGCCTTTATCGTTGAGTCTATGTACTAGAAGACCTCTTAACTCAGGGACTACGTGTTTAGCTACTAACTCATGAGGTAGCAAATCCCTCCCTACTAAAATCACTAGACCGAGTGGAGATTTAAATATGACGGGTCTCCTCACTCCTCATGTCCTAACCTAGCAGGGGGGAGTAGGAGCGAGGGGCATTCCATACAGCCGCTCTCCAGATGCTTCACATTTATGCAACAAGTCGCGAACCCCTCGTTCCTTTCATTAATCAACCCCACAAGCAAGTACTCACCGCTTAAATAGGCCTTAACATTAACGACGTTCTGAGTTATTTTATGGAGACATAACTCGTAATTCCTGCCCCCATAACTAACCGAAAGAACGACTTCATATAAGCCCTCAGACCTCCTAACCTCCTTAATACTGACGCTCACGAAGCGACTCAGTCAACATCCCCAGTAAGGTACTCACTTCGGAGAAGTTAAGTTTATCAGGGACTATCTTGCAGTAAACAATGACGTGTTAACTTGATCCTACTCGGCCTGCATACAGGCCTCTGCCTGTACGACACCTAACGTATCAATCTGAGTAAAGTGTTTCTTACATCAGCTAATCTAATGAACGACTTAGCGGCGTTAAGCGATACCTTGGCGTAGTCATTAGGATTCTCCACATATGTCTTGATAATGCTGACTAATTTCCTGGTGAATTCACCGTACTCTTCTTCATCCACTTCGTTAGCCTTAACGCTCGTGTATATGTCTATAAACTCAGATACGTCTCTCCCGAATAGCCAACCGTTATAACAGTCCTTAATCATTTCTAGGGCAGCTCCGTCTCTTGAGGAGAGTGTTGGGGTTCCGTTGACGCCGGCCTTCATAAAGCTGGTACCTGACGCCTCCCAACCAGGGAACGGTGTGAACAAAAGTAGGTCTGAACCTCTAAGTATCGTCTTAGCATCTTCAAGCCCGTAATTAATCACGTATACTACGTTATCGTACTTCCTAGATAGTCTGAGAAATTCCTTAGCGTACATCCTCCCGTAAGTATCCTGAGGGTGTGGTCTCCCACCTAGAACGTAGAACACATTTAGGTCTTTATTTTCCTCGATGAACCTGGTTATGAAGTGAGGTCGCTTATACTTCACTACTCTTCTGGCCCACGTGATTATAGGCGTGCTGAGATCAGGCAGCTTCCTAACTCCTAATCTCTTCAAGTAATTGATGAGTTCCTCTTTAAGTCTGGACCTAATCCGCAGAAACCCTTCCACGTTGTTATTCTCGCTTAAGATGAAATTAAGTGCTTCTTTATCACACCACCTACTTAGACTAACCCCATTAGTTGCATCAAGAAGTTTAGTTGCGACGCCTTGTATGATATTCTCCATGACCTTAAGTTGTTTTCTTGAGACGACGTAGCTTCTAGGAACTAACCTAATCACGCACTCAGTCAGGTTTACATAGTTACCTCTGCATATACTAAGTCTCTCCTCACCGAACTCTGAGATGAGCCAATCCCTGTGGAGTAATGGATGTGCCCAAGGACCTGGTGAATGAGTCACAAACTTAACGTTAGTTAAGTCATTTAGTGCGAAAGCCGTCATGCCGGCGAAGCTCTCTTGCAGATGCACCTCCTCAACAGGATTGAAAACCCCTGACTCAATAAGTGTTGCAACACTCTTGCTTAAGATAACGTATTTATAGAACACCTCTTCAGTGTTTTTCTCGATGTAGAGCTTCTTCACGAGCTCGACAGCCCACTGAGGTTCAGTCACCTTGAGTAGAACTAGCTTTGAGCCGGCAATCTCATATATGAAGGGCTTCACGGTTATTGCTCCTCCTCTGACTCTGATGATGATCGGGTCTAACTCAACTCCCTCTGGAAGGATCCAGTCATCACTGACCTCGATTAAATCCGCGTCACTTACGTTGTATGATGTATACCCACTAGGGTGATACAGGGTAACGACCGCGTAGTTAATGCCTAGAGACCTGGCCTCAACAAGTTTATCGCCCTCAAGAACTCCTAAACCGCCCGCGAATTTCGTCAGTCCTTCAACAGCTACTTCCGGCGTTACGCTCACGTACATCTTTAAAGGAACCTCAGAAACTAATAATTAAGGCGATAATAAGCTTTCTGACCCCCTGCTTATGCAACTTCCATGCGCACTAATTATAAGCTGAGTCTGCCTTCCTTCATTAATTTCGAGAGTGCCTCCTCAAAGCTTTCACCAGCATTCAGGACGTACTTTAGGTACGTTCCAGTCCTGCCTATCCTATCCCTCCTTAACAACAACCTGACTCTCTCGTGAACTACGTTGATGGATACGCCCAGCAGGAACGCTACGTAGCCCTCGTGATTAACAACCGGTGATTCTAAGTGACCTCTGTCGGTGGGGATTATTAGGACTAAGTTCTTGTTCACGCCAGGCACTCTAACTCCGCTCTCCAGCTCCTGTAACGTAATCACGCCGCCAAACCTGTAGAACCCCCACTCAGTAGGTGATAATTCTTGAAGAGGGAATGAAACCACCTCTCTACCCTCAGCATCTAGTTCTATATATGCTTTAGGCGTTGCCGCTGGAGTGGCCTTAACAATGTATTGCTTGTGTGCAATGAATCCAGCTCCCTCCAAACAAAGTACAACTCTGTAGGGCTGAACTAGATACGATACCACAACATCTACGTCACTCGACTGCGTGACATCACCCCTAGCTAGAGAGCCATGTACCACGGCGTTAAGTCCGCAGTTACTTAGAGCTCTAATCACCTTTACAGCTTTCGCTCTAAGGCTTGAGAGTAGCTCCCACGTCCTACTATCGTACACCACCTCTCTGAATTCAGGGATCCTTGACACCTTATGCCTGGGCATTAGTTCAAGACCCTCTCTAACTGATGTGTCTCATCAAAGCCGGGAATTCCTTAAAGCACTCCATCATATGGACCGCCTTAAATACCGCGATGTTTCACGTACCAAAGCACACTTAGAATAAGTGCTTAAAAACATGATGAGAAGCGTGATTATCATCACCTCCTTAAAGAGATGTGAGTTCTTCTTCAGGGACTGTTTACTAGTTTATGGTTTACTGTCTTCATTGCTGGTTGGTTTAGAGACTCACCAACTCATCCAACAGTTAGACTGTGGACTAGGCCTCCAACCCATTACCCTATCCAGCTCGCAAGTTATTAATAAATTGTTTAGGATTCTCACGGCGTATTTATAAGCTCCTTCTCTAACTATGAGTCGGTGATAGTGAGGTGCGGTATGAGGAGCTGTATCAAAGAGACTCTAAAACCCGATTACGTGAAACCGCACCTCGCTGGGATTACACGTAACTAATTACGAGGTCTGATTAGGTGACGTTAGTGGGGTATGGGAGGATTGGTTAAGGGAGAGAGACCGGGTGAAGATAGAGATCTCAAGCCGCTTGAACACCCTGGGAAATACTTAACTCAAGAACCTCTGATCGAGGTTAGAGAATACCCAGATCATATCAAAATATTGCTTGAAGTATCAGACAACAGTCCTCAGACCCTGACCGTAAAACCTATAAATACAACCAAGATAGAGTTATTCTTCAAGTATAAAGGACGTAATATACGAAAACAGTTAATACTTCCAGGCACTGTCGGGTTGAACAGCTATGAAGTAAAAATAAAGAACGGCGTAGCGAGAATAAGCCTACGTAAGGAGTTTCAGACTTTATAGGCTGGAGAAGTTTCTAGCGCTCAGTAATTAGCATCAAATTACCTATCATTACAATGAATTACAGTAAGAATAAAAACCTTGATAAGAATTACTAGTTGGCGTGGGTAGGGCCGGGAGGGTCGCCGCCTCCTCTGAGCCGAGGGCGTAAAGCGGGGCTAGTAACCCTCTGTAGCGTGAGGGACCCTAGCAACCTCCTCAAGGTTTGCGATGAAGCTCGCCCTGTGGGGTCGGCGATGACGGAGCGTCCCCTGGAGGGGGGACGTTAACCGTCTCTGCAGGGGGAACCGGCCAGGCCCGGAAGGGAGCAACCTAACTCCTGGCGCTGACGTTCACAGGTCACCGAGTGGAGGACGACCTTGAGCTCGGGGTTGTTAGGAGAACCACGCTACAGAGGGGGCCACGCCATAAAATTAATAAATGGCTCGATGTAATTTTACGTGGTAAAATGATTAAGAGACTTGAATGTCGTGGCTGTGTAGTCTTTCCAGGTGTTGTGTATGTATCAATGGTGCCATGGTTTGCTGAGTTTCCCGGTGCTAAAACCGGAAGTCCTTGGTAGGAGGCTCGCTAAGTTAAGGCGTTTGGGTTTTGAAAGGTGTGTTAGCTTAGGAGATTATAAAGTAGAAGGGTTAAGGGTCTTAGGTAGAGGCCATTCCTCAATAGTTTTTGCGGCTGAATTCAGGGATCTAGGCGTGGTCGCGGTTAAAACCCTTAGAACGGATTCTAAGCGTGATTCGCTGCTTCAAGAGTGTGACTTAATTAGGAGGGCGTACCCAGTAGCGCCTGAAATATATTCTTGTGACGATGAATTTATAGTTATGGAGCTTGTTAGGGGTGTTAAGTTAGGCGATCTAGTTAAGAACACTATTGAATGTAGGATCCTGATACCGCTCTATATTAAGATCTTAGCAGCTTCGCGGTACCTAGATATGAAGGAAGTGACGCATAAGGAGCTGAATGTGCTTAAGAAGCACGTCCTCGTCGAGGAGACACATAAGGTCAGGGTAATAGATTTTGAGTCAGGGTTCATGGGATTCACGTGTAACGTATGTAGGGTCTTCTCCACACTATTCATAAAGGACGTTCACGTCAAGATGTGTTGCGATCTTGGATCTCCTCCTACGCAGGCCTTCCTAGAGATGCTGAGAAGATATAAGAAAACTAACTCTAGTGATCTATTCATAGAGTTAATCAAGGCTATCTCATCGAAATGCTTGAGTAATTCGTGTAGATGCGTAAGTTAGTACCTATGTATCCCTGACGAAGGTAATTATTAATCTCATCTGCTCGTAACCTCCTCAACGCGTTTCCGAACTCGATGAGCTCCATCATGTCCTCCTCTAGGAAGGGCCCAACCCTTAACACCGTAAAGTAGCAATCCTGAGCTATAACACCACCACCGAAACCTCTGTTCATTAATATGTTTTTCAACGATCTCACATCATGCGGAGATAGGATACAGTTATCCGGATGTGTGTGTACGCTGACTAATATGTCGTTCAGGGGTGTATAGACTCTGCTCTCCTCACCTTCTATTAAATATCCCTTACCGTTACTTCGTAAGACGAAGAGATACTCTATCCTAGACTGGTGAGTCCACGCAGAATATGGAAGTAGCATGTTAATCGTTTCCCTAGTTGCTAAAGCGCCTATATTGATGAGGAGTTCGGGTAAGGCCCTACCGCTCCTGCATATTTCAACTCTGTAATTGTCTATGACTTCGTTCTCTTTGGCCTCCTCCAAGGTTAAGAGCTTGCAAGGAAGCTCCTCGAATCCACCACAACAATACCTGATTAAATCACCCTTAAATCCCTTCTCGATAGTTACTCGTGGATCAGTACATCCGTAGTCCTCTACCAGCTCGTAAACACCGCTCTCTACGTAGTAGGTTTGAGCTACTGAGGCAATCCATTTCCCAGCTATTTCCGTGATTCTCTTAACCATACCTAGCGCCCTAATATCTAAATAAATTCATCTGCTGGTTTATGTAGGGGTCGTGTTTAGAGAGTTCTTTAAGCATCCTCATAACGGTCTCTTCAACTATTTTCAAGTCCATAGACATGTATCCGTTGAGGATTAGATTGGAGGTAACTATATTCGCGTATAATTCCCTATCTATGAGCTCTTTATCAAGAGCTATCGACGCCAGGTTCGTGATGTCTAGCTCAGGTAAATAGACCCCCCTCAGAAGCAACACGTAACTCCTGAGGAGGAGTGCTAGAGCTTCCCGTAGATCGCTGATCTTCCCCTCCTTCTTAAACCTGTCGTAAGAGTTCACTGCCTCGTTAACCAGGCGTAACGCCTCGGAGTAGCAGAGGATAGACACACATACCCCCTTACTCTATATTAGCGTGCCTCAGTTTCAGGTCTTCTTCCGTCTTTCCCAATCTAGCCATTAACTCAGCTGCCACTGAATCCAGCATGACAAGTGTAGTTACCTCGAATAAAGTTCCTAGAGGGGCTAGCGGCTCGTATAACCCCTTCAACTGCCTGACGTTGTAATCATCTTCACCACTGACCTTAGTCCTCCCGGGAACCCTAACCGTTATATCGGACATACTCCCTAACGGGGAGTTAGGGTACGTCGTTATGCTCACGACCACGGCCCCTAGAGACTTAGCAGCCTCCGCTGCAGTAACGACCAGCTTGGTCCTCCCAGAACCTGATATGGCTATCAACATATCTCCAGGGTTAAGAGGGGGATTTATGGTCTCCCCAAACACGTAAACGTTGAAACCTAAATGTGAGAGCCGCATGGCAAAGGCCCTACCCACAAGCCCAGACCTACCGGCGCCGAGAACTAGGATCTTCCGGGAGTCATAATAAACGCTGATTAACTTGCTTATGAACTTCTCCACCTCCTCTAGAGAGAGCTCGCTGAACGAGTACGTCAGGAACTTTGAGATAGTTCCATACGCTTCTTTGAATACCTGCACTTACTCCCTAACAAATAATCATATCAAGGTATAAAAACTATCCCCTCCATTCTTCAGGGCTGAGGAAGATCCCATAGACTTCTGTGATACGCGTCGCTGGATTATTAACAAGGTTTAAGTTCTATCTAAGCAGAGTATAGGTTTGGATGATGTAGGAGGTGAACTCTGAGAGGTGAAGAACGGCTTAAAAGCTGATGACATCTCCGAGCGAGTTAGGAGGTAACTTATTTGCTGGGTCAGGAGATTCAATTATGGCTTGCATTATTACGTGAGGCGTCGTCTAATAGATGTCTCAACAGCGAAACCTCTGTCGATTACGCGAGTAAAGTAGATTTATCTGGACTGGAAGCCACCTACGTTAGCGTTGATGGTCGTCAATGCTTCAAATCGCTTCTCCCACTTGCTTTTAAAGCGATCGAGGCAGGAGCTGATATATACGACGTCTCAAACTTGCTTGACTGGAGGGACTTCGAGGAGCTGGTTCTTGAGTACCTCAGGCTTTCCGGTCTAGAAGGTGTTAGGGGTTTAAGAAGCAGGGTGAGGAGGTACGAGTACGATGTAGTGGCAGTTAGCCCTATCTCTGGGATCGGTTTAATCATTGACTGCAAGCACTGGTCACCTAGTCATAGTAAAAGAGGAAGGCTTAAACAAGCAGCTAATAAACACAGGCTTAAGTGCGAGCACTTAGTTAATATATGCGAGTCCTTCAAGGAAAACCATAAGTTAATAGCTAGGGTTAAGTGGTTCATCCCAGTATTGGTGACCTTGTCAGACGTTCTTAGAGGGTCTATTGAGGGGGTTTTAGTAGTTCCTGTGAGGGCTTTCAGAGATTTCATAGTAAACCTTGAGTACTATGTAGATTTAATGAGAGAACCCCGCCTAAAATTACGTAATAAATGTTGGGGTAGCAGTTAATTAATCAACGAATTCAGATATTAGTTACCCATGAGTCGTTGTGTTAGTTGATTCGGTTACCTCGCCGAGCGCTGTAGTGAGCGTTGTCGTGAGGGTGGTTGAGTTAGTCAGTGTTTGATTAAATATCGTAGTTGGTGTGGTTGTCGTAAGGGTGTTAAGGGTGGTTGTGGTTGATGCTCTCTCTATATAAAGCCCGTAAATACCTAACACCATTGCAACCGTTATCAGTAACGCGAAGACTAACAACCCACCTAGTATGTTTTGTCTTGCTTTACGCGATATCCCTGCATACATATACCATACCTAACATTATCTAGTGATCCTTCTTAAAAACTAATATTTAAAGACTATTATTGATTATTAGGTCGCGTGAATGAATGAGCCCTACATCTACATAGCTAGTCTGTTGCTGATTGAAGCGCTTCTCTACATCCTAGTTAAGAGGAGAGTGAAATTCCGTGAAACCCTTGAGAAGCATGGCGTTGACGTAAGGTTTCTATCCATCACAGTGGATTTAGGCAACGCCTCCAGGTTGCGTAGAGCATCATCCCTTAGCAGGGGTTCGGTAAAGCGCATCATCTTCATCGCTGGAATATCTAATATGGCGTTCTTAGTGGCTTACCTATACTTTATTCTTGTCGGTTCCTTAAGAAGCGTGTTCACCGCAATCTCAACAGGAGGGACGCCGACATCTCCTTTCATACCGATAATACCCGGTGTTACCATAGAGCTTAACGTGTTACCTTCCTTGCTAGTTTTCATAGGCATTGCTATAGCTATTCACGAGTTAATGCATGCTGTAGTCGCTCTCATCGAGGGTGTGAAGGTGGATTCATGGGGGATCGGTGTGTTCGCAATATTCCCGCTAGCTTACGTAAAGCCTTCTGAGACCTCATTCAACGAGGCTTCGAGGAGATCAAGGCTCTCTATACTCAGTGCTGGGATACTGGGGAACTCACTAGTAGCGCTCCTCGCTCTCGCTATAATTAGCTTACTATCTCAGCAAGTAACTGTAGTGCCAGTCATAATAGATCTAGACAGGAGCAATGCCTCACTGCCTGCAGTTCAAGCAAACATATCAACTCCCTCGATAATCCTTGAAGTTAATGGGTCAAAGATAACAAGACTGAGTAGCTTCATCTCGCTCCTCAGTGAGTTGAGTAACGAGAGTTCAGTCATTGTTCTGAAGACGCATAGATGTGTTATAGAGGGATACAGGGTGGTAGAGACAGACGTTACAGATATCTACGTGCTACATAAGCCTGCAGGGTCTAAGTTAGGCGTATATCTGAACGAGTTAATATCGTCAACGACACCGACCTACGTAGTGGACACGCTCATATACATGAACTGGTTCTTCGTGGTGAACCTATCACTGGCTCTCATAAACGCGGCACCTCTCTTCATAACTGATGGCGGTAGGATAACTACTGAAGTGTTAAGTAGGGTCAGTGCGAAAGCTAATTTCTTGGTGCAAGGCGCGACCTCATTATCTATAGCGACTTTACTTATAATAGGTCTCCTTAATTCCCTGACCTCCCCCCCGCCTTGAAGAGATGAGAGGCTTTCAATAGTAAATGTGCTTGAATCAATGCCTTGAGTTAATTATTTCAGCTCAGAAAAACTTCAAGTGATTCAGCTATGTTTACCTAGAGCCAGCCACGAATCTTCATGGCTTTATATACTCTCTCAACAGCCAGTACGAAGGCAGCGTCACGCATAGTTACTTTCTTATCCTTCCTCTCATCTTTCAGCTTCTCCCATCTCTCAGCGGTCCTCTTAAAGTTCTTCTCCATGATCGATGCTAATCTACTCCTAGTCTCTTCCTCATCCCAGAAGTACCACTGAAGGTTCTCAACCCACTCCAGGTACGACATTATCACTCCACCAGCGTTGGCCAGTATGTCTGGCACTACAGCTATGAAGTCTTCCCTGCTGTAGAGAATCTTCTCGGCTTCAGGAGTTGTGGGACCGTTAGCTCCTTCAGCTATCAACCTTGCCTTGACCTTGCCAACGTTTTCATGTGTTATCACGTTCTCGATGGCAGCGGGTATCAGTATGTCTGCGTCTACATATAGAGACGCGTCAGGGTCGCTGATCTTTTCGCCTTTGGGGTAATTCACTATCTTGCCGGTCTCGTTCTTAACCTTCATAGCTAGCTCAACGTCTAAACCGTTGGAATCATAAACAGTCCCTGAAGTATCACTTACAGCAACTACTTTAGCACCGTACTTACTCGCCCAGTACGCAGCATACTGAGCTACATTACCAAAACCGTGAACAGTTATTACTTTACCTTCGAATCCGCCCAGCCACTTCTCGGCCGCGGCTCTAGCAGCTGTAACAGCACCAAAACCTGTTGAATAAATCCTTACTGGGTTACCCCATAACTCCGGTGGTTTAGCTGTAAACACTCCTGGAACGTTATAGCCCTTCAGCTTACTGTACTCATCAACCATCCACGCCATTATCTGCGGGTTCGTGTTAACGTCGGGGGCTGGTATATCTATCTCAGAGCCGATTATCGGAGCAACAGCCCTGGCATAGCCTCTGCTCAGCTGTTCAAGCTCTCTAGCGCTCATTTTCTTCGGGTCACACCTGACAGCACCCTTACCCCCGCCGTAGGGTATGCCGGCTAGAGAGTTCTTTAGAGTCATGCCTAGAGCTAACGCTGTGTCACTCTCTAAAGTGACCTCTGGGTGAAACCTAATGCCACCCTTATAAGGTCCTAACGCGTTGTTGTGCTGAACCCTATACCCCTCAAATAACGCTAGGTTACCGTTATCCATCCTAACAGGAATCTTAACCATCAAAACCCTGTCAGGCTTACTCATATACTCATAGGCCTCATGAGGCAAGCCAGCTAACTCGATTGAGTCTTTTAAAACCCTTAACATCCACTCCAGGTAGGACATCTAAGTCACCACACATTAATATTATAAAAACGACCTTATATACCTAATCTGTGTATAAGCTACACTCAACAGGTATTTTAGTGTCATTGTATAATTAGTCAATAATAAATTAATGTTTACTAGGGTTTAAGGTTTTCGTCCTATCCTTAAGTATGTGTAGCTTACTTATAAGCCTGCGATCGCATACACCTTGGTGGCGTTCACGTGCTGGATAGGTTTGCTAAATTAATCACTGAATACTGTACTGGCGTTAAAGCGGATGATGAAGTTGTGATCACTTCAACTTACGAAGCGTATTCATTAGTGCGTGAGTTATGGAGAGAGATAGTGATGAGAGGCGGTTACCCTAGGTGGAATTTAAGTGATGAGGTTCTTAACGAGATATTCTATAGGTATGCTTCAGAGGATCTCTTAAGGTATCAATCCAGGATAGATGAGTTTACGAGTGAGAGCGTTAACGTGAGAATTTCAATACTCTCTTCAACCCACTCGAAGTACCTAGTGAGTGTAGAGCCTGAGAGGATCAAGCTAAGGGCTCAAGCCACGCGTAAGCTAAGTGAGATATTCATGAGGAGGGATAGTGAGGGCTCTCTCAGGTGGGTTGTCACTGCGTACCCTACTAGATCCATGGCCCAGGAAGCCGGTATGTCACCGTTAGAGTATGAGGACTTCGTCTTTAAATCACTTAAGCTACACGCTGAAGACCCTGTTAAGGCCTGGGTCTCGCAGGCAGACACTCAACGGAAAATAGCGGACAGCCTTGGCAAGATCTCCGAGATAAGAATTATCAGCGACGATACTGATATACTCCTTAAGGTTGAGGGGAGGACTTGGGTCAATGATGACGGTAAAAATAACATGCCTGGAGGAGAGGTCTTCACAGGACCTCACGAGGACTTCACTGAAGGGATAATCAAGTTCGACTTCCCAGCCGTATGGAGAGGGGTTGAAGTAAGGAATGTTAGGTTAGTCTTCAAGAGAGGCGAGGTAGTGGAAGCTGATGCTGAAGTAGGTGGTGAGTTCCTTAAAAAGATGCTTGAAACAGATGAAGGAGCAAGAAGATTAGGTGAATTGGCTTTCGGCCTTAACTACGACATAACTAGGTTCACCAAGGAAATACTATTCGATGAGAAGATAGGAGGCACTATACACGTGGCCTTAGGAGCCTCATACTTAAAGACTGGAGGAACCAATAAGTCATCAATACACTGGGATCTAATAAAGAACATGAAGATAGGGAAGGTCTTCGCCGACGGTGAGCTAATATATGAAAACGGCCGATT